>DASQGE010000082.1:0-28458 GCA_035632775.1 Solirubrobacteraceae bacterium | reverse complement strand
ATACGCGCGTCCTATCACCTCGAGCATGATCTCGTCGGTGCCGGCGCCGATGCGGTTCAGGCGCATGTCGCGCCAGACGCGCTCGACGTTGTACTCGCGCATGTAGCCGGCGCCGCCGTGGATCTGGATGCACTCGTCGGCCACTTCGCAGGCGACCCGCGAGGCGTGGAGCTTGGCCATCGAGATCTCGCGCACGGGGTACTCGCCGTTGGCGAAGCGCCAAGCGGTCACGTAAACGAGCTGGCGCGCCGACTCGATTTTGGTGGCCATCTCGGCGAACTTGTGTCTGATGACCTGGAAGTGGCCGATCGCTTTGCCGAACGCTTCGCGCTCTTTGGCGTACTGGAGGGTGTGTTCGAAGCATTTCTGCGCCCCGGATACGCAGCCGGCGGCGCCGATCATGCGCTCGCCCTGGAGCTCCCACATGATGTGGTAGAAGCCCTTGCCTTCCTCGCCCAGCATGGCCGAGGCGGGGACACGCACGTCCTGGAAGGCCAGCAGCGCGGTGTCGGAGGCGTGCATGCCCATCTTCTGGAGCTTCTTCTCGCGGATCACGCCGGGGCTGTCCATCGGCACGAGGAACAAGGTGAAGCCGTCGTAGCCGGCGTCGGGGTCGGTCTTGGTGACGAGCACGATCACGTCCGCGCGGTGCCCGTTGGTGATGTAGGTCTTTGAGCCGTTGATCACGAACTCGTCGCCGTCGCGGACCGCGCGCGTCTTGATGCCCGCGACGTCCGAGCCGGCGTCGGGCTCGGTGATGCCCAGGCACAGGATCTTCTCGCCCTTGATCGCCGGTTCGGCCCAGGCGCGCTTCTGCTCCTCGGTGCCGAAGGCGAGGATCGGCGGCATCGCCATGTCGGTCTGGACCGCGACGCCCATCGCCAGGCCGCCGCAGTTGGCGTTGGCGATCTCCTCGGCCAAGACCATCGCGCTGAAGTAGTCCCCTCCCTGGCCCCCGTACTCGACCGGCTTGTCCAGCCCGAGGAAGCCGAGCTCGCCCATGCGCGTGAAGACCGAGTTCGGGAACGTGGTCTCCTCCCACTCGGCCGCGTGCGGAGCGAGCTCTTTGATGGCGAAGTTGCGGATCGACTCGCGCAGCGCTTCGTGCTCGTCGTTGAAGATGAAGTGCTTGCGTGCGGCCCCGAAGTCGGGCTTCAGCACGCTCTCGGCGGTGGCGGCCATGGTGGGCGATCTCCTCGGGTCTCGATGCTCGGGCTAGATGCGCGGACGGTAGCGCAGCGTCGTGGGAAAGTAAACAGTAGAGCTGCTTACTTTCCGCGCCGGCGAGATCCGGTTAGGATGCAACCGTGGCGACGGACCCGGTCCTCTACGAGCTCGCCGACGGCGTGGCGACGATCACGCTGAACGAGCCCGACACCCGCAACGCGCTTTCCGCGGAGCTGCTGCTCGGCCTGATCGCCGCGCTGGAGCGCGCGGGCGAGGACCCCGATGTGCGCTGCATCGTGCTCTGCTCCTCGCACGAGAAGGTCTTCTCCTCGGGCGCCAATCTCGGCGGCTTCGCCGGCGACATACCCCTCGTGCACAAGCACTTCGGCACCGAGCGCTTCGTCGAGCTCTTCAGGCTGATCGGCTCGCTGGGCAAGCCCACCCTGTGCGCGGCTCGCGGACACGTTCTCGCCGGGGCCCTGGGCATCGCGCTCGCCTGCGATCTGATCGTGGCCTCCGATCAGGCCACGTTCGGCACCCCCGAGATCAACGTCGGCGCCTTCCCCTTCATGATCATGGCCCTCATCTACCGCAACGTGCCCCGCAAGCGCGCCAACGAGCTGCTGCTGCTGGGCGAGCGGCTGAGCGCCGAGGAGGCCCTTCGGGCCGGGATCGTCAACCGCGTCGTACCCCCCGAGGAGTTCGACGCGGCGGTCGCCGACTGGGCTGGGAAGCTGGCCGCCAAGTCGCCCGTCATCATGCGCCTCGGCAAGGAAGCGATGCGCCGCCAGCTCGACATGCCCCTAGACGACGCCCTCGACTACCTGCGCGCCCAGCTGACGCTCGCGCTCTCGACCGAAGACATCGTCGAGGGCGTCACCGCGTTCTTTCAGAAGCGCGACCCCGTTTGGAAAGGGCGTTGACCTGGCGCCGTAGCCGCCGCGGTTCGCTCGATCCGTTCACGTTGCGCCGACTCGACGCTGCGCTTGTGCTCGCATTGGGTCTCGACGGATAGGCAGAGCAAAGTAAGCAGTAGGACTGCCTACTTCCTGCACTGCGTCTATGCGGTTAGGATTGCTCACGTGTCCGCACACTCCGCACAGACCAGCCTGCTTCGCCCGCTCGTCGAGGACCTGGAGGCCCGCCGCGCGCAGATCATGCTCGGCGGCGGCGAGGAGAAGATCGCCAAGCAGCACGAGCGGGGCAAGCTCACCGCGCGCGAGCGCATCGCCCTGCTCCTCGACGAAGGCACGTTCGTAGAGCTCGGCATCCACGGAAGGCCCCACTCCTCCCAGCGTGCGATGGACGGCGTAGACGCGCCCGCCGACGGCGTCGTCACCGGCTACGGCAAGATCGACGGCCGTCTCGCCGCCGTGTGCGCCTACGACTTCACGGTCATGGCCGGCTCGATGGGCATGACCGGCGAGTTCAAGGTCACCCGCCTGCGCGAGCTCGCGCTCACCAAGCGCATCCCCTTCGTGTGGCTGCTCGACTCCGCCGGCGCGCGCGTCCAGGAGGCCGCGGGCGCGATGTTCGCGGGCTCGGGGCACCTCTTCCGCGAGGAGGTGATCATGAGCGGGGTCATCCCCCTCATCGCCGCCCTGATGGGACCCTGCGCCGCGGGCACCGCCTACATCCCCGGGCTCGCCGACTTCGTGCCGATGGTCAAGGGACGCGGCTCGATGGCGCTCGCGGGGCCGCACCTCGTGCGCGCGGCCGTGGGCGAGGACGTCACCCAGGAGGAGCTCGGCGGCTCGCGCGTGCACTGCCGCAAGTCGGGCGTCGGCGACATGGAGGTCGCCAGCGACGAGGAGTGCATCGAGCAGATCAAGGCCTATTTGTCATACATGCCCCAGAACTGCGAAACCCCGCCCCCACTGCGTCCGAGCGGGGACCCGATCGACCGGCGCGAGGAGTCGCTGCTGGACGTGCTGCCCGAGTCCAATCGCAAGCCGTATGACATGTACGACGTCATCACGCGGATCGTCGACGACGGCTCCTACCTCGACGTCAAGGGCCAATGGGCCAAGACGATCATCACCTGCTTCGCGCGCTTCGGCGGACGCCCCGTCGGGATCGTCGCCAACCAGCCCAAGCAGCTCGGCGGCATCCTCGACAACGACTCCTCCGACAAGGCCGCCCGCTTCGTCAACCTCTGCGACGCCTTCGCGATCCCGCTCGTCTTCATCCAGGACGTCCCCGGCTTCATGGTCGGCACCAAGGTCGAGGCCGAAGGCATCATCCGCCACGGCGCCAAGATGCTGCACGCCGTCGCCGCCGCCACCGTCCCGAAGATCACCGTCATCACGCGCAAGGCCTACGGCGCCGGCTACTACGTGATGTGCGGACGCGCCTACGAGCCCGACCTGATCGTCGCCTGGCCGAGCGCCGAGATCAGCGTGATGGGCGCCGAGGGCGTCGTCGAGATCGCCTTCCGCAAAGCCGTCGACGAAGCCGAGGATCCCCAAGCCAAGCGCGCCGAGCTGATCGAGGGCTTCCGCAAGATCTTCGACGTCTACATCGCCGCCGGCAACGACCTGATCGACGACGTCATCGACCCGCGCGACACCCGCCCCACGATCTGCCGCGCGCTCGAGATGGCCGCGGACAAGCGGGTCGAGCGGCCGTGGAGGCGCCACGGGGTGGTGCCCGTATGAGCCTGAGCGCGTATGGCGGCGCTGGGCCGGCGTCCTCACCGATCGGAGATCGTCCAGCTCGCGTGCGAAGGGGTGGTGCCCGTATGAGCGCCGAAGGCGCGGTCACGGGCGACCGGATGGAGCCCATGGCTCTCAGACGCGGGGCTGGAGGCCCCGCGGGGCTATGATTTCCGACCCGGTCGTCATCACCTGCGCGATCTCCGGCGTGCTCGCCAACCGCGAGCAGTGCCCGGCGATCCCCTACACCCCCGAGGAGTACGCGGCCGAGGCGCGCCGGATCGTGGACGAGGGCGGCGTGATGATCCACATCCACGCGCGCAAACCGGACGGGTCGCCGAGCTTCGAGGTCGAGGACTACAAGGCGATCACCGACGCGATCCGCGCGGAGGTGGGGGACGCGGCGATCATCAACCACTCGACCGGCGCCGTCGGCGTGTCCGTCGAGAAGCGCGTCGCCTATCTGCGCGAGTGTCGCCCCGAAGTCGCGGCGCTGAACATGGGCTCGATGAACTACGCCAAGTACTCGCGCTCGCGCAAGGACTTCGTCTTCAAGATGGTGTTCGCCAATCCGTTCGAGGAGATCATCGAGCTGCTTCGGGCGATGAACGAGCTTCACATCAAACCCGAGCACGAGTGCTTCGACATCGGCCACGTCGGCTCGCTCGCGCCGCTGATCGACATGGGCGTGTTGCGCACCCCTCTGCACGTCGACTGCATCATGGGCGTCGTCGGCGGCATCCCGCCGAGCGCGCGCAACCTCGCGGCGATGGTCGACAACATCCCGGCGATCGCGTCCGGCGGCGGCGTCCGCTCGCACTGGGGCGTGATCGGCATCTCGCGTGAGCAGTGGCTCCTGGTCGCGGCCGCGCTCACGCTCGGCGGCTCCGTGAGGGTGGGCCTCGAGGACAACCTGTACCTGCCCGATGGCGCGATGGCCCGCTCGAACGGCGAGCTGATCGCCCAGGCCCGTCGCATGGCCGAAGAGATCGGCCGCCGACCCGCGACCGTCGCCGAGGCTCGCGGCCTGCTCGGGATCGAGAGGGCCGATAGGCCCGGTCACGGTCGCCTGGAGGGCGAACGATGACTCAGAAGAGCCGGCCGGACGCCGGCTCGAGGACTCCCCTGCCGCTCGAAGGCATCCGCGTGCTCGACCTCTCGCGCCTGTTGCCCGGCGGGTTCTGCTCGCTGCTGCTCGCCGATTTCGGCGCGGACGTGCTCAAGGTCGAGGACACCGGCATGGGCGACTACATCCGCTGGTCGCCTCCGTATGTCGAGGGGGCCGAGGACAGCGCCAAGTCCGCGCTGTTCCTGTCGCTGAACCGCAACAAGCGCTCGATCCGCCTCGACCTCAAGAGCGAGCGTGGCCGCGAGGCGCTGCTGGCGCTCGTGCGCGAGCACGACGTCGTGCTGGAGTCCTTCCGGCCCGGCGTGCTCGACCGTCTCGGCGTCGGCTACGAGCGTATGCGCGAGGTCAACCCAGGCATCGTCTACTGCGCGATCTCCGGCTACGGCCAGAGCGGGCCCAAGCGCGAGGCCTCCGGGCACGACATCAATTATTTGGGCCTCGTCGGCCTGCTCGGCCTCACGGGCGAGCGCGACGGCGAGCCGGTGCAGGCCGCCGGCCAGATCGCCGACCTCGGCGGGGGTGCGCTGATGGCGGCCTTCGGGATCATGGTCGCCCTGCGCGAGCGTGACGGCGGACCGGCCTGGCCGGGCTCGGGCGAAGGCCAGCTGGTGGACGTGTCGATGGCCGACGGCGCGCTCTCCTGGCTGGCGATGGTCGCCGCCGCATACTTCGCCGACGGGGTCGTTCCGCATCGGGGAGAGCTGCCGCTCGCCGGCTCGCTGATCTGCTATCGGCCGTACGAGTGCGCCGACGGCTGGGTCACGCTCGGCGCGCTGGAGCCGAAGTTCTGGCAGGCATTCTGCCGCGGCGTCGAGCGCGAGGAGCTGATCGCCAAGCAGTTCGAGCGTCCCGGCTCCGACGCCCACGCGGAGGTGCAGGAGATCTTCCGCGCTCGCACCCGGGCCGAATGGGAAGCGTTCGCGCGCGATCACGACTGCTGCCTGGAGCCCGTCCTCGAACTGGACGAGGCGCTCTCCTCCGAGCTCGTGCGCGCGCGGGGCATGGTCGTCGAGATCGACCAGCCGGGCGCGCCCGCGCCCGTGCGCCAGCTCGGCATCCCCATCAAGCTCGCCCGCACGCCCGGCGAGCACGCGCGCCTGCCCGGACCGGCGCTCGGCGAGCACACCCAACAGGCGCTGCGCGCGGCGGGATACTCCGCGACGCAGCTCGCCGAGCTGCTGGCCGAAGGGGCGGCCGCCGACCCGGCCGACTCCCCGCCGCAGGGCGCGGCCTTCCGGGTCTGAGCGGGGACGATCGTGAGCGCCGCGAAGAGCGCCGCCAAGCCAAGCCGCGGAAGCTCCGAGGGCGACCGGACCGCTCAGGAGGACCGGTCGCGCGCCGGCCATTTGAGAGACTCCGCCGCCGCTGAGGGGGCTCCGGCCCGTCCACTGCTGAAGATCGGCGAGCTCGCCGGGCGCGCGGGCGTGAGTCCCGGGACGATCAGGCACTACCTGCGCGAGGGCCTGCTCCCGGAGCCGGTCAAGACGAGCCGCAACATGGCCTACTACCCGCCCGACTACGTAGAGCGGATCGGGCTGATCAAGCGCCTCCAGGAGGAGCGCTTCATGCCGCTGCGCGTGATCCGGGGGATGCTCGAGGACGACCCCGAGCGCGTGCGAGCGCTGATCGAGCTCGAGGACCGCATCGTCGAACGGGCCCTCGCGAGCGCCGAGGAGCGCGCGCGTGTGCCCGCTCGGGAGATCCGCGAGCGCTACGCGATCCCCCAGAACGTGCTCGCCCGTCTCGCCGAGATCGGCGTGCTCACGCCCGGCCGCGGCGGCTACGGTTCGGACGACGTCAAGATCATCGAGGCGATCAGCCGGTTTCGCGCAGGCGGCTATGACGAGGCGCTCGGCTTCACCGTCTACGACACTCTCCGCTACCTCGAGGCCCTCGAGCCGCTCGTGCAGGAGGAGGTCCGTGCGTTGCTCGACCGTCTCGCGGGCGAGGTCGATCTCGAGCGGGCGCTGGAGATCGTCGAGGCCGGCGCCGAGCCGCTGCGCGAGCTGATCGGCGCGATCCACTCCAAGCTCTTGCTCGCCGAGCTCGCCCGCCAGCGCAGGCGCTGAGCCTGGATCCACCGATGGCGGGTTGAGCATCGGTGCCGGGGGTCGAGTCTCCGGACATCGACGGAGCGCCCGTAGGGTGACCCCTCGGGGCGACGGCGATGGCGCCTGGCGATGCGCCATCCGGTGCCGAGGCGACCGCGAAATCGGTGGATCCAGGCTGAGACGGAGCTACCACTTCGCGCGGTGGTGCTCGACCACGCCGAGGATGCGCGCGAGCGCTCCGCGATCCGCTACCGCGCGCCTGAGAGCTATGCTTGGCGATGTTGACTGACTAGTCAATCTATATCGTGGATGGGGATGCCTGGCTCCAGCGGCGGACATCCGGCTGCGGGTCCGAGCCGGCGGAAGGGGATGCATCTTGAAGGTAGCGGCAGTCCAGCTCAACTCCACCGCCGACTTCGACGCCAACCTGTCAGCCGCCGATCGTCTCACACGCGCCGCCGCCGGCGACGGCGCGCAGCTGATCGTCCTGCCCGAGAAGTGGACCGCGATGGGCTCCGACGAGGAGCTTCGCGCCGCGGCCGAACCGCTCGACGGCCCGGCCGTCTCCTGGGCGCGCGCGATCGCGCACGAGCTGGCCGTAGACCTCGTCGCGGGTTCGATCCTCGAGCGGATCCCCGGCGAGGAGAAGCTCGCCAACACCTCCGTCCACGTCGGTCCTTCGGGCGCGGTCCGCGCGGTCTATCGCAAGCTGCACATGTTCGACGTCTCGATCGACGGCCGCTCCTACCGCGAGTCCGACATCGAGCTCCCGGGTGAGGAGATCGTGCTCAGCCGGACCTCGTCCGGCGTCGAGCTTGGCCTGTCGATCTGCTACGACCTGCGCTTCCCCGAGCTGTTCCGCGTCCTCGCCGTCCGGGGGGCTCGGATCATCGCGCTGCCGTCCGCCTTCACCCTGCCGACCACCCGCGATCACTGGGAAGTCCTCGTCCGGGCGCGCGCGATCGAGAACCAGGCGTTCGTGATCGCCGCCAACCAGATCGGCCCGCACCCCGGCGGCCATCGCTCCGGCGGGCGCTCGATGATCGTCGACCCGTGGGGCGTCGTCCTCGCCCAGGTCCCCGACGGCGTCCGTCACGCCGTCGCCGACATCGACCTCGAGCGCCAGCTGGAGATCCGCGCCCAGCTTCCGGCCCTCGCCAACCGCCGACCCGAGATCTACAGCCGGCCGCAGGAGACAGCCCGATGAGCGCAAGCCGAGCTCCGGTCGGCCGGGCCAAGCCGGCCGCCGACAAGCGTCGGCAGATCCTCGACGCGGCCGTCCGCGTGTTCGCGCGCCAGGGCTTCCATGCCTGTCGTGTCGCCGACATCGCCGACGAGGCCGGCGTCGCCTATGGGCTCGTCTACCACTACTTCGCCTCCAAGGACGAGATCCTCGACACGCTCTTCCTCGAGCGCTGGAACGTCATGCTCGAGACGATCCGCGAGGTCGACGCGCGCGAGCTTCCGGCTCGCGAGAAGCTCCATCAGATCGCTTCCTTCATCGTCGACTCCTACCGCCATGACCCCGACCTGATGAAGGTCATCATCGTCGAGGTCACGCGCGCGGCCAACTCCTTCGGCCAGACACATCTCGGCCAGATCCGCCAAGCCTACGAGCTGATCGGGGAGATCGTGACCAGGGCCCAGGCGCAGGGCGCGTTCAAGCCAGAGATCGACTCGCGCTTCGCGGCGATGGCCTTCTACGGCGCGATCGAGCAGATGCTCACGGGCTGGATCTTCGACCTGCTTCCGCGCGGAGACAAGCACTTCGAGCACGCCAAGTGGCTGGTCGTCGAGACCGTCTGCGGAGGCCTCGAATGCCCCGCCGGCGCCGAGCGCGCCGGAGGCTGAGGCGCGCGCGACGCGCCACCGCAAGCCGGGCCGACCCACCGGCCAATACACTGCGCGGCGATGGAGAACGACGTTCTCAAGCGCCTGACGTGGTCCGGCATGCTCGCCGGGTTCGGGGCGCTCGCCAGCGTCATCGCCCAGCGCGTCGCCGCGCGAGTCTGGCGCCGCCTGTTCGACGAGGAGCCGCCGGAGTGAGCAGCACGCCCGGCAGCGGTCGTGGCGGCGCCCCGGGAGACGAGGTGCCCAAGGGCATCGCCACCGCCATCGCCGAGATCTCGGAGCGCGCGACCCTGCTCGTCCGTGAGGAGATCGAACTGGCCAAGGCGGAGGTCGCCGAGAAGACCGCAAGGCTCGTCAAGGGCGCTGTCGTCGGCCTCGCCGCGGGGATGTTCGTCGTCACGGCGCTCTTCTTCGTGCTGATCGGCTTCGCCTGGCTGCTCTACTACTACCTGCCGATCGGCGACACCTATACGTACTTCTGGGGCTTCTTCGCGATGGCCCTGATCCTGCTCGTGCTCGGAGCGATCGCAGGCCTGATCGCCGCCAGGGCGGTAAAACGGGGAGCGCCGCCCACGCCCGACATGGCGATCGAGGAGGCCCGCAGGATCCGCGACACCGTCTCCTCCGGCGCGCCCGCAAGCACCGAGACACCCGTCGCCGAGCCCGCGACCGCCGAAATGCCCGTCGCCGCGTTCGCGACCCCCGCCCCGTACGGCGCGGCTGCGCCCGCAGACACCGCCTCGACCGAGAACCCCGACCTCCAGGGCGCCGGCTGATGCCCCAACGTTCCCCTGCCGAGATCCGCAGCTCGATCGAGGCCAACCGCGCCGAGCTGGCCGTATCGCTGGGGCGGCTGCGTGGCGAGGTCGCCTACATCACCGACTGGCGCGGCCACCTCGAGCGTCATCGCAACGAGGTGATGATCGGGGCGGCCGCCGTCGGGCTGTTCGTCGGCGCGCGCCTGCTGCGCCGCCGCCGCCGCCGCTGACCGGACTGCCCGTCTGGGTCCGTCTCGACCGAGGTCACCTACGGGCGCTCCGTCGATGTCCGGAGGCTCGACCCACGGCACCCGATGCGCAACCCGATATCAGGGGATCCAGGCTCAGCTGAGTAGGCTTCGCGGCACGGCGCCCACGCCGATCAGCCCGGGTCCCGTGTACGTGCCGATCACCGGTCCCACCTCGGAGGTGAACACCGGTTCGGAATCGAAGATCTCGCGGCAGCGCCCGATCAGCCGCTCCGCCTGCTCGGGCGCCCGGATGTGCTGCACCACCCACCCGTCCGACCCCGCGTCGTGCAGTTTCTGAGCGTAGGAGACCATCCGCTCGAACGCCCGGCCGGCGGTGCGCACGCGCTCGACGGGGGTGATTTCGTACTCCAGCGAGAGGATCGGCTTGATCCGCAGCGTGCCGCCCAGCCACGCCTGCGCCTTGCCGACGCGCCCGCCGCGACGCAGGTACTCCAGGGTGTCGAGGCAGAACCAGATCTTCAGCGTCCTGCGCGTCTCGCGCACGCGCTCCACCACCGCGTCCCTGTCCGCGCCCGCCCTTGCCGCCGCGCTGCCCGCGAGCGCGAGCAGCCCCATCCCGCCGCACGCCGTCTCGCTGTCGATCACCTCCACGCGCTCGCCTCGCCCCTGCTCGGAGAGCAGGCCGTGCGCCTGTCTGGCCGCCTCGCAGGTGCCCGAGATGCCGCCCGCGAGGTGGATCGAGACGACATCCTTGCCTTCCTCGATCAGCGGCTCCCAGACGGCGAGGAAGTCGCCGATCGACGGCTGCGAGGTGCTCGGCAGCTCGGAGTCCGAGCGCAGGCGCTCATAGAAGGCGTCGAAGCTCTCCATCTCGAGCTCGCGCTCGGGCTGTCCTTTCCAGCCGACGTACAGGCTCACCTGGCGGATGTCGTACTCGTCCGCGAGCCGGTGCGGCAGGTAGTTGGTGCTGTCGGTTACGACTGCGACGGTGCTCGGCATCGCCCGCGGACGCTACCGCAACGGCCAGCCTCCGCGGGCCGTGGAGCCTGGCCGCGACGCCCCGAGGCGACTCGGCGGCCTCCGATTGACCGGTGAGTGTGTCTCGGCGCTCAGCCGAAGCGGTTCTCGATCTGCGTCAGCCCGTGCGCGACCGCCTGCGGCTCACCGGACGGCGACTCGGCCGGCGTGGCGCCGTCCTCCTCGGCGCCGAGCACGTGCGCCAGCTCGCCGGACTCGTACATCTCGATGACGATGTCGCACCCGCCGACGAGCTCGCCCTTGACGAACAGCTGCGGGATCGTCGGCCACTGCGAGATGGCCGAGAGCTCCTGGCGGATGCGCGGGTCGGGCAGGACGTCCACCGCCGCGAACTGAGCCTGCGACGCCTGCAACGCCGCCACCGTGCGTGCCGAGAAGCCGCATGCGGGCGCTTCCGGCGTGCCCTTCATGAACAGGATCACCTCGTGCTCGTCGATGGCCTTCCGGATCGCGTCGCGAATCTGGTTCTGCTCGTCCTCTGACATGGCTGCTCCTGGCTATTGGGGGCTCTGGGTCTTCAGCGACAGCGCGTGTATCCGGCCGCCGATCTCTGCGCCGAAGACCTGGTACACCAGCTTGTGCTGCTCGACGCGGCTGCATCCCGCGAAAGCGGGCGCGGTGACGGTCGCTCGAAAGTGATCGCCGCCGCCGGTCCAGTCTTCGACCTCGGCTTTCGCCCCCGGGATCGCGGTCTCGATGCGCTGCTTGATCTCCTCGGCGTCTGGCATGCTCGGCCAAGCTTAGAACACTTTCGAGCCCCGCTATACTTTCGAAAGCGATGGTCACGATCACCGACAAGGGCGCTGAGAAGGTCCGCGAGTTCCTCGACGCCCAGGAGGCCGACGCGAGCATGGCCGGCCTGCGCGTAGGCGTGCGCGGCGGCGGCTGCTCGGGCTTCCAGTACCAGCTCGCCTTCGACGAGCAGCGTGACGAGGACACCGTGTTCGAGAGCCACGGCCTGAAGCTGCTCGTCGACGACGCCAGCCTCCCCTACGTGCGCGGCTCGGTCATCGACTACGAAGAAAGCCTCCAGGGCGCCGGCTTCAAGGTCGAGAACCCCAACGTCGTCGCCGCCTGCGGCTGCGGCTCGTCCTTCCGCGTGGCCGAGCAGGAGCAGGTCTCGGCGGTCTGACGGCCGGGAGGCGGCGCGGATGCGGCGTCCTCGCCAACTCATGTGCAAATCACACCACGCACCCTGCTTCCTTGCCCCGCTTGCCTCCCGACCGTCAGACGGTGTGGCGATCTACTCTGGCTCGTTCGCCAAAGAGCGCCACAGGTATCTGCACGCCAGCGTACGGTGCGGGCGCCAGGGGGCCGCTATCGCCTCCATCGTGGTCGCGTCCGGGAGTCCCTCCAGCTCGTAGGCGCGCTCGATCGCCCTGCGGATGCCGAGGTCGCCGACCGGCAGCACGTCGGGGCGCTCGAGATGGGACATCAAGAACATGTGCGCCGTCCACGTCCCCAGGCCCTTGACGGCCACCAGCTCGGCGATCACCGCCTCGTCGTCTAGGTCGTCCAGGCGCTCGAGCTCCAGCTCGCCGGAGAGCGCGTGCTCGGCCAGCGATCTGAGGAAGCCGACCTTCGCGCGCGAAAGCCCGACGGCGGCGCGCAGCTCTTCGGGGTCGTCCTCCAGGATTTGAAGAGGCGTAGGCGGACGCCCGTCGAAGCGGTCCGTCAGCCGCGTGTAGATCGCCCGCGCCGCGTGCACCGACAGCTGCTGGTTGACGATCGAGCGCACCAGCGCGCCGTAATGATCTCCCGGTTCGGGCCTGCCACGCGCGTCGGGCAGCGGACCGGTCGTCGCGATCACCTCGGCCAGTACGGGATCGGCGCGGCGCAGATGTGCGAGACCCCTGCGCGGCGATGGCCTACGCCTGGCCGACGCCGGGGAGCGAGAGGCGCCGCGCGCCGGCCCGGCCTCCTTCGTCTCGGCTGGGCGGCGCGTCACGCTCGAGCCTCAGACCGCGGGCAGCGTCTCGGCGCCGACCGGCTCGCCGTCGAGCGCGTTCAGCGCGCGCTCCAGCGACATCCTGATGCAGGTGAAGCTCGGCGTGTCGCGCACCGTGTACCGCGACGCCTCGGTCGTGCGCAATCGCTGCACGAGGTCGAGGAACGTGCCCACGTCGTCGGTGTCGAACGCGACCACGAACTCCTGGTCGTCCAGCCCGAACGAGTACGTCGTGTGGTTGTCCACGCCCGGGTATTCGCGTCCGATGAGGATGTGTCCCTGCATGATCCGCCAGCGCTCCTGTGCCGGAAGCGCATACCACTCCCGGGACTTCACGAACGGGTACACGAACACGTACCTGCCCTCGAAGCCGCGCAGGCTCGCGCGCTCGTCTTCGGAGTACTCCGAGCTCTTGCGCATGCCCAGGAACGAGTGAGGGATGCTCACCCACTTCATCAGTCCGCTCTGCGCGAGCACGACGTGAAACTCGTGGATGCGCTCGAGGTTCTCGGCCTCGGCGATCAGGAGCAGCTCGGCGTCCCCGCGAGTGCCCATCAGCGAGAACGCCTGCAGTAGGTGCCCGTCGGCAAAGTCCTCGCAAGCGGCCATCAGCTCGCGCTTGTCGCGCGCGCGGCGCTCTGCGTCCAGGCGCCGCCAGGCCGGGTCCAGCTTCAGGAACGTGTACTTGACGAAGTGCCTCGCGGCCACCCGTCCGATTATCGCAGCAGCGCTCGCCGCGACCCGCGATCAGCGCCGGGCAGGGACCCCATCGTGGCCGGAGAGTAGACTCGACGTGTGCGGATCGCCCTGGTCTCTCCGTACTCCTGGACGTACCCCGGCGGCGTCACCCGCCACATCGAGGCGCTCGCCGCGGAGCTGGACGGGCTCGGGCAGGACGTCCGCATCCTCGCGCCCTACGACCCCGACGACGCGCTCTCACGCCGCCTGCATCGCGGTGCCCGTCCGCAGTCGCGGGAGCCGCCCGAGCGCTTCGTCTCGCTCGGGCGCACCTTCGGACTGCCCGCCAACGGCGCCGTCTCGAACATCACGGGCACTCCCCACGCCGTCCTCGCCCTGCGGCGCGAGCTCCGAGACGGCGGCTACGACGTCGCCCACCTGCACGAGCCGGTCGTTCCGGTCGTCTGCTGGGATGCGCTGCTGAGCGCCGGAAGGCTTCCCCTCGTCGGCACCTTCCACACCTACTCCGAGAACGCGATCACCAATGGCATCGCCGCTGTTGCGCTCGGCGCGCGCCGACGGATGAACCGTCTGCGGGTGCGCATCGCCGTCTCCGAGGCGGCCGCCTGGACCGCGCGGCGCTTCCACGGCGGGCGCTACCGGATCGTGCCCAACGGCGTCCACGTCGCCGAGGGCCGTCGTAAAGATGATGTCTCCGGTAAAGAACGCCCCGCTGACGTGGCGCCCCTGCGCATCCTGTTCGTGGGCCAGGCCGTCGAGCGCAAGGGCCTGCCCGTCCTGCTGCGCGCGTTCGAGGCGCTGCGCGACCACGTCCCCGCGACGCTCACGCTCGTCGGCGCGTCCGCCGAGGAGGTCGCGCACATGACGCTCGACGACCGCTGCGTCCGCGCGCTCGGCAAGGTCACCGAGCAGCGCAAGCTCGAGGAGCTCGCGCGGGCCGACGTGCTCTGCGCGCCCTCGCTGCACGGCGAGAGCTTCGGAATGGTCATCACCGAGGGGCTGGCCGCCGGCACGCCCGTCCTGGCCTCCGACATTCCCGGCTATCGCGACGTCATGCGCGACGGCGTCGATGGGGGGCTCGTGCCCGCCGGCGATCCGCTCGCGCTCGCCGAGGCCCTGCGCCGGCTCGCGCTCGAACCGGCCCGCCGCGCGCGCATGGCCGCCGCGGCGCGCGAGCGTGCGGAGCGCTTCGCGTGGCCCCACGTCGCCGCCGAGGTGCTCGACTGCTACGAGCAGGCGCGCGCGATCGGCGAGCCCTCCACACGTCTGGCCCGCACCGCGGCGCGCCACGGCTTGATGCCCGCCGACCTGCTGCCGCGCGTTCCCGCCCAGCGGCTGCCTTCGTTGCAGGCGCCCCCTCGATCGGTCGCCGAGACCGCGCCGCTCGGGGCTCGTGCCCGCAGCCTGCGCACGGTGCGCCGTCTCGGCCTGGTCGCGAGCACGGTCGCGGGCGCCGGGCTCGCCGCCCTGGCGCTGCAGCGCGTCGGCGTGACCCGCGTCGCCGCGTCGCTCGTCGCATCCAAGCCCGGCCTGCTCGCGGCCGGCTTGGCGCTGATGTGCGCGGCGATGTTCGTGCGCGCCCTGGCCTGGCACGCGATCCTCGTCGCAGCGCCCACCTGGCGTCGCGCCAAACGCCGCGACGCGATGCAGGGCACCTTCATCGGCGTGCTCATGTCCTGCACCCTGCCCGCGCGCCTGGGGGAGCCCTCGCGCGCGCTGATCGTCGCCCGCCGTCTCGGCCGCGCGCGAGAGACGCTGCCGGTCGTGCTCGGCACGATGGTCTCCCAGACGCTGCTCAACCTGCTCGCGCTCGCCGTCCTCGGGGGCGTCACGCTTTCGAGCGTCAGCGTCTTCGAAGGTCACGACCGGGCGCTGCTGCTGATCGCGCTCGCGCCGCTCGCCGCGCTCGTAGCGGTTCTGCTCGCCCCGATCCTGATCCCGCCTTCCGCTGTCTCTCGCTCGCGGCGCCTGCAGGCGCTGCTCGCCGGTGTGCGCGGCGCGCTCCTGCGCCTGCGCGACGGCCTGCGCGTCTTTCGCCGGCCGCGTCGGGCGGTCCTCGTCACCGCCACCCAGCTCGGCGCCTGGGCTCTGCAGTGGATGTCCTGCTGGCTCTTGCTGATGGCGCTCGGACTGGACTCCCACGCCGGCGTCGGCGCGGCCGCGGCGGTGCTGTTCGCGGTCAACGTCACCGCCGTCGTACCCGCGACGCCCGCCAACGTCGGCGTCTTCCAGGCCGCCTGCGTCGCGGTGCTCGTCGGCGCCTACCACGTCTCGACCGCCGACGCGATCGCCTACGGCATCGTCCTGCAGGCCGTCGAGGTCGCGACCGCGCTCTTGATGGGCGTGCCCGCCCTGCTCAACGAGGGGCTCTCCTGGCGCGACGTGCGCCTGCGCACGCTTCACGCCGCGCCGGTCGAGCTGAGGCCGCTGCCGGAACCCGTCGGCGGCCTCTCGCGCGCCGAGAGCTGACGACGCCACACCGATCGGAGATCGGCCGGCGCCGGTCAAGCATCAAACCCGCTAGCGAGTCATGGACCAAGCGGGGCAAGGACGCAGTGAGCGTGGCGTGCTAGGCACGCGTGCTGGCCGATCGAGATCCCGTCGATCTCCGATCGGTGAGGACGCGGCATCCGCGCCGGTCCATGGCTCGCTCAGGCCATCGCCGGCTCGTCCTCTTCTTCCACCGGGCTGGACGCAGGGAGCGCGTCGCCCAGCGGGACCGCTCAGGCCATCGCCGGCTCGTCCTCTTCTTCCACGGCTCCGCTGGGCGGGTCGTCGTCGCCGAGGTCCTCGAACAGCGACGGGTCGCGGGGCGAGCCCTTGATCACGTCGTCCGGCGAGCCGTCCTGGAGCAGACGCCCCTGGCGCGTGCCGAAGTAGATCGCCTGGGGGTGGTGGGCGACGAGCGCGAGCGTCGACTGCTCGGGGTCGGGTGCGTAGCCGTCGGTTATCCGCATGCCGATGTCGCCCAGGCCGAGCAGCTTCTCCACCTTGAGGTGCTCTGACTGCTCGGGCACGGCGGGATAGCCCCACGAGTAGCGCCGGCCCTGGGTCGTGGGAACGCCGAGCATGGTGCGCGCCTCGTGATGCAGCCACTCGGCCAGGCCCTCGGCCGTCTGCACGCCGAGGCCGTGCACGAACAGCTGCTCGGCGAAAGACCCACTGGCCTCGAGCTTGGCCATCAGCTCCGTCACCTCTGAGCCGACGGTCACCGCCTGCACGGCGATCACGTCCAGCTCGGCGGGCGCCTTGCCGTCTACGGCCGGTCGGAAGAAGTCGGCCAGGCACAGCCGGTCGCCCTTGGGTTGGCGCGGGCACACGAACCGCGTCAGCTCGCGTTCGTGATCTGCGGGGTCGAGCACGACTATCTCGTTGCCGAGCGAGTAGCACGGAAAGAAGCCGAGCAGCGCGCGTGGATGCAGATAGTCCTGCTCGCCCCACATCCGCTGCAGGCGCGGCCGGAAGTCGTCCCGCAGCAGCGCTCGCCAGGCCTCGCCTTTGACGCCCCGCCCGCCCCAGTGCAGCTTGAACAGCACGTGGGTGTCGAGGTGCTTGTACACCTCGTCGAGATCGACCTCGATCTCGCGCACGCCCCAGTACGGGGGCTTGGGCACGGGCGCGTCGGCGCGCGCGGGCGAGCGCACGGAGTCGTCGGCGAAGTCCAGCTCCTGCGCGGGCTCCTCGCCCTTGGCGCGGAACTCGCTGGCGCCGCTGCGCAGCTTCTCCACCAGCGCGCCGCGTGCGTCGGCGTCGATCAGCTGGTCCATCACGGCCAGCCCCTCGAAGGCGTCCTTGCAGTAGAAGACGCCCGGCTCGTACACCTCGTCGGATTCCTTTCCGCCCGGGTACAGGGCGCGGTAGCCGAACGCGCGGTTGATCGCCGCGCCACCGATCAGCACCGGGTAGGAGAGGCCCTTGGCGTGCAGCTCGGCGATGCATGCGGGCATCTGCTTGGAGGTGGACACCAGCAGCGCCGAGAGCCCGATCGCGGTCGCGTCGTGCTCCTGGGCGGCGTCCACGATCGTCTGGATCGGGACCTGCTTGCCGAGATCCACGACCGTGTAGCCGTTGTTGGTGAGGATCGTGTTCACCAGCGACTTGCCGATGTCGTGCACGTCGCCGAACACGGTCGCCAGCACGACCGTGCCCTTCGTGTAGCCCTCGATCTTGTCGAGATATTTCTCCAGCTGGGCGACCGCCCGCTTCATCACCTCTGCGGACTGCAGCACGAACGGCAGGATCAGCTCGCCGGCGCCGAACTTGTCGCCGACCTCCTTCATCGCCGGCAGCAGTACGTCGTTGAGCGTCGGGACGGCGCCGATCTTCTGCACGCTTGCATCGATCCACGCCTCGACGCCCTCCTTGCGGCGGCGCAGGATGTGGAAGTGGAGCGCCTCCTCGGGCTCCATCCCCTCGGTCGGGTCGGCAACGCTCTGGGTCTCCTGCTCGCCTCTTGACTCGAAGTGCGCGATGAACCGCTCCAGTGCGTCCTCGCGCCGGTTGAGCACGAGATCGTCGGCCAGCTCGCGCTCTTCCTCGGAGATCTCCGAGTAGGGGGTGATGTGGTTGGGGTTGACCATCGCCAGGTCGAGGCCCGCGTCCACGCAGTGGTGCAGGAACACCGAGTTGAGCACCGCGCGCGCCCCCGGGGAGACGCCGAAGGAGACGTTGGAGACCCCCAGCGAGGTCTTCACCGACGGGATCTCGGCCTTGATCGCACTGATGCCCGCGATCGTCTCCACCGCCGATGGGCGCCACTCCTCATCGCCCGTGGTGAGGGTGAAGGTCAGGCAGTCGAAGATCAGCAGCTCGGGGTCCAGGCCGTGCTCCTCGCAGCACAGGTCGCGAATGCGCTTGGCGATCTCGACCTTCCGCTCGGCCGTCTTGGCCATCCCGACCTCGTCGATCGTCAGCGCGATCAGCGCCGCGCCGTGCGCGAGCGCAAGCGGGACGACGCGGTCCAGCTTGTCGCGGCCGGCCTCCAGGTTGACCGAGTTGACGATCGCCCGGCCGGGGATCTGCTCGAGCGCGCGTTCGATCACCTCGGGCTCGGTCGAGTCGAGTTGGATCGGCGCGGGCTGGGTGAGCGAGACCTTCTTGGCGACCAGGCGCATCTGCTCGTCCTCGTCGGTGCGCTCGGTCAGCGCGACGCACAGGTCGAGCACGTGCGCGCCGCCGGTCACCTGGTCCTCGGCGATCTGCACGAGTCCGTCGTAGTCCTCGGCGAGCAGCAGCTCCTTGGCCTTGCGCGAGCCTTGCGCGTTCACGCGCTCGCCGACCATCGTCGGGCGCGGCTCCTGCACGAGCGGGGTGGCGGCGATCATCGATGACAAATGGGGCGCGCGCGGGGCGGGCCTGGGGCCGACCGGGTGGCCGCCGACGCGCTCGACGATCGCGGCGATGTGCGCGGGCGTCGTGCCGCAGCAGCCGCCCACGACACCGACGCCGTAGCGCTCGACGAACTCCTTCAGCGCCTCGGCCAGCGGCTCCGGCCGCTCGGGGAAGATCGTCTCGCCGTCCGGCCCCTGCAACGGCAGCCCCGCGTTGGGGATGCACGCGACCGGCACCGGGCAGAGCTCGCCGAGGAAGCGGATCGCGTCGCGCATGTCCTCCGGGCCGGTCGAGCAGTTCAGGCCGATCACGTCCACGTCGAGCGCCTCGAGCGTCGCGAGCACGGCCGAGATGTCGGTCCCCAGCAGCATCTTGCCGCCGTTCGGCAGCAGCGACACCGAGGTGTGGATCGGCAGCGTCCTGCCCGTGCTCCTGAACGCCTCGCGCGCGCCGAACACCGCGGCCTTGACCTCGAGGATGTCCTGCGCCGTCTCGATTATCAGCAGGTCGGCGCCGCCGCCGATCAGGCCCGCGGCCTGCTCGGCGAACACCTCGACCAGCTCGCCGAAGCGGATCTGCCCGAGCGCCGGGTCCTCGGACGCCGGCAGGAACCCCGTCGGGCCGATCGACCCGGCGACGAACCGGTTCTCGCCCGCGGCCTTGCGCGCGATCTCGGCCGCCTTCGTGTTGATCTCGACCGTGCAATCGGCCAGCCCCCACTCGTCGAGCTTCAGGCGCGAGGCCTGGAAGGTGTCGGTCTCCACGACTTCGGCCCCGGCGTCGAGCATCGAGGCGTGCACGCCCTCGATCACGTCCGGCCGGTTGAGCACCAGCGCCTCGTGGCACTTGCCGGCCAGCCCGCCATAGTCCTCACTCGTCAGCTCGAACTGCTCCAGGGTCGCGCCCATGCCGCCGTCGTAGACGACGACGCGCTCCTTCAGGGCTCGCAGGTAGTCGCGCACTCAGGCCATGCTAGCCGCCCGAGTATCGGCGATCACTTGATGAACAGCATCTCCGAGTAGCGCGGCAGCGGCCACAGGTTGTCCGCGACGACCCCCTCCAGCCGGTCGGCCACGTCGCGCACGTCGTCCATCGCGGGAAGGACCTCGTCGTGCATGTATGCCGCCCACTTGGCCGCGGTCTTGTCGTCCTGGTTCTCCTTGAGGTTGACCTGCTCGAGCTTGAGGATCGCGAAGTGCAGCTCCTTGATCAGCGGCTCGACCTCGCCGATCAGCTCCTCCAGGCCCGCCCCCTTCAGCTCGTTCAGCTGCCGCACGGCGGCCGGCAGGATCCCGGTCCTGGCGATCGACGCGGCGGTCTCGGACTCGATGTTGATCTTGACCGCGTACTGCTCGAGGAACACCTCGTGGCGGGCCTCCAGCTCGCGCTTGGACAGGACCTTGTACTTCTTGAACAGCGCGACCGTGCCCTTCTCCACCAGCCAGGGGAGCGCGTCGGGTGTGGAGCGCAGGTTGTACAGCCCGCGCTTCTGCGCCTCGTCGTGCCACTCGGGCGAGTAGTTGTCGCCGTCGAAGACGATCCGCTTGTTGGCGCCGTAGCTCTCCTTGACGATCTTCGCGACCGCCTTCTCGAGGTTGCCCGACGAGCCCTTCAGGGCGGTCTCGAGCTTGCCGGCGAGGTCGTCGATCGCCTCGGCCACGATCGTGTTCAGCACTGTGTTCGGCAGTGCCAGCGACTGGCTGGACCCGAGCGCGCGGAACTCGAACTTGTTGCCCGTGAACGCGAACGGGCTCGTGCGGTTGCGGTCGCCGCCGTGCAGCGGCAGCGGCGGCAGCACCGGCGTGCCGAGACCGAGGAACGAGCCGGGCTTGGACTGCTGGGCTTTGCCGGACTCGATCGAGGCGAAGATCCTCTCGAGCTCTGCCCCGAGGAAGATCGAGATGATCGCCGGCGGCGCCTCGTTCGCGCCGAGGCGGTGGTCCTGGCCGGGCGAGGCGATCGACGCGCGCAGCAGCGCCTGGTGGGTGTTCACAGCCTGGATCACGGCGGTGCAGAAGAACAGGAACTGCAGGTTCTCCGACGGCGTGTCCCCGGGGTCCAGCAGGTTCACGCCGGTGTCGGTCCCCATCGACCAGTTGTTGTGCTTGCCCGAGCCGTTGACCCCCGCAAACGGCTTCTCGTGCAGCAGGCACACCAGGCCGTAGCGGCGGGCCACGTTCTGCATCACCTGCATCGTCAGCTGCTGGTGGTCGGAGCCCACGTTGGAGTTCTCGAACACCGGTGCGATCTCGTACTGGTTGGGAGCGACCTCGTTGTGGCGGGTCTTGATCGGCACGCCGAGCTTGGCCAGCTCCAGCTCCGTCTCCAGCATGCACGCGAGGATCCGCTCGGGGATCGAGCCGAAGTAGTGGTCGTCGAGCTCGTGTCCCTTCGGCGGTTTGGCGCCGAACAGCGTGCGGCCCGTCGTGAGCAGGTCGGGTCGTTCGAAGTAGTACTGCTCGTCGATCAGGAAGTACTCCTGCTCGGGGCCGACGGTCGTGAACACGCGCTTGGCGCCCTCGGCCGAGCCGAGCAGCCCGAGCGCGCCGATCGCCGCTCCGGACAGCGCGTCCATCGAGCGCAGCAGCGGGATCTTGTGGTCGAGCGCCTCGCCCGTCCAGGAGGTGAACGCGGTCGGGATGCACAGCAGCGCACCGTTCGGGTTCTCGAGGATGAAGGCCGGCGAGGTCGGGTCCCAGGCGGTGTACCCGCGCGCCTCGAACGTCGCCCTGATGCCGCCGGTGGGGAACGAGGAGGCGTCCGGCTCGCCCTGGATCAGCTCCTTGCCGGAGAACTCCGCGATCGCCGTGCCGTCGCCTGCGGGCGCATAGAACGAGTCGTGCTTCTCCGCCGTCGAGCCCGTCAGCGGCTGGAACCAGTGGGTGTAGTGGGTCGCGCCGCGCTCCAGCGCCCAGTCCTTCATCGCCTGCGCGACCGCGTCGGCCAGCGAGGTGTCCAGCGCCTCGCCATGCTCGAGCGTGCGCTGCAGCGCCTTGTATACGTGCTTGGGCAGCCGCTGGCGCTGGAGGCTCGCGCTGAACACGTTCGACGCGAACACCTGGTTGCCCGGCAGCGTCAGATCGGTGGAGCCGAGCGCGCTGCCGTTGGCGCTCCACTGGGCGGCGGTTACGTTCTGCTGACGGGTCCTGGGCATGGGCGGGGCGATTCCTCCTGTGAAGTATTTGGGCTGCCCGGACGAGCGGGCTGCGAGCGGCTGCGCCGCGCTGGGCGCGGAGCCGGAATGCAATCGTAGTGGCGTTTTGCCCGAGGGGCATCACCGCCTGGCGAAATCGGCGGGGGTCCCGTTTCGACAGCGGGCCAAAACGGCGGCTCGCACGGCCTCGGCCTGCCGGCGGACGGCCGTTGGCGGCGGCCTGCCTCAGGGGCCTCGGTCTCAGCCTGGATCCACCGATTTCGCGGTCGCCTCGGCACCGGATGGCGCATCGCCAGGCGCCATCGCCGTCGCCCCGAGGGGTCACCCTGCGGGTGCTCCGTCGATGTCCCCTGACTCGACCCCCGGCACCGATGCTCAACCCGCTATCGGTGGATCCAGGCTCAGTACGAGGGCGGATAGGTGCCCGGTACGACCTTGCCGGTGTTCGGGTTCACGTACGTGGCGGGTGGCCGCGGCGCGATCAGGGCGGTGAAGCGCCCGTGCGGGATCGCGCCGGAGGGGAGGCGGGCCTTGGCCTTGCCGGCGAGGCCGGCGGCGACCGTGAAGTGGACGGTGTGGATGCCCGCCTTCACCGGAGTGACGCGCCAGCGAAACGTCTGTGTAGCGCCGGGCGCCAGCGGGCCGAGCGCCCAGGTCTCGACGTAGGCCGTCTGACCGCCGCCGGGCGGAGCGACCGTTTCGCTTTCGACCGGGTGCTTGGCGATCACGCCGGGGCCCCGTTCGACGACCCAGATCGGACGCTTGTCGGCGGCCAGTTCGGGGTAGGTGGAGGCATAGTTGAACGAGTCGAGCGTGATCGCGATGTTCGGGATCGTGCGGACGCCGGCGTTGCGGACCTTCAGCAACAGCACGGCCTGACGCGAGACCGCCTGTCGCACGGGAAAGCTCGCGCGCGTGATCTGGACCGTGAACGTGCCGCTCGGTTCGCCGGCGTCCTGACGTGATCCTCCGCCGCAGCCGGCCACGAGCGTCGTGCAGGCGCTGAGCGCTACGGCGGTGAGCATCTGACGCCCTCTCACGATCGGGCCACGATACCAGCGGCGCTGGCGCCCGGCATGGGGCGGACGTGCGCCGGATCGGGTCCCGGACACGGGCGATCGGTGGCGCACGGCGCACGCATCGCGTAGAGTTCGGAGAGCCGTCGACGCCACCCGAGGAGGGGCAACAGAAGAGATGGTTCGCAGCGCAGCCGAGCGGGCGTTCCTGCCGACGAGGAACCTGCTCGAGGAAATCGGGGACATGATGATCCTGACGGGCCGGACGATCTGGTCCGCGCTGCGCCCCCCGTACCCGTACGGGGGGGAGTTCGTCTCGCAGTTCCTGTTCGCGCTGCGGCTCTGCTGGTTCCCGCTGCTGATCTCGACGGTCTGCATCAACTACGCCGCGCCCGGCCTGCAGGCGGCGAACTTCCTGACGATCTTCGGGGCGCTCGACCGTCTCGGCGGCTTCTTCGTGCTCGCGGCGATCCGCGAGATCGGCCCCAACGTGACGGCGATCGTGCTCGCGGGCGTGGCCGGCACGGCGATCACCGCGGACCTCGGGGCGCGCAAGATCAGGGAGGAGCTCGACGCGCTGCAGGTGCTCGGGGTGGACCCGATCAAGAACCTGGTCGTGCCGCGCTTTTTGGCGCTGATGCTCGTGACCGGGCTGTTCGACATCTACGCGCTGCTGTTCGGCATCTTCGGGGGGATCATCGCCGAGCTCGTCAACGGCCAGCCGCTGGGGCCGTTCTGGGCGACGCTGTTCGCCAACGCGTCGACCACCGACCGGTGGGGGTCGGTGCTGAAGACGACGATCTTCGGGGCGATCATCGCGGTGGTGTGCTGCTACAAGGGCATGACCGCCTCGGGCGGCGCCGAGGGCGTCGGGCGGGCGGTCAACCAGGCGGTCGTGGTCACGTTCCTGGCGATCTTTGCGTTCGACTACGTGTTCACGCAGACCCTGCTGGCCACGCATCCGGGGATCCTGGTGATCAAGTGAGCGAGCCGCTGGCATTGCCGCGCGAATGGATCGCCTCGACCGGGGAGATCGCGGGGTTCACGGGCAACATCGTGCGGGAGGTGTGGGGCCTGCGCGTGTTCCGCTTCTTCGGCGAGGCGCTGCGCCAGTCGGGCATCCTGATCATCTCCTCGACGCTGATCATCTGGGCGCTGATGTTCATCCTCGGCCTGGAGTGCGGCATCGAGGGCGCCTACTTCACCGAGGCCCAGGGCGCGCCCGCCTACTCGGGCGTGTTCAGCGCGTGGTGCGACCTGCGCGAGATCATCCCGTACGCGTTCGGCTACATGATGGCCGCGAAGGTCGGCACCGGCATCGTCGCCGAGCTCGGCGCGATGCGGATCTCCGAGGAGATCGACGCGCTGGAGGTGATGGGGATCGATTCGATGACCTTCCTGTGCGCCACGCGCCTGCTCGCGGCCTGGCTGGTGCTGCCGTTCATATATCTCGCCGGCATCGGCGGGGCGTTCTTGGCCTCGTACATCGCGGTGGTGCAGCAGATCGGGTACGTGTCCTCGGGCGGCTACCTGTTGATCTTCTGGCAGTTCCAGAATCCGCCGGACTTCCTGTACAGCCTGATCAAGGCGATGTTCATGGCCACGGCGATCGTGCTGGTCGGGTGCTACTACGGGTACAACGCCAGCGGCGGGCCGGTCGGCGTGGGCACGGCGACCGCCAAGTCGATGGTGCTCAACATCGTGCTCGTGCACCTGATCGGGATGGTCGGCACGCAAGTCTTCTGGGGCGCCAATCCGCGCGCCCCGATCGGAGGGTGAGGATGGCGAGCGAGCCCGCGAGCGCGCCGGAGGGGGCCGCCCCGCTCGATCCCGCTCGGAACTCCGAAGACGCGATCGAGTTCATCGACGTGCACAAGTCGTTTGGGCGCAACCACGTGCTGCGCGGGTTGAACATGAGCCTGCCGGAGAACCGGATCTCGATGATCATCGGCCCCTCGGGCACAGGCAAGTCGGTGTGCATCAAGCACATGGTCGGGCTGCTGTACCCGGACGAGGGCGACGTGCTCGTGCAGGGCGTGTCGGTGCCGAGCCTGTCCGACGCGGACCTGTTCGAGATGCGCAAGAAGTTCGGGGTGCTGTTCCAGGACGGAGCTCTGTTCGGGTCCATCAACCTGTACGACAACGTCGCGTTCCCGCTGCGCCAGCACACCGAGAAGAGCGACGAGGAGATCGCCGAGATCGTCAACCGTCGCCTGCGCGAGGTGGGACTCGGGGGAGAGGGCGAGAAGATGCCCAACGAGCTGTCGGGGGGGATGCGCAAGCGCGCGGGGTTCGCGCGCGCGCTGGTGCTCGAACCGGACATCGTCCTGTTCGACGAGCCCGACTCGGGCCTGGACCCGGTGCGGACCGCGCTGCTGTGTGAGCTGATCAAGGAAATCCACGCCGAGAACGGCGGCTGCTACGTGGTGATCACGCACGACATCATGAGCGCCAGGCGCGTGGCCGAACACATCGCGGTCCTGTGGAAGGGCGAGATCGTCGAGTCCGGTCCGGCGGCCGAGCTGTTCGCGTCCGAAAACCCGTTCGTCCGTCAGTTCCTGTCGGGTGACTCGGCGGGCCCGCTCGGGATGGAGTGAAAGCCACCCGACTCTTTGCGGCGCTCGCCGGCGCGGCGACGCGTCGGCCGCCGCTGACGCTCGCGGTCGCGGGCGCGCTCGGGGTCGCGGGCGCGGCGCTGGCGCTGGGACTGAGCCCGAGCGCGGCGACGAGCACGTTCGTGTCGAGCTCCAGTCCTCAGTACGGCGCGACGCAGAGCTTCTATCGGAGCTTCGGCGAAGAGCCGGTCGAGGTGCTGGTCAAGGGCAGCCTGGAGCAGCTGCTGCTGAGCTCGGACATCGACCGGCTGGTGGGGCTGGAGGGGTGCCTGTCGGGCAACGTTCCCACCCGCGCGCTGGGCGCCGAGGGCGGGCCGAACGGGCCGTGCGGGCGGCTGGCGAGGGCCAGGACGGTGAAGGTGGTGCTCGGCCCGGGCACGTTCGTCAACGAGGCCGCCGAACAGATTCAGGATCGGCTGACCGCGCAGACCAGACAGGCCGAAGCCCAGGCGCGCGAAGCGCAGCGGGTCGTGAGCAGTGCCGCGCTGGCCCGCGGGCTGGGCGAAGCGGAAGCGCAGCAGCTGGGCCGGCAGGCGAGCTCGATCACGATGGCGCGCTTCAGGGAGGGGATCGCGACGCTCGCGCTGCAGTACGGACTTACCTCCAGGCCGAGCCTCGACGAACCCGGGTTCGTGTCCACGCTCGTGTTCGATTCGAGCAAGCCGGCGGGAACGCCGAAGCAGCGTTTCGCGTATCTGTTCCCGAGTCCGGAGGCGGCGCTGATCTCGGTGCGGATGAAGGCCGGCCTGTCCGAGGGCGCGCGTACGCGAACGATCGCGCTGATCAGGGCGGCCGTCGGGATGAAGCAGTGGCGCCTGCAGCACGGCGAGTCCTACCTGGTGACGGGCGAGCCGGTGATCGTCTCGGACCTGACGAGCTCGATCAGCCGCTCGATCGAGCGGCTGCTGATCGCGGTGCTGGCGGTGATGGCGATCGCCTTGAGCCTGATCTTCCGGGGACGGCCGCGGCTGGCGCCGCTGGGAGTGGCGCTGCTTGCAACGGCGCTGACGTTCGGCGGGCTGTCGCTGATCGGCGCCTCGCTGACGGTGGCCCAGGTCGCGGTGCTGCCGGTGCTGGTCGGGCTGGCGGTGGACTACGCGATCCAGTTCCAGTCGCGCGTCTCCGAGGCTCTCGCCGAAGGGGCGCCCGACGTGCGCGCGGCGGTCGCAGAGGCGTCGCGGATCGGCGTGGGGGCGATCGCCGTTGCGTGCACGGCGAGCGCGGCCGCGACGCTCGTGCTGCTGACCTCGCCCGTGCCGATGGTGCGCGGCTTCGGCGCGCTGCTGGCGGTCGGGGTGGGGATCGCTTTCGTGTGCGCGCTGAGCGCGGGTTCCGCGGCGCTGGTGCTGGCCGGGCGGCGCGGGCCGGCGGGCCGGGCTGCGGGGCGGGTCCCCGGGCGGATGCGAGGGGCTCTGGTCCGCCTGACGGGCCGGCTCGCGCCGGCGTGGCGCGGGGCGCGGGAGCTCGTGCAGCAGAACCCGCTGACGCGGGCGGTGTCGCGGGCTGCGCTGGTGCACGCGGTCCGCAACCCCGGGCGCGTGCTCGGGGTCGGGCTGGCGCTGGCGGCGCTGGGGTGGGGGCTGGACACTCAGACGAAGGTGCAGACCGATATCGCAAAGCTCGCGCCGCAGAACATGGCGTCGCTGCAGAACCTCGACACGCTCGAGCGCCTCAGCGGCGTGGGCGGCGAGATCGACCTGATGGTCAGCGGCTCCGACGTCGTGAAGCCGGCGACGATCGAATGGATGAGCTCCTATGAGAGCGCGATGCTGAAGCGCTTCGGCTATTCCACCAGCCGCGGCTGCGGCAAGGCGCGGCTGTGTCCGGCATTCTCGCTTCCCGACCTGTTCCAGCGAGAACGCGCCAGCAAGAAGCTGACCAAGACACAGGTGAGTGGCCTCTTGAATGCGATCCCGCCGTACTTCTCCCAGGACGTGATCGCGCCCGGCCGGCGTGTCGCGACGCTCGCGTTCGGCATCAGGCTGATGGGCCTGGACCAGCAGCAGCAGGTGATCGAAGCGATGCGCTCGAGCTTGCATCCACCCAAGGGCGTGACCGCGCAGCTCGTCGGCCTGCCGGTGCTGGCGGCGCAGGCCAACGCGCGGATCGCCTCGCCGTGGCGGCGCCTGCAGATGCTGCTGGCGGGGCTTGCGGCGGTCGCGCTGGTGCTGCTGATCGCCTTCCGCGGCGATCTCCGCCGCGTGCTGACGCCGCTCGCGCCGATCGTGCTGGCGAGCGGCTGGTCGGCGCTGGTCCTGTTCGCGGTGCGGGTGCCGCTGAACCCGATGTCGGTGACGCTCGGTGCGCTGGTGATCGCGATCGCGACCGAGTTCAGCGTGCTGCTGGCCGAGCGCCATCGCCAGGAGCGCCTCGCCGGGCACGACGTCGCGCAGGCGCTGCGCCGCACCTACGGCCATACGGGGGCGGCGGTCGCCGCGTCGGGCGTGACGGCGATCGCGGGCTTCGCCGTCCTGGCGCTGTCCGATATCGCGATGCTGCGGGACTTCGGCTTGGTGACGCTGATCGACCTGAGCGTGTCGCTCCTCGGCGTGCTCGTGGCGCTGCCCGCGGCGCTGATGCTCTCGGAGCGGGAGGGCAGGGTGCTGCTGCGACGCTCGGGCGGGTCGATCGGGGCGCTCGGGCGCAGGCGTCCGCGTGGCCGGGCAGGCCATGAACCCGTCTGAGCCGATCCCGGGGCCGGCGCGAGCGGGGCGCGGCGAGCCGGGCTACGGGGACGGCGAGCGGGGTGGGGGACGCGGCCGGGGGGGCACGGGGCGTGGCGAGGGCGGTGCGGGACGTGGCGAGGGCGGTGCGGGACGTGGCCGGGGGGGCGGG
>DASQGE010000081.1:0-37607 GCA_035632775.1 Solirubrobacteraceae bacterium | reverse complement strand
GAAGGATTCGGGAGATGGACAGGTACTCGACGAGCCAGTATCCGTGGGTCCTCATGTACCAGTAGAACAGCGCGCGCGCGGTGCGCCCGTTCCCGTCCTCGAACGGGTGGTCGTACGCAAGCCAGAAGTGGAGCAAGATCGCTCGCACGACCGGGTGGATGAATCGATCCGGATTCTCGCCTTCGTTTGCGAAGTCGCAGAGAGCCTCCAGCCGTTCGGGCAGCTGATCGGCTGGGGGCGGAGTGTGGATCACCGTCCCGTCGGTGCTGTCCACGAC
Organism: Solirubrobacteraceae bacterium; assembly: GCA_035632775.1. GTDB lineage: Bacteria > Actinomycetota > Thermoleophilia > Solirubrobacterales > Solirubrobacteraceae > Palsa-744. The sequence goes on along the minus strand of DASQGE010000081.1, from coordinate 37,330 downwards.
GACGATTCGCTCCTCGTCCGGGCGCTGGAGCCGGCCCGCGGCGTCGGGGTTGTCCAGCGTGCCGTCCGTCAGGATTCGCTGCAGCTCGAGTACGGTCTCGGGTGTCAGGTCATCAGGCATCTCGTCGCGCATGTACTGCAACGCTCGGTAGTTGTTGAAGATCATGCGCTCGCTGCGGTCCTTCGGCTCTCGACCCGACCGGAGCAGCTCCTTTGCGACCCGGCGAGTCGTCGTCGCGCCCTCCAGCTGGCTCGAGCGAATCGCCTCCTCCATCAGGGAGTTGACGAGATAGGCCTGCCGTGCGTGCTCGTCGGCCGTGACGACCTCCGACATCGCGACCTCTCCGGCGCAGCGCTGGTCGACGTAGTGGAGCCGGCGAGCGACGAGGTCGGGGACGCCGTAGAAGAAGGATGCGCCGGAGGGATCGGTGAGGGGGATGGCGCGTTGGGCCTGAATGCGTCCCAACTTGATCAGCAGCCACCACTCCTCGTGGCTGAGGTTCGCGGGAGGGTCGAGATGGCGGAGCTTGTCCCAGTGGACGTACTGGCGGCCGTCCTCTGTCAGGCCCAGCTGCATCAGCTCCGCGAGACGCTTGGCGGCGAGCTGTGTCAGCAGCAGGCCTTGGTAGTTGGGAGGCGAGGCAACGTACATTGTCATTCCAAATTGCTCCAAATCAATCCAAGGACTTGGAGCTTAGCAGAAACTCCAAGAATTTGGAGCAATTTGGATTGACTTGGATGAGGCACAAACAGCCTGCAAATCGACGGAGTTGTCTGGCGGCCGCGATCCAAGGGCCGCACCAAGGGTTCGGGCCTCAGGTCGCACGGTCCTTCCGCCGGGCGTACGCGAAGGCGTCTACCGCTCAGCGAGGCGTCGCCACACGCGCCGCCAGAAACCCGGCTGGGGGCGTCTTCGCCAGAGGGCGGGCGGGGGCACGGTCGCGCGCACGAGCCCGACCCACTCGGCCAGCGGCAGCTCGCCGGAGATCAGGCGTCCAAGGGCGCTCGTGACCGGAGCGTCGACGCCCGCGCGCTCCAGCGCGCGGGCGAGCAGCGGCACCGACTCCAGCGCCTCGACCGCCTGGCCGATCCGGTTCGGGATCTCCGACGCGGGCACGCCCGCCGCGAGCAGTTCGCCGGCGCGCCGGTTGCGGCTTTCGGGGGCGAGCGCCGTCGCCACCAGATCGCCCGCTCCGGCCAGTCCGATCAGCGACTCCGGGCGCGCGCCCAGTCCCTCCGCAAAGCGCCACACCTCGGCGAAGATGTGTCCGGCGGCCGCGCCCGCCGCGTTCAGGCCCTGCGCCTCGGTGGCTCCGGCCGCCAGTGCGGCGGCGTTCTTCGCGGCGCCCGCCAGCTCCACGCCGAGCGGGTCGTTGGAGCGCTCGCACACGACCCCCGCGCGCGTGAAGACCTGCGCGAGCGCGCTCGCCAGCTCCTCCCCGAGGGAAGCCGCGACCAGCGCCGCGCCCGCGTGGACCATCTCCTGCGCGTGCGCCGGCCCGCCCAGGCACGCCACGCGATCCGCGCCGAAGCGCGCGCTCAGCACGGTCGTCGGCGGCAGCCCCTCGGGCGGCACGAGGCCCTTCGCCACCGACACGACCGCCGCGCGCCGATCGAGGCCGGCCGCGTCGAGCGCCGCGATCACCTCGCCCAGCCCGCGCGAGGGCACGGCCAGAAACACGAAGTCCGCGCGCGCGACTCCGGCCGAGGCGGGCTCGATGCGCAGCTGCGCCGGCAGCTCCACGCCCGGCAGGTAGACGCCGTTCTCGCGCTCGGACTCCAGCAGCGCCGCCTGCTCGGCCGTGCGCGCCTGCAGCGTCGTGCGTAGTCCTCCCCGGGCCAGCAGCACGGCCAGCGCCGTCCCGAACGACCCCGCCCCGATGACCGTTGCGCGACGGCCCCCCGGCGTCGGCAGCGCCCGCCCGCGCGACGCCCGGGCGCTCGGGCTCGGAGTAGGCTCCGGCTCGGTCATCTGATGAGCGAGCCTAGCGATCGACACCAGCCCGCGGGCGCGCCGGCGTCTCGCGGCGGCGAATGGCGAAACTGGGCCGGCGACCAGCGCTGCCGTCCCGCGGTCGTCGAGACCCCCGGGTCGATCGAACAGATATCCGAAGCGATCGCTCGAGCCGCCGCCCACGACCGCCGCGTGCGCGTGGCCGGCGCGGGACACTCGTTCAGCGACATCGCCCTCACCGACGGCTCCCAGCTGCGCCTCGACCGCCTCACGCGCGTGCTCGACGTCGACCGCGCCACCGGGCTCGTGCGCGTCCAGGGGGGCATCACGATCCGCGAGCTAAACCTGCGCCTGGCCGAGCACGGACTCGCGATGGAGAACCTCGGCGACGTCGACGCCCAGACGCTCGCCGGCGCGATCTCCACCGCCACGCACGGCACCGGCGCGCGCCTTCCCAACATCTCCGCCCAGGTCGCCGAGCTCACACTCGTGCTCGCCGACGGCTCGACCCTGCTCTGCGCTGCGCCGCGCGATGGCGGCACGGGCAGGGAGCCGCTCGATCCCGGCACGGGGCCGCTCGGCGCCGCCACCGAGCGCCACGACACCCGTACGGCGCCGCTCGGCGCCGACCTCCTCCGCGCCGCGCGCGTCTCGCTCGGCGCGCTCGGCGTGATCGCCGAGGTCACGCTGCGCTGCGTCCCCGCCTTCACCCTGCGCGGCGTGGACACGCCCAAGCCGCTGCACGACACGCTCGCCCGCTTCGAGGAGCTGGCACTCGACGCCGATCACTTCGAGCTGTTCGTCTTCCCCCATGCCGGCGTCGCGCTCACGCGCACCAACAACCGCACCGACGACCCGCCCCGCCCGCGCGGGCGCATCTCCGCCTACGCCAACGACATCCTGCTCACGAACCACGTCTTCGCGCTGTTCTGCCGCGCCGGCCGGCGCTTCCCGAAGCGCATCCCCCAGATCAACCGCCTCGTCACCCGGCTCGCCGGCGCCTCCACGCGCATGGACCGCTCCGACCGCATCTTCGCCAGCCCGCGCCTCGTGCGCTTCACCGAGATGGAGTACTCGCTCCCGCGCCACGTCATCCCCGAGGCCGTCCGCCGCGTGATGGCGCTCGTCCCCGAGCGCGGCTTCGCCGTGCCGTTCCCGATCGAGATCCGCACGGTCGCCCCCGACGACGCCCTCCTCAGCACCGCCTTCGGCCGCGACAGCGGCTTCGTAGCCGTGCACATGTTCGAGGGCATGCCCTTCGAGCCGTACTTCCGTGCGGTCGAGGCCGTCATGGACGAGTTCGGCGGACGCCCCCACTGGGGCAAGCGCCACTTCCAGACCGCCGCCACCCTGCGTCCCCGCTACCCCGAGTGGGACCGCTTCCAGGCTATACGCGCCCGTCTCGATCCCCACGGGCGCTTCGCCAACGACTGGACCGACCGCATCCTCGGGCCGGTCGATGGCTGACGTCTTGCGGCGTCTGGAACACGCCACCGCCGAGCTCGACCCGCCGTTCGCGCTCGTCGATCTCGATGCCCTCTGGGCGAACGCCACCGACCTCGAACGTCGCGCCACGCCCAAGCCGATCCGGCTTGCGAGCAAGTCGCTGCGCTGCCGCCCGCTGCAGGAGCTCCTCCTCGCCCGCGACGGCTTTCGCGGCACGCTCGCGTTCACGCTGCCCGAGGCCCTGTGGCTCGCCGAGCGCGGCTTCGAGGACATCCTCGTCGCCTACCCCACGTCAGACCGCGCCGCGCTGCGCTCGCTCGCGCAGCTTCCCGCCGAGCGTCCCGGCGCGCGCGTCACGGTGATGGTCGACAGCCCCGCCCAGCTCGATCTGATCGACGCCGCCCGCGCGCGCCTCGGCCCCGCCGCGGGCCCCGTGCGCGTCTGCATCGACCTCGACGCTGGCTACCGCATGCTCGGCGGCCGCGTTCGCGTCGGCGTCAAGCGCTCGCCCGTCCACACCCCCGCGCAGGCCCTCGCGCTCGCCCGCGCGATCCTCGCCCGCGACGGGCTGCAGCTCGTCGGGATCATGGCCTACGAGGCCCAGACCGCCGGCCTCGGCGACGCCCCGCCGGACCATCCGCTGCGCGCGCTCGCGATCCGCGCGATCCAGTCGCGCTCCGCGCGCGAGCTCGCCGCGCGCCGCGCCCAGGCCGTCGCCGCCGTGCGCGAGATCGCCCCGCTGCAGCTCGTCAACGGCGGCGGAACCGGAAGCCTCCACGTCACGGCGCGCGAGCCCGCCGTCACCGAGGTCACCGCCGGCTCCGGCCTCTACGGACCGGCCCTGTTCGACTCCTACCGCTCCTTCCGGCCCCGTCCCGCCGCGCTCTTCGCGCTGCCCGTCGTCCGCCGTCCCGGCTCCGGGGTCGCGACCGTGCTCGGCGGCGGCTATCTCGCCTCCGGTCCCGCCGACTCCGCCCGCCTGCCCAAGCCCCACCTCCCCGCCGGGCTGCGCCTCGCCCGCCTCGAGGGCGCCGGCGAGGTGCAGACACCGCTGCTCGGAGCCGCCGCCGACCGTCTGGAGGTGGGGGACCGCGTGTGGTTTCGCCACGCCAAGGCCGGCGAGCTGTGCGAGCGCTTCGCCTCGCTTCACCTGCTCGCCGGCGATCGCATCGTCGAGGAGGTCCCGACCTACCGCGGTGAGGGACAATGCTTCCTGTGAGCCCTCCGGTTTTCGCGAGCCGCACTCAGATCCCCTCCGGCTCGGCCGGCGGTGCGCGCCGTGAGTCCTGAGCCCGGCTCGACCACCTCCGGCTCGGCCGCGTCCGATCTCGCTGTGCCCGCCCCCATCGAAGCGACGCTGCGCGAAGTCGTCGAGACCCTCGCCCCGCTCGATCGCCCGCCGTGCTCGCCGGGTGAGCGGGCCGCCGCCGAGTGGCTGCATGCGCGCCTGAGCTCGGTCGACGGAGTCCAGGCCGAGCTCGAGGACGAGCCTTCTTGGGGCACGTTCCCGCCGACCGCGACCGGTCTCGGCCTCGCCGGCGTGCTCGCGGCCCTGCTGAGCCTGCGCGGCCGTCGCCTGCTCGGCGGGCTGCTGGCCGGAGCGACGTTCGCCGGGGTCGTCGACGAGGCCCACAACGGGCCCCGCCTCCTGCGCCGCCTCGTGCGTCGCCGCCGCGCCACCGTCAACCTGATCGCCCGCGCCGGCGAGGAGCACGCCCCGACGACGCTGGTCGTGATCGCCCACCACGACGCGCCCCAGACCGGGATCCTGTTCGACCAGACCCTCCAGCGCAAGCTCCACGAACGCGCGCCGTCGGTCCTCGAACGCGTCAAGACCCCGCTCCCGCAGTGGTGGCTCGGCCTCGCCGGCCCGCTCGCCACGCTGCTCGGCGCGCTGCGCGGTCCCGCCCGCCGCTGCCGCGCGACCCCCGCCACCCGCCGTCGCCCGCGCCTCGGCGCGCGCACGGGGCTGGTCCTCGGCCTGCTCGGCACCGCGCTCGTCGCCGACGTCTGGCGCAGCCAGACCGTCCAGGGCGCCAACGACAACCTCTCGGGCGCCGCCTCGTTGGTGGCGCTCGCCGAGCTGTTGCGCGACCGTCCGATCCCCGGCCTGCGCGTCCTGCTCGTCTCCTGCGGCGCCGAGGAGACTCTTCAGGACGGCATCCGCGCGTTCGTTGCCAGCCACCGCCACGAGCTTGACCCCGTGAGCACCCGCTTCGTCAACCTCGACACCGTCGGCTCACCCCACCTCGTGCTGCTCGAGGCCGAGGGCCCCGTGCGCATGGAGGAGTACGCCGGTCCCTGGCTGCGCGACCTCTTCGCCGAGCGCGCCCTCACGCTCGGCATCCCCCTGCACCGCGGTTTTCGCGCGCGCGCCTCGACCGACAGCGTCATCCCCAGCCGCGCCGGCTATCCCACCGCCACGCTCGTCTCGATGACCGACTGGCGCGCTCCCGCCAACTACCACCTGCCGACCGACGTCCCCTCAAACCTCGACTACGCGACCGTCGCTGCCGCCACGCGCCTGGTGTACGAGGTCGCGGTCGCGCTCGCCGCCGGCTCTGCGTAGGCGCTCGGCGCAGGCTCCGCGTCGCGGTCGGCTCGGCAAAGCTTCCGAGTGCGGTCCCGCCGGCCAGGCCCTCGGCGCAGGCTCCGGGCGCCCAGTCGCCGTTCGGTCGGCCAAAGTGGCACAGTCAGGCAGGCAGTCACGTCAGCCGCGCGAGCTCGAGCCCCGCGGCGCTCAGCCCGCGCGCGTTCTGGGCCTCCAGGATCAACTGCAGGTCCAGGAGGCGCGCGTCGAACGCGTCGAGCCCGCTCTTGCCCGCCACCGCATACGCCGGCACGCCCGCTTGGCGCGCGCGGGTGGCGATCTCGAACGCGGCGCTCTGGGGCAGCGTGTCCCTGTCCAGGCGCCACGCCGCCACCACCACCGCCCGCGCCCGGCGCATACGCGCGTCGAATCCCATCTCCGCCAGCGCCCGTCCGAGCGCGCTCCCACGCAGGGGGTCCTCGATCGGGCACACGTCCGGCGCCGGCATGCCCGCCGCGCGCACGCCCTCTGCGATCGCCTCTCCAACGCGCGCGCCTGGAAGCTTCGCCCCGAACGGGCATGGTGCGATCAGCAGCGTGTCCGGTATCCGCATCGCGATCGGGCATCCTTTCAGGCATGGCCGCCGCGGGCTCACGCCAGGAGAGGTCTTCAGGGGCGGGCTCCGGGCAGGATCGCGTCGCGATCGAGGTCTGCGGACGCGAGCTCAAGATCAGCAACCCTTCCAAGGTCTTCTTTCCCGAGCGCGGCTTCACCAAGCTCGATCTCGTCCGCTACTACCTCGCCTGCGAAGACGCCGTCCTGCGCCACCTGCGCGAGCGCCCGACCGTGCTCAAGCGCTGGGTCGACGGGCTCGCGGGCAAGCCCTTCTTCCAGAAGCGCGTCCCCGACAGCGCGCCCGAGTGGCTTCAGACCGCCACGGTCACCTTCCCCAGCGGCCGTCACGCGCGCGAGCTGGTCGTCGCCGACGGCGCCCACCTCGCGTGGGGCGTGAACCTCGGCGTGATCGACTGGAACCCGTGGCCCGTCCGCCGTGCCGACCTCGAGCATCCCGACGAGCTGCGCATCGACCTCGATCCCGGACCGGGCATACCCTTCGCCGAGGTGCGCCACGTCGCGCTCACCGTGCGCGAGGTCCTCGCCGAGCACTCCCTGCGCGGCTACCCCAAGACCTCGGGCTCGCGCGGGATGCACGTCTACGTGCGGATCGTCCCCGACCAGGACTTCTCCGAGGTCCGCCGCGCGGCGCTCGCGCTTGCGCGCGAGGTCGAGCGGCGCATGCCCGGCCGCGCCACCAGCCGCTGGTGGAAGGAGGAGCGCAAGGGCGTGTTCATCGACTACAACCAGAACGCCCGCGACCGCACGATCGCCTCCGCCTACTCGGTGCGCGCGGTACCCGACGCGCGCGTCTCCTGCCCGCTGGAGTGGGACGAGGTCGCCGACGTCGACCCGGCCGACCTGCGCATCGAGACGGTGCCCGAGCGGCTGCGCGAGCGGGGCGACCCGTCCGCCACGATCGACGACGCGCCCGCCTCGCTGCACTCGCTGCTGGAGCTCGCCGCCCGCGACGAGCGCGAGGGGCTCGGCGACGCGCCCTGGCCGCCGCACTTTCGCAAGCAGCGCTCCGAGCCGCCGCGCGTCCAGCCCAGCCGCGCACGCGGCCGGCGGAAAGAGGGCGCGGGATGAGCGGCTGCTCAGCCCAGCCGCACGGGGAACGCTCGCGGTGAGCCTTTCCCTGACCCCGCCGATCGCGCCCGCGCTCGCGCTCTCGCGCAAAGAGCTGCCCACCGGCGAGGACTTCTTCTACGAGATCAAGCTCGACGGCTTCCGCTGCCTCGCGTTCGTCGACGGCGACTCGGTCTACCTGCAGTCCCGTGGCTCCAAGCCCCTGCGGCGCTACTTCCCGGAGCTGGTCTTCCCGCCCGGCCGGTACGTGCTCGACGGCGAGATCGTCATCCGCGACTCCTCCGGCCACGAGCAGTTCGACGCGCTCCAGCAGCGCATCCATCCGGCCGAGTCGCGCATCGAGCTGCTCTCTGTGGAGATCCCCGCGACCTACGTCGCGTTCGACCTGCTCGCCTATGCCGACGAATCGCTGCTCGATCTGCCCTTCGCCGAGCGCCGCGCCGCCCTGGAGCGCGTGCTCTCGGACGCCGCCTTCGCCGGCGCGCGCGTCGAGCTGATGCCCGCCACGAGCGACCCGGCCCGTGCGCGCCGCTGGCTGGTGGAGGCCGAGGGCGCGATCGCCAAGCTCCGCTCGGCCCCCTACGCGCCCGGCAAGCGCACGGGGATGTTCAAGGTCAAGCGCGTGCGCACGATCGACGCGGTGCTCGTCGGCTGGCGCCCCGGCAAGGAGCCCGACACCGTCGGCGCGCTGATCCTAGGCCTCTACGACGGCCCCGAGCTGCGCGTCGTCGGGCACTGCTCGGGCCTGACCGCGTCCGAGAAGCGCCGCCTCGTCGGCTTCCTCGCGCCGTTTCAGACGGGCGAGCGCGGCTCTGCCGACCCCAGCCGCTGGAGCTCCGGGCGCGAGCTTCAGTGGGTCGCGCTGCGCCCCGAGCTGGTCGTCGAGATCGACTTCGACCACGTCTCCGCGGGGCGCATCCGCCACGGCGCCAAGCTCAGGCGCTGGCGCGAGGACAAGCCCCCACGGGAGTGCACCTATGATCAGTTGCAGCAATGACCAGCGAGACAGCGACCGTCGCCGAGGAGGAGTACCTGCAGATCCTGTTCTGGCTGCAGGAGGCCGGCCTGCCGATGACCGGCGCGAACGTCGCGCGCGCGATGCAGCTCTCCGCGCCCACGGTCCACGAGATGGTCGGGCGTCTGGAACGCGACGGCTACATCGTCCGCGGCCAGGATCGCGTCATCTCGTTCACGCCCGACGGCGCCGCCCACGCCGAGGGAATCGTGCGTCGCCATCGCCTGATCGAGCGCTTCCTAACGGACATCCTCGGTGTGCCCTGGGACGAGGTCCACGAGGAGGCCGAGCGCCTCGAGCACGCCATGTCGCCGGTCCTCGAACAGCGGATGCGCGCGGCGATCGGCGACGCCAAGACGTGTCCCCACGGCCATCCGATCGTCGCCGGCGAGCGCCTCTCCGGCGTGCCTCTGGCCGACGTTTCCGTCGGCGCGTCCGTGCGGGTGCTGCGCTTCGAGAACGAGGCCGAGGACCTGCTGCGCTACCTGAAGGCCTCCGGCCTGGAGCCCGGCCTGGAGGGCACGCTCGCCGCGTGCGAGGACGCCGAGGTCGTGCTCGAGACCGCCGACGGCCGCCGCTGCGCCGTGACCCCGTCCGTGGCCGAGACCGTCTCGGTCATCGCCGACCCCTCGCCGCCGCCCCGCACGGCGCTGCCCGAGCAGCTGGTGCTGGGCCAGAAGTACGGTCGCTGAAGCGCGCGTCAGAAGCTTGTTCGGCTAAAGGGAGCGATAGGCCGCGGCGAGGCGCTGGACGCCCTCGTCGATCTGCTTGGGGGTCACGCCCGAGTAGGCCAGCCTGAGCGTGTTCTCGCCGCCCTCGAGCACGAAGTCGGTGCCCTTCACGAACGCCACCCCGCGCTCGGCCGCGGCTTCGTGCAGCGCACCCACGTCCGTGCCGGGGGGGAGCGTCACCCACATGAAGTACCCGCCCTGCGGCGGCACGAACTCGGCCTCGGGCAGCTCCCTGCGCAGCGCGTCCGCGAGCGTTCCCGCCCGCTGGGAGAGAGCTGCCTTGACCGTCGCGATCGAGCGCTAGATACCGCCCGAGGCGCAGAACTCGTAGACGATCGCCTGCGAGACCATGCTCGGCGAGATGTAGGTGTTCGTCGCCAGCTCCGCCACGCCCGCGATCAGCTCCTTCGGCCCGACCAGGTACCCGACCCTGATCCCCGGGCACACGGTCTTCGAGAACGATGACGCATACACGACCCGCTGCGGGTCCATCGAGAGCATCGTCGCAAGCGGCTCGCCCGTGAAGCGGAGCTCGACGTAGGGGTCGTCCTCGAACACCACGAATCCGTGCTCGGCCGCCAGCCACAGCAGCGCCCGGCGCTTGGCCGCCGACAGCGTGTACCCGGCGGGGTTCTGGAAGTTCGGGATCACGTGCGCGAGCTTCGGCTTGGCGCCCGCCTGGCCGCCCAGCAGGCGTCCGAGCGCGTCCGTGTCGATCCCGTCCGGCTGCAGCTCGACGGCGTGCACGCGCGCGCCGCGCTTTCTCAGCGACAGCAGTGTGCGGTCGTAGGTCGGGCGCTCCACCACCACCTCGTCGCCCGCCCCCACGAGCTGCTCGAACAGGAACGCGTCGGCCTGCATCGACCCGTTCGTGACGAGCACGTTCTCCGGCGCCACCCCGTGCTTGTCGGCGATCCACGCTCTCAGTCTCGGATAGCCCACCGAGGTCCCGTACGCGGTCGTCCCCGCGGGGTCGTTCTCGAGCGCTCGCGCAGCCGCGTCCTTCAGCCCCTCCACGTCGATGATGTCCAGGGACGGCGCGCCTCGCGCGAACGAGATCGTCTCCACCGCTCGGCTCGTCGTGTCGGGCATCGCGGGCGAGAAGCTTAGGCTTCCGAGCAGCCGGTCGTAGTCGCGGGTCAGCTCGGCCGCGGTCTGCTCCAAGCGCTCCCTGAACCGCAGCAGCTCCTCGGCGCCCGGGCTGGCAGCGCCCGAAGGAGGCCGGCTCGTGGTCGGCTCCAGCGCGGGTGCCGGTACCGAGCCTGGAGATCGCCCGGCCACGGGCGCGGGCGGCGGGGCCGGATCCGCGCTGGGCGTCTGCGCCGCCACCGCGGGCTCGACCGCCTCGTCGACCAGCCGGCCTCCGCCGACGGCCGCCAGCTCGCGCTCCAGCTCGCCGAGCTTGCGCTCCAGCTCGCCCAGCGTCTGTGCCATCTGCCGATCCACCCGGCCAAGCCTAGCGATCCGCAGCATGCGCTTATCAGTTGGTTATCCCGGCGCTCACGCGGCAGAGCTGGAGGCGCCGCTGGAAGGCAGCCGCAGGCTGCCGGTCAAGGGTGACAGGAGGTCGTCCTTCCCATCAGGGAGCGGGGCTGGACGCCCCGCTGGAAGCCGGCCGCAGGCTGCCGCGGTCAAGGGTGACAGGAGGTCGTCCTTCCAGGAGGTCGTCCTTCCCTTCAGGAAGCGGGGCTGGACGCCCCGCTGAGCACCTCAACCGCCAGCTCCGCGACTTCCGTCGGCGTGCGTCCGACCCGCACGCCCTTCGCTTCCAGCGCCTGCGCCTTCGCCTTGGCGGTGCCCGCCGAACCCGACACGATCGCGCCGGCGTGCCCCATCTGCTTCCCTTCGGGCGCGGTGAACCCGGCGATGTAGGCGATCACGGGCTTGCTCATGTTCGCGGCGATGTGCTCCGCCGCCTCCTCCTCGGCCGAGCCCCCGATCTCGCCTGAGAGCACGATCAGCTCCGTCTCACCGTCGGACTCGAACAGCTCGAGCACGTCCACGAACGAGCTGCCCGGCACCGGGTCGCCGCCGATTCCCACGATCGAGCTGCACCCGAACCCCGCCTGGGCGATCTCGTTTCCGATCTGGTAGGTCAGCGTCCCCGAGCGCGACACCACTCCGACGTTTCCCTGCTTGAAGAACGACGCCGGGATGATCCCCACGTTCGCCTTCCCTGGGGAGAGGATCCCCGGGCAGTTCGGGCCGATCAGCCGTGTGCCCGGATGGTCGCGCCGCAGGACGTTGTAGACCCTCAGCTCGTCATGCGCGGGGATGCCCTCGGTGATCGCGATCACCAGCTCCACCCCCGCGGCGGCGGCCTCGAGGATCGAGTCCGCGGCGAACCGCGGCGGGACGAAGATCATCGCCGTGTTCGGCTGGGTCGCCTCCACGGCCTGCTCCCAGCTGTCGAACACGGGGATGCCCTCCACCTCCTGCCCCCCCTTGCCCGGCGTCACGCCCCCGACGACATTCGTGCCGTACCGCCTGTTGTTCAGCGTGTGAAACGCGCCCTCTTTGCCCGTGATCCCCGCGACCGCGAGCCTGGTGCCCTTGTCTACGAGCACGGACATCTGCTCGTCACCCCCGCGGGGCGTCCAGCCCCGCGTATCGATCGTCCTGGTCGGGGCTCGGCCGCCCGTTGACGGCGGGGCTTCGCCCTGCCTCCGCCCCTGTGGGCGCCGGCGCATCCTCGACGCCGCGCCCGGCGGCCAGCGCCACGACCTTCTCGGCGGCCTCGTTCATCGTCTTCGCCGCATACACGTTTCCCAGCTTCGCCTCCCCCAGGAGTTCGCGTCCCTGCACGTCGTTGGTGCCGTCCAGCCTGACGACGAACGGTATGCCCTCCGCGCCCGCCTCGATCTCGGCGAACGCTGCGATCAGCCCCCGCGCGACCTCGTCGCAGCGGGTGATCCCGCCGAAGATGTTGAACAGCACCGCTTTGACCGCGTCGTTGGAGAGGATCAGCTCCACCGCCTGCTTGATCTTGCCGGCGTCCGAGCCACCGCCCGCGTCGAGGAAGTTGGCTGGCCTGCCGCCCGCCTGCGCGACCACGTCGAGCGTCGACATGACGAGCCCGGCGCCGTTGCCGAGGATGCCGATGTCACCGTCGAGCGCCACGTACTGCACGCCCTGCTCCTTGGCCCTGCGCTCGATCGGGTCTTCGTTCTCGCCGTCGGACAGGCCCTGGTTCTCGGGGTGCCTGTACAGCGCGTTGTCGTCGAGCGAGACCTTCGCGTCCAGCGCCTTGACCTTGCGAGCACCGGCTTCGCCGGCGGTGCCCGGCGTGACGATCAACGGGTTGATCTCCGTCAGCAGCGCGTCCTCCTTACTCCACACCTCGTACAGCGCGACCAGCGCGTCGGCGACCCCCTCGATCACGTCCTCGTCGGCGCCACCTTCGGTCGCTATCTCGATCGCCTCCCGCCTGGACAGGCCCTTCAACGCGTCCACGTGTCGGCGGATCAGCTTCTCGGGGCTCTGGAGCGCCACCTGCTCGATCTCGACGCCGCCCTCGACGCTGAAGATCACGAGCGGCTGCTTCGCCTGCCTGTCCAGCAGCACCGACGCGTAGTACTCGCTGGCGATGTCGCTCGCGTGCTCGATCCACAGCGTCCGCACCGTGTGGCCCCTTATGTCCATCCCGAGGATGTTCTCGGCGTGCTCTCGAGCCTGCGCCTCGTCGTCGGCCAGCTTCACGCCCCCGGCCTTGCCGCGCCCGCCGATCAGGACCTGCGCCTTGATCACCACCGGGTAGCCGATCTCGTTGGCCGCGTCGAGGGCGTCCTGCACCGTCCTCACCGCCCTGCCGGGCGACACCTCCAGCCCGTGCTTGGCGAACAGCTGCTTGCCCTGATACTCGAGCAGGTCCATTGCGGCGCGAGACTCTAGCCGAAAAGCCGCTCGCTGCGAGTCGCCGCGCGGGCGGAGATCTGCCCGGCGCGGGCGCCAGGCCCGGGCCTGGCCGCGCAGCCAGGCCGCGCCGGGAAGCGCCCGCAGGGCATAATGCGCCGTCGATGCCCATCCCGAAGAACGTCACCTTTGTCACCTTCGACGTATACGGAACGCTGATCGACCGGGACACTGGGATCTACGAGGCGTTCTCCGCGGAGGCAGCCCGCGACGGCGTGGAGCTCGACCGGAACGTGCTGCTCGGGCTCGTGCGGGAGATCAGCCGCGAGATCGAGGGAGGCTCCTACGAGCTCTACGCTGAGGTCCTGCGCCGCACCGCGATCGAGGTGGCCCGGCGCATGGAGTGGCGCCTCGAGCCTTCCCGCTCGGGCTTCCTGCCCGACTCGGTCCAGCGCTGGAAGCCGTTCCGAGAGACCAACACCCAGCTTCAGAAGCTCGCCAAGAAATACAAGCTGGGACTGCTCTCGAACATCGACGACAAGCTCCTCGGTCAGACCCGCCGCCACATCCCGATCGACTTCGACCTCGTCGTCACCGCCCAGCAGGTCCGCTCCTACAAGCCCGACCTCGCCCACTTCACCGAGTGCGCGCGTCGCATGGGCGGCAAGCGCGGATGGGTCCACGTCGCCGCCAGCCACTACCACGACGTCGTGCCCTGCGTCAAACAGCGGGTGCCCGTCATCTGGGTCAACCGCACCAAGGAGACGCTCGACTCCTCCCAACGCAAGCCCACCGCCGAGGTCGGAAACCTGCGCGAGGCCGCCAAGCTGCTGGGCGTTCCGTAGGCCGCTGACGGCACGCTCGGCGCGAAACCCCGGTCACGGGAGCGAACCTCGACTCGTGAGCGGAGCTTCTCGGCTCATCCGAGGGGCTTCGGCCGAGGTTCGTGCGAGAACGGGCGCCGATCGAAGAGATCGGCCGGGACTTACTACTTCGTCAGGCGCTCTCGGATGGGGAGGCGATCGTCGCGATCGGATCGCCCGCGGCGATCGGCGCGCCCTCGGAGATCGGCAGCTCGGCGATCGTGCCCGCCTTGTGGGCGACGATCTCGTTCTCCATCTTCATCGCCTCGATGATGCACAGCAGCTGGCCCTCCTGGACGGCGTCGCCCTGTTTGACCAGCACCTTCCACATGTTCCCCTGAAGCGGCGACTCCAGCGTGTCCGGTCCGCCGGCGCCCGAGCCCTTGCCGGTCGATCTCCGATCGGCCGAGCGCTTCGGCGCCCTGCGCGCCGATCTCCGATCGGCCGCGTCCGCGCCGGCGGCGCCGTTCATCGCGCCGGCGCCGGCGAACGGAGCGCCGAGCACGCGCACGTCGAAGCGCTTGCCCGAGACCTCGACCTCGTAGGTGCGCTCGACCTTCTCCTCGGTCTCTCCCTCCTGTGCCTCGTCCGCGGCGGGCGGGGCGGCTCCGAAGGCCAGCGTCTTCAGCCACTTGCGGTCCTCGACCAGGTCCCTGCACGTCTCGCCCCGCGCCCACTGGTCGGTCCCGAGCAGCGCCTTGTGGAACGGGATCAGCGTCTTCAGCCCCTCGAGCTCGAACTCGTCCAGCGCCCTGAGCATCCGTTTGGTGGCCTGCGCGCGGTCGGCGTCCCAGACGATCAGCTTCGCCACCATCGGGTCGTAGATCGGCGAGACCTCGCTGCCCGCGCGAATCCCCGTGTCGACGCGCACGCCCGGTCCGGCCGGCTCCACGTAGGAGAGGATCTTGCCGGGCGCCGGAGCGAAGTTCTTGGAGGCGTCCTCGGCGTTGATCCGGCACTCGATCGCGTGCCCGCGCAGCTGCACGTCCTGTTGGGTGTAGCTCAGGGGTTCGCCCGCCGCCGCCTTGATGCCCTCCTTGACGATGTCGATCCCCGTGGTCATCTCCGTCACGCAGTGCTCCACCTGCACGCGCGTGTTCATCTCCAGGAAGTAGTAGTCGGCCTCGCCGTCGTGGGCGGAGAACAGGCCCTCGATCGTGCCCGCGCCCACGTAGTCCACGGCCCGCGCGGCCTCCACGCCGATCTCGCCGATGCGCTCGCGCAGCTCGGGCGTGACGATCCACTCCGGCGCCGGGCTCTCCTCGATCAGCTTCTGGTGCCGGCGCTGGATCGAGCAGTCGCGCTCGCCCAGGTGGATCACGTTTCCGTGGCTGTCCGCCAGGATCTGGACCTCGACGTGGCGCGGGTCGGGCAGGTAGCGCTCGAGGTACACGGTCGCATCGGAGAAGAACTTCTCGCCCTCCCGGCTCGCACCCTCGAACGCCGCCTGCAGCTCCTCCTCGACGAGCGCCACACGAAAGCCCTTGCCTCCGCCTCCGCCCGCGGCCTTGACGGCGACGGGGAAGCCGATCTGGAGCTTGGCGATCTGGAGCGCGTCCTCGACGGTCGCCACCGGCTCGGTCGTCCCCGGCACGATCGGCACGCCCGCGGCCTGCATCAGCTCGCGCGCCCTGGTCTTCGAGCCCATCGCCTCGATCGCGCTCGCGGGCGGCCCGATGAAGACGATCCCGGCTTCTTCGCACGCCCGCGCGAACGGCGCGTTCTCCGCCAGGAACCCGTACCCCGGATGGATCGCCTCCGCGCCGGCGCGTTTGGCCACGTCGAGGATCTTCTCGACCTTCAAATAGTTCTCCGCCGGCGGCCCCTCGCCGAGGTTGTATGCCTCGTCCGCGCGCTCCACGTGCGGGGCGTAGCGGTCGTGCTCGGAGTACACCGCGACCGAGCCCACGCCGAGCTCGTGCAGCGCGCGCGCGATTCGCACGGCGATCTCGCCGCGATTGGCTACCAGGACCTTGGTGAACATCGGCCGCGGAAGCTTAGCGGCCCGCCTGGGGCGATCCGCGTGGACGACCCGTGTGGAGGACCGGCGTGGGGCCAGTGCGCCGAGGTCTCGAGTCCCGGCTACTGTCCGGCGTGGACGACCCGTGTGGAGGACCGGCGTGGGGCCGGCTCGCCTGGCGATCCGCCTCGGGCGATCCGCATGGTGCGGCCGCGTGGCGACCCGCCTGGGATGGCCCGTCTGGGACGACCCGCCTGTGGCGGGCTCGGCGGATCCGATCGCTAGGACCCGGCCGCCGCGATCATCCCCGCGGCGACGGTCTCGTTGGAGGCTTCGTCCACGAGGATGAAGCTGCCGGTGCGGCGGTTGCGGGCGTAGGGGTCGAACACGAGCGGTGCGCTCGTGCGCAGGCGGACGCGGCCGATGTCGTTGAGCGAGAGCTCCGCGGGGGGCGCGTCCATTCGCTCCAAGGTGTGCACGTCGACCATGTCGCGCAGCTCGTCGACGATCGCGCTCGCGCCGCGCGTGGTGTGCTTGACCACGTAGCGCCCGCCCGCTCGCAGCGGATGCTCGCTCATCCAGCACACGTCCGCCTCCAGCTCGCGCGCGACCGTCGGCGCGTCTTCGGGCCCGCAGATGATCTCGCCGCGCGAGACGTCGAGCTCGTCCTCGAGCAGCAGAGTCACCGACATCGGCGCGCGCGCCTCCGCGAGCTCGCCGTCGTAGCTGTCGATCGCGGCGATCCGCGTGCGCGCGCCGCTGGGCAGCACCGCGACCTCCTCGCCCTGGCGCAGCGCTCCGCTGGCGAGCTGGCCGGCGTAGCCGCGATAGTCGCGGTGGCTCTCCCCGCCCGCCCCGCCCGCCGGGCGGACCACCCACTGCACGGGAAAGCGCGCGGGCCGCTCGTAGGGGTGGTCGTAGGCGACCTCGACCTGCTCCAGCAGATCGAGCAGCGTGGGGCCCTCGTACCAGGGCATGCGCGCCGAGCCCTCGACCACGTTGTCGCCGTTCAGGGCCGAGATCGGGATGTAGACGATGTCGCGCCTGCCCCTCTCGGTCGGCGCGCTGGCGCTGAGCTTGTGCGCAAATCCTTGGAACTCGCGCACCAGCTCGTCGAACCGCTCCTGGGAGTGCTCGACCAGGTCCATCTTGTTGACCGCCACGACCAGATGCGGGATTCCCAAGAGCGCGCTGATGAACGCGTGGCGCTTGGACTGCTCCAGCACCCCCTTGCGCGCGTCGAGCAGGATCACCGACAAATCGGCGGTCGAAGCGCCGGTGACCATGTTGCGCGTGTACTGCTGATGTCCGGGGCAGTCCGCGATGATGAACCGGCGCTTCGCGGTGGCGAAGTAGCGGTACGCGACGTCGATCGTGATCCCCTGCTCGCGCTCGGCTCGCAGCCCGTCCGTCAGCAGCGCCAGATCGAGCGCGCCCTCGCCGCCCCGCCGCGCGCTCGCCCGCGCGACGTGCTCGAGCTGGTCCTCGAACACCTGCTTGGCGTCATACAGCAGCCGCCCGATCAGTGTGCTCTTGCCGTCGTCGACCGAGCCGGCGGTCGTGAATCTCAACAGATCCAGCGTCATCGCTCAAACGCCGGTAGAAGGGGCCGAAGGCCCGGTCAAGGGCGACAGGAGGTCGCCCTCCAAATCAAAAGGTGCGCCCGGATGGCGCATCAGAAGTACCCAGCCTTCTTGCGATCCTCCATCGCGGCCTCGGTGACGCGGTCGTCGGCGCGCGTCTCGCCGCGCTCGGTGATTCGCGTGGCGGCGATCTCGGTGACGACTTCCTCCAGGGTGGCGGCCTGCGAGCGCACGCCGCCGGTGCAGCTCATGTCGCCGACGGTGCGGTAGCGAACGGTCTCCGAGAACACCCGCTCGCCGTTGATCAGCTCGACGCCCTCGCGCCACGCGTACAGCATCCCGTCGCGCTGGAAGACCTCGCGCTCGTGGGCGAAGTAGATCGAGGGGACCTCGAGCCGCTCGGAGTCGATGTACTCCCACACGTCGAGCTCGGTCCAGTTGGACAGCGGGAACACCCGCACGTGCTCGCCCTTGTGGATGCGCCCGTTGTAGAGGTTCCACAGCTCCGGACGCTGGCTCTTGGGGTCCCACTGACCGAACTCGTCGCGGAACGAGAACACCCGCTCCTTCGCCCGCGCGCGCTCCTCGTCGCGGCGCGCGCCGCCGAAGGCCGCGTCGAAGCCGTGCTCGGCGATCGCGTCCAGCAGCGTGACCGTCTGCAGCCGGTTGCGCGAAGCCCGCGGCCCGGTCTCCTCGACGACCCTGCCCTTGTCGATCGACTCCTGCACGCTCGCCACCACCAGACGCTCGCCGAGCTCGGCGATCCGCCGGTCGCGGAACTCGATCACCTCGGGGAAGTTGTGTCCGGTGTCGACGTGCATCAGCGGGAACGGGAACGGCGCCGGGCGGAACGCCTTCTCGGCCAGGCGCAGCAGCACGATCGAGTCCTTGCCGCCGCTGAACAGCAGCACCGGGCGCTCGAATTCGGCCGCGACCTCGCGCATCACGTGGATCGCCTCGCTCTCCAGCGCGCGCAGGTGCGAGAGCTGGAGTCCTGCCGCGCGCGGTGTCATAGCCCCGCCGGGGTCTGGAGCCCCGCGTCCGAGAAGGACGGGCTCCTTCCGGTCGCCCTTGATCGCATCTTCGATGCTCATAGCCCTACGGGCTCGACGTGCAAGCCGCACTCGGTCTTGTCGGTCCCCGCCCAGCGGCCCTCGCGGCCGGTTCCGGGCTGGGTGCAGGGTGCGCAGCCGATCGACTCGTACCCCTTGTCGTGCAGCGGGTTGTAGGGGAGGTCGCGCTCGTGGATCCGCCGCCACAGGTCCTTGTCGGTCCAGTGGGCCAGCGGGTTGTACTTCCAGATGCCGCGGATCTCGTCGCGCTCGATCAGCTCCGCCGCGGCCCGTGTCGGCCCCTGCTCGCGGCGGATGCCGGTGATCCAGCCGTCGGCGCTCGCGAGGGCGCGCTCGAGCGCCGCGACCTTGGCGATCGAGCAGCAGTGCTCCGGCCCGGTCCACGGTCCGTCGGGACCGATGGCGTCCTGCACCTCGACCTTCACGCCGAACCGCTCCTCGAACTCCCGCCACGTCTGCAGCGTCTCCTCGAACAGCACCCCCGTGTCGATCGTCACGATCCTGACGGCGTCCGTCCGCCCGCCGCTCACACGCAGCAGCTCGTCGATCAGCACGGACTCCTCCTTCTGGAAGGAGCACAGCAGCAGCGCGCGCTCGCCATGGCGCTCGACCGCCTCGCGCAGGGTGTCGGCTATACCGCGCACTCGCCCTCGCCGCGAATGACTTCGAAGGGCACGTTGCGGTTCCAGTCGATGAACTGGTTCATCGTCTCCAAGCCGAAATCGACGGGCATCGACAGATCCTTGACGAGCGCCTCGAGCTCGGCCGTGCCGACGCGCGCCAGGTACTCGTTCCACTCCTCGCCGTCCTTGCGGTTCGCCTCGTACTGGCCGATCCAGCGTTCGATCGCGTCGGGCACGCGCTTGGCGGGCAGGCGCAGCTTCAGGCGCGTGCCGAACTCGACGTCGCCGCCTTCGAACACTCCGCCGACGTGGGGGATGTAGGCCGGAATCGTGTGCTCGCCGACTTTGATCGACGCACCGGTGAAGCCGATGCTTGCGACGTGGTGCTGGCCGCAGCCGTTTGGGCAGCCGCTGATCTTGATGTTCAGCTTGCGTGTCAGCTCATCGGTGATGTTCATCGCTTCGATCCGCTCCTGCACGGCCTCGTTGAGTCCCATCGAGCTGGTGATCCCGAGCTTGCACGAGTCCGTTCCCGGGCACGACACCACGTCGTTGATCTCCCTCGACCCGGCGTCGCCCAGGCCCAGCTCCGACAGCGCCCGCCACACGTCGTAGACGCTCTCCCGGCGCACCCAGCGCAGCACGAGGTTCTGCTGCACGGTCGTGCGCGCGTAGCCGCCCGCGTAGGCGCGCATGATGTCCGCGAGGCCCCGGAACTGCTCGGGCGTCAGGTCGCCGCGGGTGACCTTGACCTCGACCGTCACGAAGCCCTCCTGCTTCTGCTCGCGCACGTTGGCGGCGCGGAAGCGCTCGAACTCGGAGACGTCGCCGTTGGGGCTGCCGTAGCTCTGCGGCGCCGCGGGCGCGCTCTCGCGCTCGTCGTCTGCGAACAGGCGATGCTCGATCGAGAAGTCGCGTTCGGCGACCCAGTCGCCGTTCAGCTCCTCCTCGGCCTGCTTGCGCAGCTCCTCGATGCCGTACTTGTCGACGAACACCTTGATGCGCGCGCGGGCGCGGTTGACGCGCAGCCACTCCTGGCGGTCGAAGATGCGCATGACCGCCTCGGTGACCTTCAGGTACTCGCCGTTGTCGAGCTCCAGGAAGTCGTACAGCACCGGCGCGACCCGGGGCATGATCGAGGTGCCGCCGCCGACCAGCATCTCCACGCCGCGAACCTCGCCGCGTCCCTCGATGTGGCGCACGCGAGCCCTGAAGGCGACGTCGTGGATGCCGCTGATCGCGCGATCGCGCGGGCCGCCGTCGAAGGAGGTCTTGACCTTGCGCGGCATCCCCTGCGTGGTCGGGTGGCGCACGAAGTAGCGTACGTACGCGCCCGCGTAGGGCGTCAGGTCGAACAGCTCGTCCTTGGCCACGCCCGCCCAGGGGTCGCCGGTCACGTTGCGCATCGTGTTCCCGCAGCCCTCGCGGCTGGAGAGCCCCGACTCGCCGATCTCGCGGATCAGCTTCTCGGCCTCCAGCAGCGGGACGTGGTGCATCTGGATGTTCTGGCGCGTGGTGATGTGGCCCTTGTTCAGCGGCACGTACTTCTCGACGACGTCGGCGAACGCCTCCATCTGCTCCGGTGTGACCCCGCCGAAGGGGAGCTTCACGCGGATCATCTGCACGTCGGCCTGGCGCTGGCCGTAGACGCCCTGCTTCAGGCGGAACTTGATGAACTCCTCTTCGGGCGTATCGCCGGCCAGGAACTTCGTGGCTTCGGTCTTGAAGTCGTCGTACTCCCGCTGCAGGATCGGGATGACGTGCCCGGGGACGTTCTGGAGGATCTCGGGATCCTCGAGCGTGCCGCGCTGCGCGTTCGGGGTCCGCGTCACGGTGGAAGCTGGCTCCATTTACGAATCCTCCTGATCCGGGCGGCTCGCCCGGGCTGCTGTCGAAGTCCGGCGGGAGAAGACTATTGGCGGTAAAGCCTAGCGACTTTCAGGTATTTATCCAGGGGTGAGGAACATCGGCATGATCCTCACGGGATACGCCTTCGAGCATAGCCGCGCGCGTCCAGGGGTCGGGGCCGTCGTCGCCGCCCGGCGTGGGCGCCGTGTCGTGCGCGAAGCGCTCGAGCGCAGCCGCGATCGCCGCGGCCTCCTCGAGCGAGGCCGAGCCTTCCGCGATCCTCTTCGCTTCCGGGCGGCCGGCGGTCATTGGCACAGTCTGACGGAAGTCCGGCATGCGCGGCCGGGTACGCTCTCGCCATGCCCGGAGATCTCGAGCGCTTCATCGCCGCGGGGCCGTGGCCGCAGCGCGCGGGACTGCGTCTGCTCCTGGCGCTGGCGCGACGTCCGCGCGGGGCCCGGCTGCTCTCCCGGCTGCCGCCCTCGGATCAGCTCGCGGGCGGACTGCTCGCGATGAAGCATTTCGAGGACCCCGCGATCGCACGGTCGCTCGGCTGGGACGCGGACGCCGTGGCCGCGCGCGGGCGCGCGCTGCGCCGCGAGGAGGGCCGGCCGTGAGCAACACCGCCGACGCCACTCGACTCGCCCCGGAGGTTGCCCTATGAGCTCGCTGCAGGCGGACGTGTGCATCGTGGGCGCGGGCGCGGGCGGAGCGGTCGCGGCCGCGGAGCTGGCGGAGGGCGGCGCGAAGGTGGTGGTGCTCGAGCAGGGACCCCGCCACGACGCGGACCGCTTCTCGGCGCGGCCGGTCGAGATGATGGCGCGGCTCTACCGCGACGGCGCCCAGGTGATGACGCTCGGCTCGCCGCCGATCCTGCTGCCGCTGGGACGCGGGATCGGCGGCACGACGCTCGTGAACTCGGGCACGTGCTTTCGCACGCCCGCCGCCGTGCTCGAGCGCTGGCAGTGCGAGTACGGCCTGCACGAGCTGACCGCCGAGGCGCTCGACCCCTGCTTTGGGCGCGTGGAACGGGCGCTGTCTGTCGCCGAGGTCACGCCCGAGCTCGCCGGCGCCAACGCCGCGGTGGCGCGCCGGGGCGCCGAGGCGCTGGGCTGGTCGCACGGCTACCTGCGCCGCAACGCCCGCGGCTGCGTCGGCTCGGGCGTCTGCGCCTTCGGCTGCCCGACGTCCGCCAAGCAGCACACCGGCATCACCTACGTGCCCCGTGCGCAGGCGGCGGGCGCACAGATCCTCACCGGCGCCGACGTGCGCCGCGTGCTCGTCGGGGGCGGCCGCGCGCGGGGCGTGCAGGCCCGGCTGGAGGGGAAAGGGCGAGTGGAGGTGCGCGCCCCCGAGGTGATCGTCGCCGCGGGCACGATCCACACGCCGCTGCTGCTGCAGCGCAGCGGGCTGGGGAGCGGCTCGGGCCAGCTCGGGCGCAACCTCGCGCTGCACCCGGCGACGGCGGCGTTCGCGCGCATGGACGAGACCGTCGACATGGCCAGGGGCGTGCCTCAGAGCTTCTACGTCGACGAGTTCGCCCCCGAGGGGATCATGTTCGAGGGCGTGGCAGGCCCGCCGTCATACGCGGCGATGTCGCTGCCGCTCACGGGCGCGCGCCACGCCGAGGCGATGGCCGACTACCGCCGGCTCGCGCAGTTCGGGCTGATGGTCTCAGACTCCTCACGCGGCTCGGTCCGCTCGCTCGGCGGGCGCCCGCTGATCCGCTACGAGTTGCTCGAGGCCGACGTCGCGCGCTTCCGCGCGGGGCTGGCGCACATGCGGGAGCTCTTCGCAGCGGCCGGCGCGCGCGAGGTGTATCTGCCGCTGCCCCACGGCGTCCAGCCCGAGCGCGCGCGGGCGAAGGACCTCAAGCTGATGGCCTTCCACCCGCTCGGGACCGCCCGCGCGGACGCGCGACCGACGCACGGCGTGGTCGACGGCCGCCTGCAGCTGCACGGCGTCCGCGGCGTGCACGTGGCCGACGGCGCGGTCGTGCCGAGCTCGCTCGGGGTCAATCCGCAGATGACGATCATGGCGCTCGCGACCCGGCTCGCGTTCGGTCTGCTCGGGCGGGGAGTTCCAAGCGAGCCTCCCCTTCCCGCCGAGGCCGCGGCCCGGTCCCCTGTCTGACACCACGATCAAGGAGAGTCCCCATGTCCTTTCTCATCGATCCCCCGTGGCTGTATGCCACCGGACGCGCCTACGGACGCCTGATGCCCGAGCGCACGCCCGTCGCACGCGCGGTGCGCGCCACGACGGCGGGTGCGTTCCTGGCCACGAGCGTCTCTCTCTACCTCGACCGCCCCTGGACGCGCCCGATCTGGAAGGCCTGCCGCGCGCAGAGCGGGCGTGACTGGATGCTCAACTCCGGCGTGTTCCGCTTCGATCCCCGGCGTGCCGGGCGCCGCACGCATGTGGTCTCGGCGCTGATCTTCGCGACCTATCCGTGGTGGCTGTGGCTCGGCGAACGGCGCGGGCGGCGCGGAGCGGCGCACGGCTCGGCAGTTCAAATCAAGTGAATCGTATCTGATACTTGCATTTGCCTGGGAGATCGACTATCAATCTCTCCGCGAGCGAATCGGGTTCGCCTGTGAGCGGCGACGGATGAGTGAGGAGCGAGCGAGGACGGGCGATGGACGGACGGGACTTGAACGACCTGATCTTCGGAGGACAGGGGGTCAGGCGATTCACGCAGGACTCGCCGGTGCTGCCGGACGTCTGGATCGCCTACTGGGAGAAGCCCGGCGAGCCCCAGGAGCTGCTGCTGACTCCGTATGCCAAGCGCAGCGCCTCGGACCTCGCGAAGGCGATCAGGCAGCGGCTGCAGGCGCGGACGGCCACGACGCCGTCGCGGATCGCCTATACCGCGACCTACGTCGCCGTGAGCCTCACCTTCGACGAGCTGCTGTGGGCCGCGCTGCCGCTCTCACGCTGGTGGTGGCGCAAGCTCGGAATCGACGCAGGGGCGGGGATCGGCCCGGCGCTGTCGGACCCCGACGCGGCGCTGATCAGACCCGAGGAGAAGCGCACGGGGCTCTCGGATCCCAAGGCTCAGCTCACCTGGTTCGTCGAACTCGCCGGCCTGCTGGCGCTGCCTCGCGGGTCCAGCAAGAAGGCGACTCCCTCGCTTCGCCGGCGCGCCGGCGCGCTCGGAAAGCTGCTCGACGGGCGCGAGCGGATCGACCCGAATGAGAAGCCGCTGCTGTGGACGATCAGCCGCAACCGCCCGGCCCACGCCGCGGTCTGGCGCTCGGGGCCGGCGATCAAGGCGGACGCCGCCGAGCGCCTGTTTCACATCTCCTGCGAGGGCATTCGCTGGGCGGTGATCGACAGCGGGATCGACGCCACCCATCCGGCGTTCAAGCGCCGCGGCGCCGTCTCCGAGGCCGAGATCGACGCCGCTTCGAGATCCGATTACGAAGATCTCGAAAAGAGCCGCGTCGTCGCGACCTACGACTTCACCCGGTTGAGAGATCTGCAGTCGCCGAGCCTCGAGCCGTCCCCCGACTCACTCCCGCTCCCGCCGGCGCCCGTGCCAGAAGGTCGGGACCTGGTCTACAAAGACCTCGAGCGCTCGCTTCGGAGCGGGCGCACGGTCGACTGGGATCTGCTCGAGCCCCTGCTGCGCGTGCCCTACGACGGCAACTACCGCGCGCCCACGCATGAGCACGGCACCCACGTCGCGGGGATCCTGGCCGCGAACTGGCCGCACGGCGAGGAAGAGGGACCGCCCACATCGCACACGGTCGCCGGGATCTGTCCGCAGCTGGAGATCTACGACCTGCGCGTGCTCGACGACGACGGCGAAGGCGAGGAGTTCGCGGTGGTCGCGGCGCTGCAGTTCATCCGCCACCTCAACAACCACAGCGAACGGCGGGTCATCCACGGCGTGAACCTCTCGCTGTCGATTCGCCACGACGTGCGCAACTTCGCCTGTGGCCGCACGCCGGTCTGCGATGAGGCCGAGCGGCTTGTCGGCAACGGCGTGGTGGTGGTAGCGGCGGCCGGCAACGAGGGCTTCACCCAGTACTCCACGAGCGACGGATTCGCGGACGGCTACCGCACGGTGTCGATCACAGATCCCGGCAACGCCGAGGCGGTGATCACGGTGGGCGCCACCCACCGCTACAAGCCTCATACGTATGGCATCTCATACTTCTCGAGCCGTGGTCCCACGGGAGACGGTCGTTGCAAGCCGGACCTCGTGGCTCCGGGCGAGAAGATCAAGGCGCCGGTTCCCGGTGGAGGCATTGGGATTCACGACGGAACCAGCATGGCCGCCCCGCACGTCTCGGGAGCGGCGGCTCTGCTGATGGGTCGCCACCGCGAGCTGATCGGTCAGCCGGCGGAGGTGAAGCAGACGCTGTGCCGCGCGGCGACCGATCTCGGGCGCGAGCGCCACTTTCAGGGGTCCGGCATGGTCGACGTCCTGCGGGCGATCCAGTCGGTCTGATGGTCTTCTCGATCGAGGCCGTCAACGCGAAGCAGGGCGACTGTCTGCTGCTGCACTGGGGCGAGTCGGGCGACCCGCGCCTGGCGCTGATCGACGGCGGGCCGAGCGGCGTCTACGAGCGATGGCTGCGACCGCGGCTGCGGGCGCTGGCGGCCGAGCGCCACGACGGTCCGCTTGCGCTCGAGCTCGTGCTGGTCAGCCACATCGACGACGACCACGTCCACGGGGTGCTGGATCTGTTCGGTGCGTCGGTCGAAGCCCTCGACGACGAGCTCGACCCGCCGTACTCGATCGAACGCCTCTGGCACAACGCCTTTCACGCGCTGACGGCCCCGGCTCTGGCCGCGGCGAGCGTGGCGGCCGGGGACCCCTCCGGCGCGCCGCGGGCGGCGCCCGCAGGCGCGGTGTCGCCGAGCGCGATCGCCGCCAGCGTTGGCCAGGGCAGACGGCTGCAGGACGACGCGGTGCGCCTGAGCGTGCCGATCAACGACGGTCGGGGCGGCATGATCGTCGCGCCGCTCGTCCAGGAGCTCCCCGCCGGCCTGAAGCTGTCGGTCATAGCGCCCTCTTCCCAGCAGCTCGAAGCCTTGAGGAAGAAGTGGGAGCTGGAGGCGGCCCGGCACGGCAGGGCCGCCGCGCTGGCCACGGCCTATGAGGACACCTCCGTCTACAACCGGTCCAGCATCGTCCTCTACGCACAGGCCGATGGCCGCCGGATGCTGCTGACGGGGGACGCCCGGGGGGACGAGATCCTCACCGGCCTGCAGAGCGCGGGCATCGTCGCCGGGGAGGAGACGCTCGAGCTCGACCTGCTCAAGGTCCCCCACCACGGGTCCTCGCGTAACGTGGAGCCGAGCTTCTTCCGGCGCATCCGTGCCCGGCACTACGTGATCTCGGCCGACGGGAAGTACGACAACCCCGAGGACGTCACGCTCCAGATGATCCTCGACAGTCGTCGCGACGACGACTTCACCCTTCACCTCACCAATCACGACGGAGAACGCGGACTGGGCGAGCGCCTCGACGCGTTCTTCTCGCGCGCCCGCGCACAGGGCCGGAAGTTCGGCCTGGAGTTCCGCGAGCCGGACCGTCCCTCGCTCGCGGTCCACCTCGGAGATCCGGTCGAGCCGTGACCGCCGAGGATCCTCCCACGCCCGTGTCGCCGGCGCCGAGTCTCGCCGAGACGAAACCGCTCGCCGATCTCGTCGTCTCCGCGCCTGCACCCCGGGCGGCCTCGGGCCCGCAGCCGGGCATCGCGCTCTGTTTGTCGGGCGGCGGCTACCGGGCGATGCTCTTTCACGTGGGTGCGCTCTGGCGGCTCCTCGACGCCGGGGTGCTGGCCCGTGTGGATCGCGTCTCGAGCGTGTCGGGGGGCTCGATAACGGCGGCCACGCTCGCGCTGGCCTGGCCCGAGCTGCGCCTCGAGGAAGTCGGAGCGAACGAGCGGTTTCAGGAGTTGGTGGTCGCGCCGTTGCGGGGGATGGCCTGCAAGACGATCGACGTGCCGGCGGTGCTGTGGGGGATCCTGATTCCCTGGCGCACCGTCAGCGGCGAAGTCGCGAGGCGCTATGCCAAGCGGCTGTTCCCGGGCGGGCCGACCCTGCAGGAGCTGCCGGAGCGGCCACGGTTCGTCATCAACGCCACCAATCTCCAGTCGACCGCCCTGTGGCGCTTCTCGCGGCCCTACGCACGCGACTATCTGGTGGGTGAGATCGAGCACCCGCGCCTGAAGGTCGCCGCGGCGGTCGCGGCCTCTTCGGCCTTCCCCCCGTTCCTCTCGCCGGCGAGGCCCAGGCTCGCGCGTGAAGTCTTTGCCTCCCATCCAAGTGATGAGCTCACGGGCGACGCCTACCGCCGGCGCCCGATCCTCTCCGACGGGGGGGTGTACGACAACCTGGGGCTGGAGACGGCATGGAAGCGCTACCGCACCGTGCTCGTCTCCGACGGCGGCGGCAAGACCGAACCCCAGGCGAAGGTCGCACGCGACTGGTTGCGGCAGTCCTATCGGGTGCTGAACGTCATCGACAATCAGGTGCGCTCGCTGCGCAAGCGCGCCCTGATCGCCTCCTACCGAGACGAGGCCCGAACGGGCGCTTACTGGGGGATCAGGACGAACATCGCCAACTACCGGCTCGAAAACGCCCTTCCGTGCCCGGTTGAGCAGACGACGCGGCTCGCGCAGATCCCGACCAGGCTCGCGAAGCTCGATCCGGTCCTCCAGCAGCGGCTGATCAATTGGGGCTACGCCGTGTGCGACGCGGCCCTGCGCGCGCACTATGAGCCCAAGCCGGCGCCCCCGAGGGGGTTTCCCTATCCGGAGGCCGGGGTGGGCTCCGGCTGAGCGGCGGAGCCGCCCACGGCGGCTGGATGCCGGTCCGAGCAGGGTCGTAGGCCCGGTCACGATCGCCTGGAGGGCGAGCGTCGCGGTCAGGGGGCCGGCTGGATGCCGGCCCGGGCACTACTACAAAGGGATGTTCCCGTGCTTGCGCTGCGGGCCCGGTTCGCGCTTGGTCTGCAGCGTGCGCAGCGCGGAGATCAGCCGCGGGCGGGTCTCGTGGGGGACGATCACGTCGTCGATGTAGCCGCGCTCGGCGGCGGTGTAGGGGTTGGCGAAGCGGGCCTTGTAGTCCTCCATCAGCTTCGTGCGCCGCTCCTCGGGGGTGGGGCTCGAGGCGATGTCGCGCCGGTAGATGATGTTGACGGCGCCCTCGGGACCCATCACGGCGACCTCGGAGGTCGGCCAGGCGAAGTTGAAGTCGGCGAGCATGTGCTTGGAGGCCATCACGTCGTAGGCGCCGCCGTAGGCCTTGCGCGTGATCACCGTCAGCTTCGGCACGGTCGCCTCGGTGAAGGCGTAGAGCAGCTTGGCTCCGTGGCGGATGATCCCGCCCCACTCCTGGCTGGTGCCGGGCAGGAAGCCGGGCACGTCGACGAAGGTCAGCAGCGGGATGTTGAACGCGTCGCAGGTGCGCACGAAGCGGGCGGCCTTGGCGGAGGCGTCGATGTCGAGCACGCCGGCGAGCTGGTTGGGCTGGTTGCCGACGATGCCGATCGCGTAGCCGTCGAGGCGGGCGAAGCCGCAGACGATGTTCTTGGCGTGGTGCTCGTGGACCTCGAAGAAGTCTTCGTCGTCGACGATCGGGCGGATCGCGTCGCGCATGTCATACGGCTTGTTCGGGTTGTCCGGGACGACGTGGTCGAGCTCGGGGTCCATCCGCTGCGGGTCGTCGCCGCTGAGCGCGCGGGGCGCCGTCTGCAGGTTGTTCTGCGGCAGGAAGCTCAGCAGGTAGCGGCAGTCCTCCAGGCAGGCGTCCTCGTCTTCGGAGGCGAAGTGGGCGACGCCGGACTTGGTGTTGTGGGACATCGCGCCGCCGAGCTCCTCGAAGCCGACCTCCTCGCCGGTGACCGTCTTGATCACGTCGGGGCCGGTGATGAACATGTGGGAGGTCTCCTTGACCATGAAGATGAAGTCGGTGATCGCCGGCGAGTAGACGGCGCCGCCCGCGCAGGGGCCCATGATCAGGCTGATCTGGGGGATCACGCCGGAGCACTTGACGTTGCGCACGAACACGTCGCCGTAGGCGCCGAGCGAGACGACTCCCTCCTGGATGCGCGCGCCGCCGGAGTCGTTGATGCCGATCACCGGGCAGCCGATCTTGGCGGCGAGATCCATCAGCTTGCACATCTTCTCGCCCATCACCTCGCCGAGCGAGCCGCCGAAGACCGTGAAGTCCTGGCTGAAGACGCACACGGTGCGCCCTTCGATCGTGCCATGCCCGGTCACGACGGCGTCGCCCCAGGGCCGGTTTTTCTGCATGTCGAACTCGTAGGTGCGGTGGCGCACGAACGTGTCGAGCTCCTGGAAGGACCCCGGGTCGAGCAGCTTCTCGACGCGCTCGCGCGCGGTGTACTTGCCGCGCGCGTGCTGCTTCTCCTCGGCCTCCGGGGCGGAGTGCAGCGCCGCCTCGCGCAGCTCGCGCAGCTGGGCGAGCTTCTCCTCGTAGGTCTCAGGGGCCTTCTGGCGCGGCGGTTTGCGATGTCCGCTGCGCGAGGAGGCGAGCAGCGCGGCGTCCGTCTGGCGGTTGTGGGAGCTCGTGGCCATCGGGGGGCGGATGTTATCCGTGGGCGGATGCGGCCGGTTTGCCGCTACAGCGCGCCGGCGGGCGCTAGCCACACGCTGGAGAAGCTGAGGATCTCGGCGAGCAGGTCGTAGTGGCGGTCGTAGTGCAGCACGCCGACCCCCGCCTCCTGGGCTGCCGCCGCGATCAGCAGGTCGGGAGGTGGGACGCGGTGGGAGCTCCCACCGCGCTGTGCCAGCTCGCGTACGGCACCGATCGCGGCGCGCTGCACGGAAACGGTGACGGGTATCTGACGGAACGCCGCCTCGATCTTCTCAGTCTGCGCAACGCCGGCTGCGTCGCGTGCGGAGAAGAGCAGCTCCATCGTCACAATCGAGCAGGTGGCGATCTGCTCGGACTCGACTGCCGCCATCCACTGCTCGCGCACGCTTGGCTCGTGCGTGCGCATGCGCGCCGACGTGTCTGCGAGCACGACCATGCCGCCGTAGGGGCGGCCTGCGCTCACGGGGCTTCCCGTGGGATCCCCCAGGCGAGCTCGTCGATCCGCTCGAGCACCTCGGGATCCCAAGGTGTCTCGGTCGAGGTCGTGGCCTGCGCGACCCATGCCAGCTGCTCGCGGCGCCTGTGGCGCTCCTGGACCACGGCATCGGCCCCCCGGATCGCCAGATCGTGCACAAGCGTGGCGGCCGGCCGGTCGGCGCCCAGCAGCGGCGTGACGCGGTCGAGCGCCTCAGTCAGGGCCGGGTCCTTGGTCACGGCTATGCGATCGAAGCGCGTTGGCATACACCCATGGTAGCACCATGGTGTTGCACCGTCTTGAAGTACGTAGCCGCAGCCTCAGGCCCGCGAGAACGGCCGGTGGTGCGCCGCGCCCAAGCGGTCGAGCACGCCGGCGAGCACGGCCGTGGTCTGCTCCTCCAGCTCGACCAGCTCCGCGGCGATGTCCACCTCGGGCGCGGGCTCCTCGACCGCCGGCTCCGCGATCTCGACCGCTTCAGGCGGCTCGGGCTCGGGCTCGGGCTCGACATCGAGCTCCGGCTCGAACGGGGGCTCGACCGCCGGCTCCGGCTCGATCGGCGTCTCCGGCTGTGCGTGGTCTCTGCGCCGGCGACGGAAGAGCCTGGCGAAGTATCCCTGACGCGGCGCGGGCTCCGGCTCGGACTCCAGCGCGGCCGCCGGCTCCGGGTCCGACTCGGGCTCGACGGCCGGCTGGGCGAATGCGGGCGTCGCCTCGACTTCGGCCTCTAGCTCGGACGGGGGCTCGACCACCTGCTCGTGCTCGGCCTCGGCCTCCGGCGCGACCGGGACGACCGGGACGACCGTGCGGGTGGCGGTGAGCGTGACCTTGGTGCCCCAGCCGGAGGGTTCGATCTCGACTCTGCCGCTGGTCTGAGCGCCGTCGTCGGCCGCCGCCTCCCATGCGACGGCTCGGTCGGGCTCGGTGCGGACGATGCGGATCTCGCCGAATTCGCCGAGATGGCGGGCCAGCGAAACCGGATCGCTGAGCTCCGCCCACAGCTCGGGCGGGGACTTGACGAGGGTGCGCCGCACCTCCGAGGAGACGCTCATCGACCACAGGTTCGCGCGGGCGCGCAGGACTCCTGCCTGGTGTGGCGAGTGGGCCTCGACGTGTAAGGGCCCGCGTCCCGAAAGTGACGCGAACCCTACGCCGCCGAGCGCGCCTGGCGCGAGCCGATCAGCCCGCGCTCGTGCAGGAGCTCGGCGAGCTGCACGGCGTTGAGGGCGGCGCCCTTGCGGAGGTTGTCGGCGACGATCCACAAATCGAGGGCGCGCTCGTGGCCGGGGTCGCGGCGGATGCGCCCGACGAACACGTCGTCCTGGCCGGAGGCGTCGATCGCCAGCGGGTAGAGCGCGGCGGCGGGGTCGTCGAGCACGGTGACGCCGGGCGCGGCGGCGAGCAGCTCGCGGGCGCGCTCGGGGGAGAGCTCGCGGCGGGTCTGGACGTTGACGGCCTCGGAGTGGCCGTTGAGGACGGGGACGCGGACGCAGGTGGCGGAGATGCCGATCGAGTGGTCGTCGAGGATCTTGCGGGTCTCGTCGATGAGCTTGCGCTCCTCGTCGGTGTGGTCCTCGCCGGTGGCGAACGAGCCGGCGTGGGGGAGGGCGTTGAAGGCGATCCGGTGGGCGTAGGCGTCGGGCGGCTCGATCTCCCGCTCGTGCAGCAGCGCGTGGGACTGGTCGAGCAGCTCGTCGACGGCGCGCCGGCCGGTGCCGGACACCGCCTGGTAGGTGCTGATCACGAGCCGCTCGATCCCGGCCTCGTCGTAGAGGGGCTTGAGCGCCACGACCATCTGCATGGTCGAGCAGTTGGGGTTGGCGACGATCCCGTGATGGCGGGCGAGCGCGTCGGGGTTGACCTCGCTGACGACGAGCGGCACGTCGTCGTGCATACGCCAGCGGGAGGAGTTGTCGATCACGACGGCGCCGGCGTCGGCGAACTTCGGCGCCCACTCGCCGGAGACGGAGCCGCCGGCGGAGAACAGCGCCAGGTCGAAGCCCTGGATCGACTCCTCGGCGAGGCCCTGCACGACCAGGCCGCCCTCGAGCTCGCGGCCGACCGAGCGAGGGGAGGCGAAGGGGACGATCTCGCGCGCCGGGAAGGCGCGCTCGCGCAGCAGGTCGAGCATCAGCGTGCCGACCTGGCCGGTGGCGCCGACAACGGCGACTCGATAACCATTGCCCATGCTCTCAGGGTATCGGTCCTCTGTGACTCGGCGCCCACTTGCGGGCCCTCGCTGAAGCGCTCCGCTATGGCCAGCCACGATATGTGCGGGCTGGTAATTTCGGTACGGGACCCTGCGCCACGGGAGCCACACGCGCGCAGGCTTCGAGCACGCCGCTCGCGCTGTGAGAAACGTCGAGACCAAAACCGCTCTCGTAGCGAACCCCTGAGCGGACCGAGTCCGGCAGCGGCGGATCTCCCCCGGACACACCTGCCGATACCGCATGCACATTGGCCTCGTATGGCGCGCCACGACGCTGCGGCGTTGCTCGCAGCCGACAGCCTCTTCGAAGGCCTTGGGAGATGTCCCATGCGACTAGACAACAGGATTATCCCAATTTATTGATCTTTTGTACCCTCGCAGTGTTTGGACCGACTACCTATCAGGAAACGAACAATGTCGACTGCCAGCAAGCAAGCCTCTTCGTTACCAGGCGTCGATCGTGAGGCCTTCCGTCGGCGTGGCTATACGATCGTCGAGCAGCTCTTCGGTGCTGAGGAGGTGGAGCAATTGCGGGAAGTCGTACTCGACACGCTCGCCGAGTACGAGCGCGATGGACGTGCGGGAACCGATCCCGGCAGGGAGGGCACGATCCGCGGGGTGGATGGGGACCTGCTCAGCATTCCGTCGCTCCGCCATGTTCTGCTGGACCCACGGCTGTTGCGGGTCGTTCGGGAGTTGCTCGGCGGTTCCCCCGACTATTTTGGTGACAGCAGCGTTCGCGTCGGCAGGAACGGGGCTCGAGGCTGGCATCGGGACAATGTGAATCGTCGACGCTGGCGTGGAGGGCCGGACTGGCACGATCCCTATCCGCTGCTTCGCTGTGGCGTTTACATGCAGGATCAGGCGCGCTTCAGCGGTGGCCTGGCGCTGCGCCCCGGCTCCAACCGGCCCCGTCGCCGGCTCCCCACGCTGGGAAGGCTCGTGCGGGCTCAGGCCGGCGATCTCGTGGTGTGGGATCTGCGCACAGTGCACTCCGGCGAGGTCGTGCGCATGCGCGGCCTCCCGCGGTTGGCGCTGCACCCCCGTCTGCAGACGCTTCTGCCGGACGTCCTGCGCGTCCGCGAGGAGCGCGAGCGTGTCGTGATGTTCATGACATTCGCGCTCCCCGGCGAGCACCTCGACAACTACGTGGCGTATCTGCAGACGCGCGATTACATGCGTGCGGCTTGGGCGCGCGCGCGTGTCGCGCCCGAGGTTTGGGCGCAGGCCGAGAGCGCCGGGCTCAATGTGCTGCGATCGATACCGGAGTACAGCGCCCTCAGTGATCGACCAGAGGCTTGAGGCTCAATGCCCACGCTCGTAGCTCCGTCAGAGTTCATCTTCGCTTTGAACCGCTCCGGGGATTTTGGAGGCGGTGATCTGACCCTGGTTTCTCGGAGTCGTCGGTCTGGAATCAGGCGGCGATGCGTTGTTGTTGGTGTTGGTGTTGGTTCTCGTATTCGGTTGGGGTGAGCATGTTCAGGGCGCTGTGGCGTCTTCGGGAGAGACGATCTCGCGCGCCGGGAACGAGCGGTGGCGCAGCAGGTCGAGCATCAGCGTGCCCACTTGGCCGGTCGCGCCGACGACAGCTGTCCGGTAACCCTGGCTCATATCGGCAGGGTACCGCGGGGTGGGCGTCGCGAGGGGGTGACGCGGCCGGCGTCGCGCGGGCGAAGCGCGGCCTGCGCCGTCGCTGGCAGGGCGCTACGGCTTGATCGCCATGAAGAGGATCGTGACGAGCACGAGCAGGCTCAGCAGCGTGCCTACGGTCGAGAGCCGGCGGACGAGCGCCTGGTACTCGGCGCTCATCTCGATCGTGCCCTCGCCGGCGGCGCCGGCGGCGCCGACGTCGCGCGCGGCGATCTCCTCGGCTCGTTTGGCGGTGGGGATCATCACCGCGCCGACCAGCGCCCCGATGACGATCGTCGCCGCGAGCCCCCACTGGACGAAGAAATCGCTCCAGTGGTGCCCGTCGCTGGCGAGGAAGATCCCGGCCGCGACCACTGCCAGCAGGCCGGGGTTGACCAGAAAGCGCTCGATCGTGTACTCGACACGATGCATCAGCGGCAGGCTGCGCGGATCGTGGCGGGCGGCGACCGCGAACATGATCGGGTAGGCGAACGTGACGCCGAAGGCGACGACGACTGCCATGACGTGGATCGCCAGGACGACTTCGTAGGCGGACGTGGCGGAGATCATGGCCGCCGAGACTAACGAGCGCCGCGGGCGGACCGCTGCAAGGCTACGGCTGACGCCGTTCCGGGCGCCCTGGCGTCCGGTCCGCAAGCGGACCGGACCTCATCCAGATCAGCCCTAGATGATTGATTCCACGGCAGCGGCCGTGGTTTTCGAGGGTTTTTGGACAGCAGGGCCGAAGTCGGCGGTGCTAACCCGCATCGCCGACCGAAGGGGGCCTCGATGGACGCCGACCTCGACCTGCTGCTCACCGCTGTTTACGTCACGGCTGACGATCTCCTGCCTGGGCGGCCGGGGAACGCTAGGCGGAGGATCACAGACGCAGAGGTCGTCACGCTCTGCGTCGCCCAGGCAATCATGGGAATACCGTCGGATCGCCGGTTTCTCGCGGTCGCTCGCAAGCGCCTGATCCACCTGTTTCCCCAGATCCCTGCCCAGCCGGGCTACTTCAAGCGTCGTCGCCGGCTGGCCGAGACGCTGGAGTGGCTGCTGGGCGTCTTCGCCCAGCAAAGCCCAGGGTCGCACAGCCAGCTGCTGCTCGTGGACTCCACACCCGTGGAGTGTGCTCGCAGCCGCGAGACGGTCAAGCGTTCGGCGCTCGGGGATGCCGCCGACTACGGCTACTGCACCAGCCACAGCCGATTCTTCTGGGGTTTTCGCCTGCACGGCATCTTCGCACCCGACGGGACCCCCAGAGCGCTCGCCCTGACCTCCCCCAAGATCGATGAGCGACAGGTCGCGATCAAACTGCTCGCCCGCGCTCCACGCACCGGCGGAGAGACCGTGATCGGCGACAAGGGCTACGCCGGATGCGAGTTCGCCCAAAGCGTCGCCGACCTGGACGCCACGATCCTCAGACCCCGCCGCAAAGACGAGCCCGGACCGCGGCCGCACCTGGCGCCGATCCGCCAACGCATCGAGTCGATCTTCTGGACCTGCAAGGACATCCTCACCCTCGAGCGCCACGGAGCCCGCACCCTCGCCGGACTCAGAGAGCGCATCCTCCAACGCCTGCTCACCCTCGCTGCCGCCATCACCCTCAACCACCAACTCGGCCGCCCCACACGCGCACTCGTCAACTACTGCGCCTGATCCCGTGGAATCAATCATCTAGAACGTCGGGGCGTACTTCCCGAAGACGTCTTGCATCGCGCCGCACACCTCGCCCAGCGAGCAGCGGTCGCAGAGCGCCTGGCGGATCGCGGGGAGGAGGTTGTCGGAGCCGCGGGCGACGGTGCGCAGCTCCTCCAGGCGCCGCGCGACGAGCTCGTGGTCGCGGTCGGACTTGAACGCGCGCAGGCGCTCTACTTGCAGTCGCTCGGACTCGGGGTCGACGCGGAGCAACTCGGGGACCTCGATGTCGTCCTCCTGATACGCGTTGACGCCGACGA
Source organism: Solirubrobacteraceae bacterium (assembly GCA_035632775.1). Classification (GTDB taxonomy): domain Bacteria; phylum Actinomycetota; class Thermoleophilia; order Solirubrobacterales; family Solirubrobacteraceae; genus Palsa-744. Next base: position 1,301 of record DASQGE010000081.1, on the reverse strand, counting down.
CGACGTCTTGGCCGATGCGGTAGCGCTCCTGATAGCCCCACGCGGACTCGTCGATCTCGCCGGTGATGAACTGGATCGCGTTGACGGAGCCGCCGAGGGCGTCGACCTTGGCGATGAGCTCGAGCGCGCGCAGTTCGATCTCGTCGGTGAGGGACTCGACGAAGTAGGAGCCGGCGAAGGGGTCGACGGTGTCGGCGGCGCCGGACTCGTGGGCGAGGATCTGCTGGGTGCGCAGGGCGATCTTGGCGGCGCGCTCGGTGGGCAGCGCGAGAGCCTCGTCGAAGCCGTTGGTGTGCAGCGACTGGGTGCCGCCGCAGACGGCGGCGAAGCCTTGGAGGGCGACGCGGACGATGTTGTTCTCGGGCTGCTGGGCGGTGAGCGTGACGCCGCCGGTCTGGGTGTGGAAGCGGAGCATCGTGGCCTTGGGATCGGTGGCGCCGAAGCGCTCGCGCATGATGTGGGCCCACATGCGCCGCGCGGCGCGGAACTTGGCGACCTCCTGGAAGACGTTGTTGTGGCCGTTGAAGAAGAAGGCGAGGCGGGGCGCGAAGTCCTCGACGGACAGGTCCTTCTCGATCGCGGCCTGCACGTAGGCGATGCCCGAGCAGAGCGTGAATGCGACCTCTTGGACGGCGGAGCAGCCCTTCTCGCGGAAGTGGTAGCCGGAGATCGAGATCGTGTTCCAGCGCGGGACGCGCTGCGCGCAGTACTGGAAGATGTCGGTCGTCAGGCGCATGGTGGGGGCGGGCGGGTAGATGTAGTTGCCGCGCGCGATGTACTCCTTGAGGACGTCGTTCTGGGTGGTGCCGCGGAGCTTCTCGGAGGGAACGCCCTGCTCGGCGCCGACGAGCTCGTACAGCAGCAACAAGCAGGCCGCGGGGGCGTTGATGGTCATCGACGTGGAGACCTGATCCAGGGGGATGGAGTCGAAGGCGGTGCGCATGTCGTCGATCGTGTCGATCGCGACGCCGGGGCGACCCACCTCTCCCAGGCAGCGGGGGTTGTCGGAGTCGAGGCCGAGCTGGGTTGGCAGGTCGAAGGCCATCGACAGGCCGGTGGAGCCCTTTGACAAGAGGTAGCGGTAGCGCTCGTTGGACTCCTTCGCGGAGGCGTAGCCGGCGTACTGGCGCATGGTCCAGGTCTGCTTGCGGTACATCTCGCGGTGGACGCCGCGCGTGTAGGGGAAGGCACCGGGCTCGCCGAGGTCGAGCTGGGCGGGCAGGTCGGCGTCGGTGTAGAGCTCTGCGATCTCGATGCCCGAGTCGGTGAAGCGGCGCGGATCGTCGGGCCCGACGATCGGG
>DASQGE010000080.1:0-11562 GCA_035632775.1 Solirubrobacteraceae bacterium | reverse complement strand
CCAAGCTGGGCGACGCGGGGCGGCGAAGCGCATGCTGCCGATCGTCCGGGATCGGCCAGCACGTGCGAGCCGTCACGTGACGATCCAGCGCCGTGTCCAGGGACGCATTCCGGGCGTGCCGATCTTTTTGAAAGCGGTTCTAAGCCTGTGGCTACGAAAGACGTGGACGAGCAAGAGGTGCTCGGCGATTTCGCTGCCTCCCGCAATCGACCCAAGACAAGGATCACACCGACGCCCGCATCGAGGTCTTCACGACCGGCGACCTGCTCGACGCGCTGCGCGACGCCGGACACGCCGAGTAGTCCGCGCAGCCGCCGGCCCGCCGCGCACGCGGGTTCGACGAGGCGATCTTCCCAGTAGTCTTGTCCGACCATGGCAGGCGTTGAGCCCCATCTGAGCTGAGGATCGAGGCGGCACTTGGCGTCGTCGACGTTGGGCGCGGCCGAGCGACGCGTGAGCTCTCGCCTCGCCAAAGGCATGGCTATCGCCGATGCCCGCCGCGAAGCATTCGGGGATGTATGGCTGGCGCTCTGGACGTCGCGGCTCGTCGTGTGGCTGGCGTCGATCTATGCGGTGCTGACGGTCGGCTTTCGACCGACCGGTCGCGCGCCTCACACGGGCGCGCCACTTGGGAATCTTGGCGAGCTCGTCTTCGGGGTCGCGCAGCGTTGGGATTCGGGGTTCTATCTGTCGATCGCCGACCATGGCTACCACTCCGCGGAGCTGTCGGCGTTCTTCCCGCTCTATCCGCTCACGATCAAGGCCGTGGGCTTCCTGTCGGGTTCGCTGCAGATCGCCGGCATCGCGGTCTCGCTCATCTCCTTCGCCGTCGCGCTCTACTTCCTTCAGCGGCTCGTCACGCTTGAACTGGGCAAGGAGCATGCGCGCACCGCGGTGCTCGCGCTGGCGTTCTTCCCGACCGCGATGTTCTTCTCGACCATCTATCCCGAGGCGCTGCTGCTCGCGCTCACGATCGGTGCCGTGTACGCCGCCCGCACCGGCCGCTGGGCGTGGGCGGGCATCCTCGGCGCGCTCGCATCGGCGACCCATGACTCCGGGGTTCTGGTCGCGATCCCAATTGCCCTGCTCTACCTCTACGGGCCGCGCGCGGACGGCGACCAGGCGCTCGAAACGTCGTCCACGACATGGTGGCGAGCACGCTACCGTCCTCGACTCGACTTCCTCTGGCTCGCGCTCGTTCCGTGCGGGCTCATCGCCTTCTTCGGCTACCTGGGCGTCGAGCACGGTGATGCGTTCCAGTCCTTGCACGTCAACGACATGCTCTGGCACCGGCACTTCGAACTGCTCGGAGGCCTCACCGGAATCGTGAGCGTGGGTTGGCACGGCTTGCATACGATCGCCTCCGCGCCGCCCGACCGGCTGTTCCCGGCGACCAACGGGCCCTATCGCGGTGCCGGCGTAAACATGGTCGACGCGGCGGCGCTCGTCTTCGCGCTGATCGCCACGATCGGCGTCATACGACGCCTGCCGTTCGCCTACAGCGCCTACACGGTCGTCTCGCTCGTGATCTTCACCTCCGCGCCGAAGGTGACCGAGCCCTTGGAGTCGCTTCCGCGCTTCATCCTCATCCTGTTCCCGCTGCAGATGTCGCTCGCGCCGTGGCTCGATAAGCGAGGGCGACTCGCAGTCTGGCTCGCGTGCAGCGGCCTCGCGCTCGGAGCGGCCTCGATGCAATTCGCCACCGGGCGATGGGTGGCGTGAGATCTGACGATCACCCGCCACCACCGTTCATGTGTTCGCCGGGCGGGGTGCGACACCCCCTCCAGACGCGCTGTCAGCTCATCCCACATCGCGCCCGCAGACCACAGCGGCGGTATGGCAAGATCGGAGTGGATGGCGCGCGCGGGAGAGGAGCTGGTCAACCCGATCACCGGTGAGCGCATCGTGTTCCTGAAGACCTCAGCCGATACCGGGGGTGCTCTGCTGGAGATGGACGCCTGCTGGACGCGACCCGGACATCGTGCGCCCGAACATGTGCACCCGGAGATGCAGGAGCGCTTCGAGGTCATCACCGGCACGGCACGCTTTCGGATCGCCGGAGTCGAGCAGACACGCCGGTCCGGCGCGGTTGCGGTCGCTGAGCCAGGCGTCCCCCATCTGGCTTGGAACCCCACCGAGGAGTCCGTGCGCGTTCGTATCCAGATGCGACCAGCGCTGCGCTGGGAGCGGTTCGTGGAGCAGCTGTTCGCGCTGGCCGGCGACGCGCACGCCCGCGGGCTGGACATGCCTGATCCAGCTTCGCTCGCGGAGCTGTTGCGCCAGTTCCCGCAGGAGATCGCGACGGCGCCTGAGCCGCGATAGGGTCCCGCAGCCGTGGCAGGCCCGAACATCGACGAGCCCCCTCGAGATCCTTCGCTGACCGGAGGCTGCTTGTGTGGCGGCGTGCGCTTTGAGCTCACCGAGCCGGCTCCCGCCGCCGGCTACTGCCACTGCACTCGCTGCCAGCGCCGGACCGGCACGGCAGCCTCAGCGCAGGCGCGGATCGACGGCCGCACCTTGCGATTGCTGCAAGGAGAGGATCTGGTAAAGGCTTGGCGCCATCCCGAAGGAGGCTTTGAGAAGCGCTTCTGCAGTGAGTGCGGAGCGCACCTGTTCAGTCGCAACCCCGAGGACCCCACGCAGATGAGCGTACGCATGAGCGCCTTCGACGGCGACCCGGGCGTGCGGCCGAGCTGGCGCGCATACGTCGCCTACGCGGCCGCCTGGGAGCCAATCCCCGACGACGGGCTCGAATGTTTCGCGGAGGCAAAGCCGCGGTTCTGACATAGCCGTGATCCAGCGGATCACCTCCTACCCCGGCTCGACCCGACGCACGGTGGAAACCCGGTCGACGGCCCGATCGAACGACGCGAGGACACCTACCCCGCTCGACTCTGCCGATGCGACGAGGTAGGCCTCCGCAAAGTCGAGGCGATGCAGCTCGTAGACCTCCAGGGCGCGCAGCAGCAGCGGCTCGTCGAGGACGATGATCGCCGGGAAGGCAAGAACCGCGCGCAGAAGCCCTGCGACCCGATCGCGCGAAACTTCATAGAACGACTCGAGGACGTAGACGAGCTCGGCAACCACCAGGTCGGCCAGGAGCAGCTCGTCTGACTCCGCGAGGAAGCTGGTCGCTCGGCGAGCCTGATCGGGAGGGTCGCCGGTCAGGTGGCGCACGAGGATGTTCGTGTCGAGAAAGGCCCTCAACGAGTGGACCTCGCGTGGAGGTCCTCCCCACGCTGCGCCCGGACCCGGCGACGTACGTCATCCCACGCGACCCGCCGCTTCTCGGCCGGAACCGACACGACGCTCGCCAGATCGAGCAAGTCGGGGGTACGGCCCAGCACCGCGCGCCGACCTTGGATGCGGAAGACGACCCGATCTCCCTCGTTCAGGTCGAGGGCGTCCCGTACAGCCTTGGGCACGGTCAGCTGGCCCTTCGACGAAAGTCGCGCCGCTACGTCCATGAGCTCTCTCCTTACTAATTGCAAGAGGTAAGGATACCACCCTCAGCTCGTGCCCCGGGGTTTCGGCCAGCCCGTCCGGATACCATCGAGCCCAGCCGCTCCACCGGGAGCGGAGCGCCGCCCGAAGACCCACTGTCCGCTACACACAGGAGCAACGCGCATGACCCCGACAGACACCGCCGAGCAGCTGATAACCGGCGTCGACTTCGCCGCCGTGTCGACCAAAGACCTCGACCGGGCCGTGAAGTTCTACGGCGAGACGCTCGGACTGCCCATGTCGGTGCACATGCCCGAGCGCAACTACGCCGAGTTCGAGACGGGAAACCTCACCATCAGCGTGATCGACGCGGAGAAGATGGGTCTCGGGCACAAGGTCCGAGGCCACGAGCTCGCGCTGCACGTGCGGGACGTGGCGACGGCGCGCAAGGCCCTCGAAGGGCGCGGAGTCGCGTTCAAGGGCGACACCCTCGACACGAGCGTCTGTCATATGGCTCTCTTCGAGGACCCGGACGGGAACCCGCTGATGCTCCATCATCGCTACGCCCCGCGTAGTCCGCAGAAATAGCCCAGGTCGGCCTGCCGGGCGGCCGCAACTTTCGCGCCGCCCGAGCGTCTAGCAGGTCGAAGGCACAGGTCGGAGGCCGTCTGCGAGGCAGATATGCGTCTGGTGTCAGCCATACGACGAGACGAGGTGTAGAAATCCCGTAGGCGGGGTATCCGAGCGTTGGGTAAGAAGCCGGTCGCCGACCGGCCTGGCCGGGAGAGAGGGATCTAAGTGAGATCACCCGTTCGCACCGCACTCATCACGTCGCTGATCGGAGCGCTGCTCGCAGCGCTCGCTCCCGTCGCTCACGCCGCGTTCGGCGTGAGCGAAGCCAACTTCGAAGCCGGCACGTGCAACGTCAATTCGTGCACCTACGAAGGCGTCGAAGCTAACCACAGCGAAGCGTTCACGCAGGCCGCCGGGCATCCGCCGTGGGGCCTGACCGGGTTCGAACTGAACTCCAAAGAAGTGCTGTTCGGCCAGCACGAACCCGAAGGCGTGCTCAAGCGCGTGCGCGTGGACGTCCCGCCGGGGCTCGCCGCCAATCCCGAGGCGCTGCCTGAGTGCGAACTGAGCGCCTTTGAAAAAGACGAATGCGACTCCAAAACCGAAGTCGGCGAAACGAAGCTGACGGCATTTGTGCTCGCCGCCGACGCCGAAATCACCGGCACCGTCTACAACCTCGAACCGCCGCCCGGACTTCCGCTGCTGTTCGGCATCCATGTCGAAGTGCCGCTCGTCGCGAACGAACACATATTCCTTGAAGGGCACGTCGACTGGAGCGGTGACTACCACGAGTACTTCGAAATAAAGAACATCTCCAAATCGATACCGGTCCTAAAGTCCAAGCTGTTGTTCAAAGGAACTGCCGGCAAGGGCGACTTCCTGACGCTCCCGAGCGAATGCTCGACCACGACGACGTCCCACCTGGAAGTCGAATCCTGGGAAGGCCAGATCTCGAGGACCCAGACGCACACGCCGATCGGCGTCGAGCACTGCGACAAAGTGCCGTTCGCACCGAGCGCGTCAGTCAAACCCGAAACGTCCGCGTCCGATCAGCCCGACGGGACGGCCGCCGAGGTGCAGGTGCCCCAGCACGAAGCCGCCGACGAAACCAACACCGCCGACATCAAGGACGCACAGGTGACGCTCCCCGAAGGCCTCACGCTCAACCCCTCTGCTGCGCAAGGCCTGCAGGCATGCACGGCCGCAGAGATCGCGATCGGCAGCACACAACCGGTGACGTGCCCGTCGGCCTCGAAAGTCGGGACCGTCGCGATCGAAACCGACCTGCCGCCCGGCTCATTGCAGGGCGCCGTATACCTCGGCAACCCCAACGGCGGCGCGATCACCAAGCCCCCTTACACGATCTACCTCGACGCCGAGAGCGGCCTCGGCGTGTCGGTGAGGCTCGCGGGCCAGGTCGAACCCGACTCCGCCACCGGCAGGCTGACGGCGACGTTTACACACAACCCCCCGCTCCCGTTCAGCGACCTGATCATGCACTTCAACGGCGGGCCGCGCGCGCCGCTCGCCAATCCGCTCGCCTGCGAAACCGGACACGTGGAAGCACAGTTCACGCCGTACACCGGTGGCGCCGCAGCGCTCAGCGCAACCCCGTTCGTCACCAGCGGCTGCCTCTCGCCGTTGCCGTTCTCGCTCAGCGAGGGCACGCACGACTCCTCGACGCAGGCAGGCGCGCACACCTCCTACACGTTCAACCTCGCGCGACCCGACGGCCAGCAGTACCTCTCGCACGTCTCAACCATGCTGCCGCCCGGCCTGCTCGGCACGATCCCCTCGGTGGCGCTGTGCGGCGAACCGCAGGCGCAAACCGGCATGTGCTCCGCGACCAGCCAGATCGGCACAGCGAACGCGAGCGTCGGTGCCGGCACCGAACCGATCTCGTTCTCCGGTCCCGTCTTCCTGACAGGCCCCTACGGCGACGCGCCGTTCGGACTCTCGATCCCGATCGCAGCCGTCGCCGGGCCGTTCGACCTCGGCCCGGTCGTGACGCGCGCGAGCGTCGGCGTCGACCCCTACAGCGGACGCGTGATCGTCACGAGCGCGATTCCCACGATCGTTGGCGGCGTGCCGCTGCGCCTGCGCAGCCTCAGCGTCGCCATCGAACGGCTCGACTTCCTGCTCAACCCGACCAGCTGCGCGCCGCTGTCGACCGATTCGACACTCGGCTCGACGCTCGGCGCGACACAGAACAACCTCTCGAGTCCGTTCCAGGTGGGCAACTGCGGCGCACTCGCGTTCAAGCCCTCGTTCGTGGTATCGACCGGCGCCAAGACCTCCAGAGCTAACGGCGCGAGCCTGCAGGTGCACGTCACGCAGGGCGCCGGGCAGGCGAACATGCGCTCCGTGCTCGCGCAACTACCCAAGCAGCTGCCCGCGCGTCTGACGACCCTGCAGAAAGCATGTCCCGAAGCGACGTTCGCCGCGAGCCCCTTCAGCTGCCCGGGCGGCTCGAAAGTGGGCACCGCCACCGTGACGACGCCCGTGCTGCCCGGCAGCCTGAGCGGCCCGGCCTATCTGGTTTCGCACGGCGGCGCCGCCTTCCCCGACCTCGCCCTCGTGCTCGAAGGCAGCGGTGTGCGCGTGATCCTCATCGGCAACACGAACATCAAGCAGGGCGTCACGAGCTCGACGTTCACCGCGATACCCGACGTGCCCGTGTCGAGCTTCGCGCTCGACCTTCCAGCCGGCCCAAACTCCGCGCTCGCGGCGAACGGGAGCCTCTGCGCGCAGTCGCTCGTCATGCCCACGACGATCACCGCCCAGAGCGGCGCCCAGATCAGGCAGAACACGAGGATCGCGGTATCCGGCTGCCCCGTGATGATCCTCGGTCGCAGGGTCGTCGGCCACGCGCTCGTCCTCGAGGTCAAGGCATTCGCGGCGGGTCGAATCAGCGCCCGAGGGAAGAACCTGCGCACGATCTTCCGGCGCCTCGGCAAGGCGTCGACGATCACCCTGAAGGTGGGGCTCTCGCGTGCCGGCCTGGAAGCGCTGCGCCGCCACCGCCGGCTGAAGCTGCGCGTACGCGTCGGGTTCGTGCCCGAGCTGAGGAGCGAATCCAGCTCGGCGGCGTCCGCGACGGTCGTGTTCAGGCGCTAGCGACCTGAGTCATTGATTCGTGTCCGATCGGCAGTCTCGATTTCGCCTGATCGCCTGGGGTAATTGGTCTGGTCAACTGGCTACGAACTTCGGACTCGGGACACTAGAGCGACTCGGCCAGACGGACAGGCGGCCGTCCCGCATCGGGGAGTGCGGCCCGCGGGCCGCTCCGGGCCCAACGGGGTGGGCGTCTCCGCTGGCCGCGCGTCGTCGGGTTGCTCTACGGTTTGCGCGACCGTGCCCTCTGGACACCCGATCTGCCGGTGAACGGCCAGTCCCTGATCGCGATCGCGCTGACAGGCCCGGCGATCGTCGTCGCCTCAGCGACGGCGACACCGCCCGTCAGGCCCGAAATCAGCGCGGTGGCCGCGCCCGCCGAGTTGAGCTACGGTGCGGCGCTCGCGGTGACCGGACGCGTCGTGAACGCCGGCCAGGGCGTCGGCGGCGCGTCGCTGGCCCTGCAGGCAGACCCCTATCCGTTTCGCGGCTACTCCACCGTGGCCCGCCTCACGACCGGCCCCGACGGGAGCTTCGCCTTCGCCGGCGTCAAGCCCAATCGCAACACCCGCCTGCGCGTCCTCGCCGAAGGCTCGCCCGCCGCGAGCAGTCCGGCGCTGCCCGTGATCGTCGATCCCGTCGCCGCGATCAACGCGGCCAGCCTCGGCCCGGGCCAGGTGCGCCTCAGTCTGCGGCTGCGCCACACCCCGGTGGTCCGATCGGCGTCGGTGAACGCGTGGTGGTTCGTGGCCGCCCGCGGGACGCGCGTGTTTCGCCTGGCGGCCGTCACGCCCACACGCGAGCTCTCGCCCGGGCTGAGCTATGCCAGCGCCACGATCGACCCTCCGTCGAAGCGCTTCTCCTATCGCGTGTGCCTGAACCCGACGTGGGAACGCGCGATGGGCGCTCCCGCCTCGCACCGCGCCTGCCCCCGGAAAGACTTCGCGGTTGCGCGCAGTGCCGGCTGAGCGCCTGACATCGCCTGGCCCCGGCCGGCCACACCCCAAGCGGCTGCGCATCCTGGCCGTCCTCGCAGCCATGACGGCGCTCGTGACGCTGGGAGCCGCGACGGCGCGAGCGTTCGAGTACCAGGGCGAAGGCCGCGGCGTCCCGGCGCCCGTCTACCCGTCGGCCGGCGCGATCGCCGCCGCCGCACGCTTCCTCGACACGCGCGCCGGCCGCACGTCTTTCGCCGTCGTCGACGACCAGGGCCGCCTGCATGGCGCGCGCCTGCGCGAGCACTTCCAGACCGCGAGCGTCGTCAAGGTGATGATGCTCGTCGCCTACCTGCAGATGCTGGAAGCGCAGCATCGCGGCCTGCGCGCCGGGGACACCTCGCTGCTGTACCCGATGATCCACGTCTCGGACAACAACGCCGCGTCGGCGGTGCTCGCGATCGTCGGCAATGGAGCGCTCGCGCGGGTGGCGCGCGAGTCGGGCATGAGCGACTATGCGCCGGGCGTCGGCTGGTGGGCCTATACGCAGACCTCCGCTGCCGACCAGGCGCGCTTCTTCTTCGCCTTGAACCGGCTCATCCCGGCGCGCTTCTACGGCTACGCCCGCAGCCTGCTGTCGGGCATCGAGCCGTCACAGAGTTGGGGAATCCCGCCCGTCGCCCGGCCGCGCTGGAACGTGTTCTTCAAGACCGGCGCGCTCCCGTCGGAGGGACTGTTCAACGAGGTCGCCCGGCTGGAGCGGCCCGGGATCACCTTCACGATCGCGGTCCTCACCACCGGCGACCCGTCGATGAGCTACGGCGAACAGACGATCCAAGGAGTCGCAGCCGCCCTGCTCGCGCACGCGCCCTAACCGCGACCCGAAACCCGCTCGGCGCCTGACCCGCTCGGCGACATCGGCCAGCCGCGCTCGCGCTCAGATCGAGTGCAGCAGCGCCCGGTGCGCCACGTAGTCGCCGTTGCGCGCCGACGCGGCGACGTCCTCGACCCGCAGCGCGTCCTTCACGCCATACAGGTACCTGTCGGCCCGGGCCAGCGGCGCGTCGAGGCTCTCGCCTGGCAGCCACTCGCTGACGCCGACCGACCAGCCGATCGCACCCTCGCGACAGCGCAGACGCTCGAGTACGGCCTCCGCGCCCGTCGGGGTCGTGCAGGGCAGGAGCAGCACGAACTCGTCGCCTCCGTGGCGGGCGAGGATGTCGCCGGGACGCACGCATGCGCGCCAGTCGCGGCCCAGCGCCGCCAGCAGCCGGTCGCCGGCGGCGTGGCCCTCGCGATCGTTGATCTGCTTGAAGCCGTCGAGGTCGAGCACCGCCAGCGTGAGCGGGCTGCCGGTGCGATCGGCCAGCGCCCGCTCGCGCTTCGCCGCGGCGAGGAGGCCGCTGCGGTTGAGCAGGCCCGTGAGATGGTCGGTGTCGGCCTGAAGGCGCAGGCTCTCGTTGAGTTTGCCCAGCAACAGGCATATGGACCAGATGGTGGCGGTGACGATTATCCAGTAGATGACGACGTGCGACAGGCCGCCGAGCAGCAGGCCGGCGCCGAAGCCGACGGAGATCAGCAGGCCCTGGGCGAGCACTGCGCGACGCGGGAAGAAGTGGGCCGCGTAGATCGCGATCCACGGGTAGGCGAAGGCCGCCACCATCATGCCTCCGGCGGTGGCGGCGTGCGTGACGATCCAGCTGGTCGTGAGCGATCCGGCCACCGCAAAGAGCTCGAAGCCGAGCAGCGGAATACGCGATCCAAACAGCCAGATCGCGTAGGCGGCGACGATGGCGACGACGCCCGTAAAGGCGACGAGCGTGACGGGCTCTCGAGCACTGATGGGATAGGCGACGGTGGCCAGGCAGACGAGCCCCTTGAACGTGAACAGCAGAGACAGCGTCCAGGCGATCGCGGGCCGGCGCGCGGTGAGACGGCGCGGGATCGAGCGCAGCAGCGCGGCGGTCCAGGCCGCGGGCGGCCTGGCGCCGAGCGGGCCGCTCAGCCGGCGGTGGGACAGTGGGGCTGACTGCTTGCGAAGCACCTGTCGAGCTTTTCGGTATCGCCCGCTCGCGGCTTGAGCCATCGGAGCGGCTGACAACAAACCTTCAGACGGCCTCGCGGCCGGCTTGGGCTCGTCGCCGGTCCTTACGTGCAAAGAGACTAACCTGAGCCGAGGATGCTCTTTAGGCGCAGGCAGCCGAGCATGATCGACGTCGCCTCGGCCCTGCCGAGACGGCCCGCCGAGATGGTCCCGCCGGAGCGCCACGAGGTCCTGAAGACGCCGCTGAAGCCGCCGTTCCCGGAGGGCGTACAGAGCGCCGTGTTCGGGATGGGCTGCTTCTGGGGGGCCGAGCGGATCTTCTGGCAGGCCCCGGGCGTGTACAGCACGGCGGTCGGCTACGCGGGCGGGTTCACGCCGAATCCGACCTACGAGGAGGTCTGCTCCGGGCGTACGGGCCACGCCGAGGTCGTGCTGGTCGCGTTCGACACGGCCCTGACCGGCTACGAGCAGATGCTGAAGCTGTTCTGGGAGGGTCACGACCCGACCCAGGGGATGCGTCAGGGAAACGACGCCGGCACCCAGTACCGCTCGGCGATCTACTGGCACGACGAGGCCCAGCGAGCCGCCGCCCAAGCCTCGCGAGACGCCTACCAGCGGATGCTCTCCAGCGCCGGTCACGGCCAGATCACGACCGAGATCGTCGAGGCCGGCCCGCTGTACTACGCCGAGGACCACCACCAGCAGTACCTCGCCAAGAACCCCGGCGGCTACTGCGGCCTAGGTGGCACCGGCGTCGCCTGTCCGGTCGGCCTCGCGAGCCGCTGAGAGTCGCCTCATGACACCGCTTATCCGCATAGCCGGTCGGCACGACCGGCCGCCCACCGCGGCAAAAACCCGAATTCGACGGGACGAAACGCCGGCAAGCCACAATGCGCATGCCGCCAACCGAAACGGTTGCGCAGCTGGATAACCGCCTGCTCCATCCTCAACCCGAGACGCTCAGCGTAACGACCGCGGCCCCGCCGTGGCGGGGCCGCGTGCCGTCGTACCCTGGGCGCCGCGCGTCGAGTCCTACGTCGCCCCTCCCAGTGCCGGCTCGCCCGCGGGCGTGTGCTGCCAGCCGGGGGCGTGCGGGCCGCCGAGCGTGGGCACGTCCGAGGGGTAGACCTCGTTGCCGTGGATCGCGTGATCGCCGATCTCGAGCTCCTCGTCGGAGAGCCGCAGCGGCACGAAGATGCCGATCACCTTGAGGATGATGAACGTCGCCACCGCGGTATAGATGATCACCCACGCGGCCGTCTCGGCCTGCCAGCGCAAGAGCGTCCAGCTGCCGTGCACCACCCCGGAGACCCCCGGGAGGTTGGGCGCCCCGCCCACCCCGATGTACTCGACGATGTTCGGCTCGGCGAGCACCCCGACCATCAGACCGCCGACGAGACCCGCGATGCCGTGCGTGTAGATCACCCCCAGCGTGTCGTCCACGTGCCGGAA
>DASQGE010000079.1:0-8414 GCA_035632775.1 Solirubrobacteraceae bacterium | reverse complement strand
TTTGATGACGCTCGCCTGCGGGTTCGGGCTGCGGGCGATCGAAACGGGGCGCCTGCGCACGCTGCTCGGCTGCGCGGCGCTCGTTGGACTGGCGTTCAACACGAAGACCCTCGCCGCCTACCTGGTCGTGCCCGGGCTCGGCCTCGGCTACCTGGTGTGCGCGCCAGGGACGCTCCCACGCCGTGCCGGGCAGCTGCTCGCGGCGGGAGCCGTGCTGCTGGCGGTGTCGGCGTCCTGGATCGCGCTGGTCGAACTGACACCCGCCGCGAAACGTCCGTTCGTGGGCGGCTCCACCGACAACACCGAGCTGGGCCTGACCTTCGGGTACAACGGCTTCGGGCGCGTCGAAGGGCAGGTCGGCGGACCAGGACGGATCCCGATCCTGCTCAAACACGGCTCGCTGGCGCACATCGAAAAGGAAACACTGCGACTGCAGGCTCACCGCGCCGCCAATCCCGGCGGAAGGTCCGGCGGATCGCGCGCGGGCGCAGGCACGTCGCACAATCCCGCGCCGGTCGCGATCGCTCCGGCGCTCGCGCCGAAGAAGGCGCCGCTGCCACCGTTCCTGCCCAACGGCCGGGCCCGCCGTCCGACGTCGTTCGGCGGTCCGACCGGTCCACTGCGCCTGTTCGGCGTCGGCCTCGGCAGCCAAGGCGCATGGATGCTGCCGTTCGCGCTGCTCGGCCTGGTGGCGCTCGTGCTGTGGACGCTCGGCGGACGCGGCGAAGGTTCGGACGAAGTCTCGAACAGGGGCTCAAGCGAGGGCTCGAACGAGGCAGATGGGCCCCCGAACGGGGTTCGCGGCCGGCGCTGGCCGATCTCCGATCGGTCGCGCCTGGCGGGACTGATCGTGCTGGGCGGCTGGTTCCTGGTCGAGGCGGCGGTGCTGAGCTTCTCGCAGGGGATCGTGCACCCCTACTACGTGTCCGCGCTCGGGCCGGGCGCGGCGGCGATGATCGGCGGCGGCGCTGTCGCGTTCGTGACGCCCGGCGCCCGCCGGGCGCTGCGTCTGGCGCTGATCCCGATCGCGGTCGCCGCGACCGTCGCGGGGCAGCTGGTGCTGCTGCAAGAAGACCACTACATGCGCTGGTTCTGGCCGGTGCTCATCGGCGGAACGGCGGTTTGCGTCGTCGTGATCCTGGCGCTGCGCCGCTGGGCGCGCCAGGCGATGGCGATCACGCTCGGTCTGCTGCTGCTGGCCCCCGGGGCATACGCGGCGACGACATGGGAATTCCCGGTCGAGGGCACGTTCCCCACCGCCGGCCCGCGCGCGGCCGGCGGACAGGGCCCGTTCAACAGCACATACAAAAGCCTGCGAATCGACAGGGAGCTGCTCGACTATGCACGCGCCCACCGGCCGGGGACCCGCTGGATCCTGCTGACCGAGGCCTCGGACACGGCCGCGCCGATGATCCTGATCGGGCATGACGCGGGCGCGATGGGCGGCTACAGCGGCAACGACCCGGCGCTCGACGGCCGCGGCCTCGCACGGCTTCTCAGGCGCGGGGAAGCCCGTTACGTGGCGCTCGGCGGCGCGTACTCCGAACGCGGCGGCAACGCCGCTTCGACGGCGGTGCTCGAAGCGTGCAAGCTGGTCCCCGCGACGGCGTGGCAGCCGCCACCGGTCAATCACAACGCGCTGCTGCTGTACGACTGCAGAGGGCGCGAACGCGAGCTGAGGCGCCAGCGCTCGGCTTGACGGGGCTCGCCCAGGGCCTTCGGCTCAGGCGGCGACGAGCAGCTCGCGATGGAAGGCGCGGGCGAACAGCTCGCCCTCGCGGCTGGCCGCCCAGCGCGGCACCGCCGGCTCGCCGTCCGCGATCAGCCGCAGCTCGATCTCGCCGCTGCGACTCGCGGCCCTCGACGTCTTCGCGTCGATCGCGCCGTTCGACCGGTCGTCCTCCGCCCCAGAGACGCCCGCCGGGCCGGACACCCCGGCGCTCGGCAGACCGGACCCGCCGGCGCCCAACGCACCGGACACCACATTGCCGGGCACGCCACCGCCGGGCACGCCACCGCCAGGCACACCGACCAGCGTGAAGCGGGTGCCGCGCACGAGCTGGTCGCGCGAGCGCTCGAGACCCTCGGCGAGGCGAAGGAGGACGGCGCAGCGGTCCAGCCGCGCGGCGTCGCCGGGCGCGAACAGAGTCGCCAGCGGGCCCGGCTCGGGCATGCCCTTGCGGTGGTAGCGGGCGGCCTGGGCGATGATCGCGACCTCCGTGGGCGAGTAGCCGGGCAGGCCGCCGTTGAGGATCAGGTAGCGCGAGTGCTTGTGATGGTCGTCGTAGTCGACGGACATGCCGATGTCGTGCAGCATGCAGGCCGCCCACAGCAGCTCACGCTCGAGCGGATCGCCCTCGTGGAGACCGAGCCGCGCGAGCTCGTCGAACATCGCCAGCGCAAGCGACGCCACGTGGGCGGTGTGGGCGGTGTCGGGACGGTATTGGGCGGCCAGGTTGAGCACGCTGGCGCGGCGCAGGTCGGCGAACAGAGGCGGATCCCGGTCGGCGAGCAGGCGCTCGAAGAAGACGCCCTCGCGCAGGCCCGCCTCGGTGACCTCCAGGCAGTCGAAGCCCCCGACGCTCAGCACGCCCTGCACGACGATCGCGCCGGCGAGGACGAGGTCGGCGCGCGCGGGCTTGATGCCGGGCACGGAGCTGCGCTTGCACGCGGGCAGCGCGGCGAGCCGCTGTACGAGCTCGTCGAGCTCTCCAGGCGCGACGACCATGCCCTGGACGCCGTTCGACGGCAGGCCCTTCGCGCGCTGGATCGCAGCGGCCAGGTTGCGGACGGTCCCCCCCATGCCGACCAGCCGCCCGCCGGCCGAGACGCGGCCGGCGCCGGTCAGCCACCCGGCGTCTCGCAGCTCGCCCGCGACGTGCTCGCGCAACTCGGCGATCTGCCTGCGCTTGGCGGGACCGTTCGCGGGCAGGAAGCGCTCGGTCATGCGCACCGCACCAAGGCGCCAGGAGTCGAGCTCGCGGGCGAGCCGGCCGGCGACGTGGACGAGCTGCAGCGACCCGCCACCGAGATCCAGCACGCAGCCGTCGGTCAGGGTCGTGGAGTTGACCGCGGCGAGATAGCCGTAACGCGCCTCGGCCTCGCGGCTCAACACGCGGATCGGCAGGCTCGTGTGCTCGCGAGCGAGGCGCAAGAAACCCTCGGCGTTGTCCGCGTCGCGAATCGCGCTGGTGGCGACCGCGTCGACTGCGCCGCCCAGCCCGTCGGGCTGGGTCAGGCCGGCGGCGCGACAGAAGTGGTCGAACACATCCAGGGTCGCCAGCGCGCGGCGCATCGGCTCCTCCCCCAGCCTGCCGCTCGCCGCGAGACCCTCGCCGATGCGCACGGGCTCGTAGATCTCGTCGGTGCGCCTCCACCAGTCGCCGGACGCCATGAAGACGACGAGCCTGAACGAGTTCGAGCCGAGGTCGATCACGGCAAGGCGCTCGCAGGGCATGTCCTGAGCGTATTCCGCCGACCGGAGGGTCTCGGCGGGTGCCTCGCGGGCGCACTTTCAAGCGAATCGCTCGGAGAGGCCGAGCTCGGATCTGGCGATGCGCATCCGCGCAGCCAGCTGGGCCTCGGCTTCGGCGTCGCGCGCGATGGTCGCAACGGGAACGTCGAGCGCGCGCGCCAGCCCGGTGAGCTTGTCCCAGGTCGGGTTGCGCACCCCGCGCTCGATGCCCGAGAGATAGGTCGGATGCATGTCGGCGGCATGGGCGAGACCTTCGATCGTCATGCGCCGCGCGCGTCGCAGGCGGCGGATCGCACGACCGAGCTCGGCGTTGGTCGGCACGACGACGGACACAGCTTCACAATCGCCGCTCGACACTGGCATGACTACAGGTGATAGTCTCTGATGCACACAATTGTCTGACAACTTTGTGTCTTCTTTGTGACGTGGAAAGGTCTTATGTACGGTCGGATGACAGATGCGCACTACCGGCAAAGAAACGGTCGATCCGACTTCGCGCGGCGAAGTGCGTGCGCGACCTGTGCGCGCAGGGCTGGGATCCGCAGAGCGGTACGCACAGGCCAATACGCACAGGGCTGGGATCCGCAGAGCGGTACGCACAGGCCAGTACGCACAGAGCCGAATATGCAGAGCGATATGTGCGCCGATCGCGCGCGCAGCGATCTTCGTCGTCGGCCGGCCGGTCGCTCTCTCGTACGGAGGCCGGTCGCCGGAGGCACGGCGATGACGGCCCGGGTGTAGCCGGGGCGTCGCGCAGGATGCCCGGAGGCAGCCTCGCCTCCGGGTTTCCGCGCGCTTCCATCGCGGCCGTCGGCGGACGCGTCAACAGCCCGCTATAGGCTTCCGCCCGGTGGCGAGCGCAACCGTCGACGATCCAACGAGGGCGGCAAGCAAAGAGGCGCCCCCATCGCCGCCATGGCTACGCCGGCACCGCCGGGGGGCGATCCTCGCGGCCGTCGCGCTCCTCGTCATCCTCGCTGCGGCGGTGGCGGGGGCGAGCTGGCACTTCTCCTCGGCCGTGCTCGTGCCCGACCACTCGGACCGGCCCGCCGACGTCACCGTAGACGGGCTCTCGCCCGGTCGAGTCGTCCTGTCGCGATCCGAAGACACCCTGCGACCGGGCGTGTACGGGCTCGACTGGCAGACCGGGCACGCGATCGTCGGAGAAGTGCTCGGCAACGACGCCGGCACGGTGACGCGGCAGTTGCGCGTCGAGGGCGGTTACCTGGTGAGGGGGATGAAGGTCGCCCTCGACCCCGACGTCTACGCAGGCGAACCGAGTCAGGCGCTGGGGCTGCCGTCCTCCGACGTGCTCGTTCCCGGCGAACTCGGGCCGATGCCGGCCTGGTTCATACCCGGGCGCACGAACACGTGGGCGATCGTGATACACGGGATCAACCGCAACCCCGAAGCCGGTCTTCGCATGGCGCCCACCCTGCACCGCGACGGGCTGCCGTCCCTGCTGATCACCTACCGCGAGGACCTCGGCGCTCCGCGAAGCCCCGACGGCCTGCACCACATGGGCCTCACCGAGTGGCGCGACCTCGCCGCCGCCGCCCGTTACGCGCTCTCCCACGGAGCGCGGCGCCTGGTTCTGGTCGGCTACTCGATGGGCGGGGCGATCGTGACCCAGTTCATGGAGCGCTCGCCCCTCGCGGCGCGTGTCGCGGGCCTGGTCCTTGACTCCCCGGCGCTCTCCTGGAAGGCCATCCTGTCCTTCAGCGCCACCGAGATGGGGCTGCCCTCGTTCGCCGCAAACCCGGTCGAGTGGATGATCGGCGCCCGGATCGACGCCGACTGGCAGAGCCTCGACGCCCTCCGGCACCCCGGCGCCTTCCATCTCCCCATCCTGCTCTTCCACGGCACCGAGGACAAGATCGTGCCGATCGCGACCAGCGACGAGTTCGCCAGGGAGCTGTCCCGCTGGGTCACCTACTACCGCGTGCCCAAGGCCGGCCACACCGAGGCCTGGAACGTCGCTCCCGGGCCATACGAACGCCGGCTGACGGCCTTCCTCTCCAGGGTCGGCGC
Source organism: Solirubrobacteraceae bacterium (assembly GCA_035632775.1). Classification (GTDB taxonomy): domain Bacteria; phylum Actinomycetota; class Thermoleophilia; order Solirubrobacterales; family Solirubrobacteraceae; genus Palsa-744. The sequence goes on along the minus strand of DASQGE010000079.1, from coordinate 2,908 downwards.
GACCGCCGCGCCTTGAGAAGGTTTGCGCGGGCCACGTGGCGGCTCGTGGCCCGCGACCAGACCGAGAGCCTCCTGGTCCCGAGAGCCTCCTGGTCGTGTCGTGCTCCGTCCCAGGCAAAAAACCGCTCTATAGCGCCAACCCTCGATAACCATGAACCCTGGCAGTAGAATCGACCATCGGCCAGTACGCACGGGACACGCTCCGCCCACGAGACGCCGCCACAACCCCCAATCAGAGAAGATCAACCACACACACCAACCGACGCGAAGTGGAGCCACCTCAAGCCGCCGCGCCGGGGCCACTGCAAACCGCCGCGCCCACTCGAGAAGCTCAGGCCGCGCGCTAGCATGCAGCCGACCTGAGGAGGGGAGCCAGTGATGGTATGTGCACTTACGGTTCGTACGCTCAAGCCAGGGACCTTCGAGCAGTTTCGCGAGGCATTCATCCGGGATGGGGCTCCGGAGAACATGCCCTCTGGCTGGGTGCGCTTCAACATGATCAGAAACACCGACAATCCCGACGAGGTCATCTGCTTCGGCTTCTTCGACGGAACCGTCGATGAACTACGGCGCAATGCCGCCCAGGCGCGATATGACGACCAGCTCAAAGCGATCGCCCCGTTCGTTCAGGCGGTCGGCACGGACGGCCTGTTTGAGATCGTCGAGGACGTCACGCCGACCGCTGGCATGAGCGGATGAAGGACGACGAAAGGAAGCACAGATGAACACCTACGCGATCTTGAGACGAAGCGGCTGGCGCTCGCCGGAAGACCTCGAGGCGGCTGCCGCGCGCTCGAGCAAAGTTGGCGACGAGCAGATGCCCGATGAGGTGCGCTGGATCCGCAGCTACGTTCTCGCCGAGGATGGCGGCTCCGTCGGCACCGTCTGCATCTACGAAGCGACTGGTCCCGAGGCGATCCGCAGGCACGCCGATCTGGCCGACCTGCCGGTTGACGAGATCATCCCAGTCGCCGACACGGTCGTTGTCCGCCCAGACCCGGAGACGCCCTCCGCGTAGCCATCGGGGCAGGCGTGCACGGGACAGAAGCGCACGTCCGCCCCTCCCCGTGTCCCGGCTTAACGATTGAGGGCAGCTGCGACGAACTCACCGGGCGCCACGGTGGGGCTCCCTGGATTTGGGGTAGGGTATCCGGGGGAAGAGTCAGCTGAACAAAATCATTTGAAAGGCGTCGGGCCGCGTCGGTGCCCCCACGCCGTGACTAGAGGAGACGATGGTGCGGATCCCAGAGGCGGACGGAGTATTCCGGCGCGATGGTGTCACGAGGGTCGCCCTCGCCGGTGCGCTGGGGGAGTTCGCCGATAAGACCACGTATCCGGACGACTACGTCGACACATGGGTGCAGCTGGCGGGCGCGAACGCGGGCGCGATCGGGCTGACCGCCCAGGTGAAGCCATGAATGCGGAAGACGGACGGGACCAGGCTGCCGTCTTTCGCGTCCGCCTGCTCGGCGTCCTAGGCGCAGTCGCCGGCAGCATCGGCGTCGTCGGATTCGTCGCGGTCGTCGGCGGGATGGTCGTCTGGATCCGGTTCGACTCCCTGCATCTGCCCGCTGACACGGTCGTCGCCTCGATCCCCAGGACGACCCTGATCGTCATCGGGCTCTCGACTCTGATCCCCTTCATCGCCATCGGACTCTTCGCGGTGGTAGTCGCCTATCTATTTGCAGCCGACAATCTCGTGCCGAGCGTCCCCTGGCGCGACGTCGCCGACGCGTGGTCGGGTACTGAGGCACCCGTCGCAACGGTTGACGAAGACTCGCAGGTAGACGACGGCAAAGAGCGGATCGCGGCCCAGCTCGAACGGCTCTCGCAGGACGCCGCGGCGCTCGCTCGGCGAGCCAGGTCGGCGGCAGAATTCGGTCGGACCAAGGTGGTGGCCAATGAACACGACCGGCTCAAGGGGCTTCGCAAGACGCTCGCCAAAACGGACTCTGAGTTCAATTCGCTGACTCCCGCTCAACGGGGGGCCCTTGCCGCCGCGAAAAACAATACCGAGGCGGTGTTCGGCGATGCCAAGGCGGACATCCGTCGCGCCATAGAGCAGGCGAGGAAAAATCGGAAACGCTCGCTAATCACGTGGACCCTGACGATCCTCTGCCTGGCCCTCATCGAGCTCGCGACGGTCTTCCTCGTCGGTGCTCCTTCTCCGGTGCAGAACGTCATGTTGTTCTTCATCGGGGCCTTCCTTGCCTTCGGCACCCTGCTCGTGGGGCTTCGTACGAGTGGATTCGTCGTCTTTGGCGTCGCGATCTTCATGTCGGTGCTCCTCTTCGGCACGGCTACCACCCTGCTCCACATACCACATTCCCAAGGTCCAGCCCACCGCCGTCCTGCGCTCAGGGCACGACTCCGGCCTGACGGGCTACTTTGTTGCCGAAACCTCGGAAAGCGTCTACTTGGTGAGGATCTCCGGTAAGCAGCAGGACACTCACTTCGAAACCTCCTTCCCACGGCTGGTCGTCGTGCCACGCAGTAACATCGTGGCGATGGAGATCGGACCCCTTGAACCCCAGCAGAAAGCCTACGGGACCAGCTACAGCGAGCTGCGGGAGCTATGCGGGCAGAAGGTCGCCGAAGCCCCTGCCGTCAAAGGCACTCCCGAGGTGGTGTGTGGCCAGCAACCCGGACTTGTCAAGTCCTTTGCCTCTCGCCGGAAAGGAAGCCAAGGGTCCGAAAAAACAAAGAATGGCGCTTCTCACAAAAAGCAGGGCTGATCGCCCTAACCTCGGTCTCGTCGGTAACGTCGTTCACTATCGCTCCCGGTGGGCCAGCAAGCGCGTTCGTTGCCATGTCGCTCACGCCCCTTTGGACGACCGATGAAAGTCAAGGGCTTGGCGGTTAATTTAGGAACGAGTTTCGCACGTCGGATCGGTCGCGGGTAACCGAT
>DASQGE010000078.1:0-4770 GCA_035632775.1 Solirubrobacteraceae bacterium | reverse complement strand
GCTGGGCTATCTGGCGCTGCTGCTGCTGGCGCCGCTGGCGATGATCTTCTACAGGACCTTCGAAGGAGGCCTGACGCCGGTGTGGAGCGCGGTGAGCGCGCCGAACGCGGTGCACGCCTTCTGGCTGTCGCTGGAGATCGTCGCGATCGCGGTGCCGCTGAACACGGCGTTCGGGATCGGGATCGCGCTGCTGCTGGAGCGGGGCGCGATCAGGGGAAAGGCGGCGCTGGGGATGCTGGTCGACCTGCCGTTCGCGATCTCCCCGGTGGTGGTCGGGCTGGCGCTGGTGCTGGTGTACGGGAAGACGGGGTGGTTCGGGGACTGGCTGGCGGCGCACGGGATCCAGGTGATCTTCTCGGTGCCGGGGATGGTGATCGCCACGGCGGTGGTGTCGCTGCCGTTCGTCGCGCGCGAGACGGGGCCGGTGCTGCGTGAGCTGGGCACCGACGCCGAGCAGGCGGCGGCGACGCTGGGGGCGGGCCCGTGGCAGACGTTCCGGCGGATCACGCTGCCGGCGATCCGCTGGGGAGTGGTCTACGGGGTGGTGCTGAGCACCGCGCGGGCGCTGGGCGAGTTCGGCGCGGTGAGCATCGTCTCGGGACGCATCGAGGGCCAGACGCAGACGCTGCCGCTGTACGTGCAGGACCGTTTCGAGAACTTCGACGTCACGGGCGCGTACGCGGCGGCGATCGTGCTCGCGCTGCTGGCGCTGGGAACTTTGCTGTTGATGAACCTGCTCACTCGTCGAAGTCGCCGACAAGGCCGGGCGCAGCCCGGTCGGCAACCATCAAACCGCAGGGCCGGATGCCCTGCGGAGGTACCCAACTGATGGCGATAGAGGTGCGCAACGTGAGCAAGCGCTTCGGGGACTTCGTCGCCCTGGACGACGTGAGCATCAGGGTGAACGACGGCGCGCTGACGGCGCTGCTGGGCCCGAGCGGGAGCGGCAAGTCGACGCTGCTGCGGATCGTCGCGGGCCTGGAGACTCCCGACACGGGCGAGGTGGCGATCGCCGAGGAGCTGGTCACGGACGCGCCGACGCGGACGCGCGACGTGGGGTTCGTGTTCCAGCATTACGCGCCGTTCAAGCACATGACGGTGCGGGACAACGTGGGCTTCGGCCTGAGGGTGCGCAGGCGCCCGAAGGCGGAGATACGCGCGCGCGTGAGCGAGCTGCTGAGCCTGGTCAGGCTGGAGGGGCTGGCGGAGCGCTATCCGGCGCAGCTGTCGGGTGGGCAGCTGCAACGGATGGCGCTGGCGCGGGCGCTGGCGGTGCAGCCGCGGGTGCTGCTGCTGGACGAGCCGTTCGGGGCGCTGGACGCCCAGGTGCGCTCGGAGCTGCGCGGATGGCTGAGGCGGTTGCACGACGAGATTCACGTGACGACGGTGTTCGTGACACACGACCAGGAGGAGGCGATGGCGCTCGCCGAGCAGATCGTGGTCATGAACAAAGGCGGGATCGAGCAGGCGGGCACGCCGCGCGAGCTGTACGAGAGCCCGAGCAACGAGTTCGTGATGTCGTTCATCGGCCCGGTCAACAGGCTCGGCGACGCTTCGTTCATGCGCCCGCACGACATCCAGATCCTGCCGTCCGTCGAGGGCGACGGGACCGAGGCGCTGGTCGAGCGGGTCGTGCACCTGGGCTTCGAGGTGCGGGTCGAGCTGAAGCTCGGAGACGGCCGCGACGTGTGGGCGCAGGTGACACGCGAGCGCGCGCAGGAGCTGGAGCTGCACGAGGGGCAGATCCTCGCGGTCAGACTCCCGGCCCCGCGCGTGTTCGCCTGAAGGCTCAGGGAGCCGGTGGGCCGCCCAGCGGCTTCCTACCTAGCGGGTCAGCCAGGCTTCCTCTTCGCGTGTCAGGGAAAGCACGTCCGGCGGCAGCTTGCCGGCGGCGACGTCGGCGAGCGTGACGTGCTCGAGCACTTTGCGCAGGTTCGCGCGCAGCGCGATCCAGACCTGCTGCAGGGACTCGGCCGAGCCGCTGTAGGAGATCTCCTCCGGCGGCAGTCCGCGCACGCCGACGAGCGGGCCCTCGACCGCGCGGATGACCTGCGCGAGGTTGACCTCCTCGGGCGGGCGGGCGAGCCAGTAGCCGCCCTCGGGGCCGCGCTGGCTGCGAACGATCCCGGAGGAGCGCAGCTGCGTGAGGATGTTCTCCAAGAACGACACGGGGATCGACTGGGCCTGCGCGAGCTCGTCGACCTTGCGGGGCGAGTCGCGACTGCCGGAGGCGAGCTCGATCACGGCGCGCACGGCGTAGTCGGCCTTGGCGGTCACGTGCATGGCTGGATTCTCGCGCAAACGGCGGCGGAGGGCGGGCGACGGCGCCCGTCGCTCACGCCCTGTCGCACTCGAGCCCCCGAGCATCGGCGCTCGCCGCCGCGCAATCCCGACCGCTGTGGTAGAAATTAGGCATCCCTAACCTCGGGGCGGGCGGCGCGGAGCGAGAGCGGACGAGATCGATGACGAGCATACGGACGGCCCAGACATGAGCTTCGGCGAGACGGTGGCGCTCGGCGCGATCGCGGGCGTGACGATCTTCATCGGCCTGCCGGTGGGCCGGATGCGGACGGTGGGCGAGCGCACGCGGGTGTGCCTGGCGATGTTCTCGGTCGGGATCTTGGCGTTCATCTTCATGGACGTGACCAAGCACGGCGAGGAGATCCTCGAAACGGCGCTGACCCGGTACAGGCACGACACGGCGGGTCTCGGGCACGTGCTCGGCCTGTTCGCGCTGCTGGCGATCGGGTTCACGGTCGGAACGGCGGGGATCTCCGCCGTCGAGCGACGGCTGCGCGGGCGCAGGGGCAGGCTCGCGCCGCTGGCCGGGGGCGAGGCCGAGGCGGTGCTCGACCCCGCGCAGGTGGCGCGCGCGCGGACGGGCGCGAGCGACGCCGAGCGCAGGGCGCTGCAGACGGGCATGGTGATCGCGGTGGCGATCGGCCTGCACAACTTCGCCGAGGGCCTGGCGATCGGCGTGTCGGCGAAGGCGGGGGCGATCGGGCTGGCGACGGTGCTCGTGATCGGCTTCGGCCTGCACAACGCGACCGAGGGCTTCGGGATCGTCGGCCCGCTCGGCGGCGTGCGCCCGTCGTGGCGCTGGCTCGGCCTCGCGGGCCTGATCGGCGGCGGTCCGACCTTTTTGGGCACCCTCGTCGGCTACCAGGTCTCTTCCGAACCGCTGGAGCTGATGTTCTACGCGCTGGCGGGCGGGGCGATCCTGTACGTGATCGGCGAGATCTGGACGGGGATGCGCCGCTACGGGCACCACACGCTCGGCCTGTACCTGATCGCCGCGGGCTTTTTGGTGGGCGTGGCGACCGACCTGGTCGTCTCCTACGGCGGGGCGTAGCGAGGGTCCTGTCCGAGCCGGAGCGCGAGGTCGCGCGGCGCAGGCTGGGGCTCGAGCGACATCGTGACCGTGCACGCCCCGCCCGCGGACCCGCGCGTCCAGCCTCGGGTCGAGTCGGCCAGGCGCGCGGGCGGGGTGGGTCGGTGCGGACGGAGGGGCAGGTCCTCGTGGGGCTGTGCCGGGGACGGGGCGCCGGAGACGGAGCGCATGCGCCGCGCGGCCTCGCGCACGCGGTCGGGCATCAGGTGCCCGTAGATGTCGACGGTGGTCGAGGTCTTGGCGTGTCCCGCGAACGCGGCGACGAGCAGGATGTCCTCGCCCTGGCCGATCGCGTTGGTGATCGCGGTGTGGCGCAGGTCGTGCAGCCGGATCGTCTGCGGCAGCCCGGCGCGGTCGGCGTAGCGGCGGAACACGCGCGAGACCATGCGCGGGCTGAGCGGACGGCCGGTGGGGCGCGTGACGCCGTCGCGGCCGGGCTTGCGCTCGACGGTGGCGAACACCGGCGCCCCGTCGTCTGTCTCCTTCGCGGTCGCGTAGAGCTCCTCCAGCGCGACCTGTGCGCCGCCGAGGATCGGCACGAGCCGCTCGCTCGCCTCGGTCTTCGTGGACAGACGGTCCTCCTCGCCCTCGGCGCCAGGCTCGTCGTAGGGGCCGATGCTGCGGCGCACGTACAGGATCCGCTCGAGCAGGTCGACGTCGCCCCAGCGCAGCCCGATCAGCTCGCCGCGCCGCAAGCCGGTGTCGAGCGCGACCGTGAAGAACGGCCGCCACCGCGGCGAGCACGCGTCCAGGAACCGCTTGACCTGCATCGGGCTGAGTTCGGTCCCGCGCGCGCGGCGGCGCGACTGCTTGCGCCCGCGTGTGCGCGGCGCGTCCGCGGGATTGACCGCCACGAAGCCCGCGTCCTGCGCGAACGCGAACATCGCGTGGACGTGCCGGCGGATCTTCGCGACCGTGTCCCCGCTCAGGCCTTCCGCGCGCTTGCGCCCGAGCATCGACCTGATCATCTGCGACCCGCAGTCGTCCACCCGCACCGAGCCGATCGCCGGCGCCACGTGCCGGTAGAACACGCCCCTGTAGTTCGCCGCCGCGCCGGGCTTCAGGTTCGGCTCGACGTGCTCGGACAGCCACATGCGCCCCAGCTGGAGCACCGACATGGCGCTGGGCACGTAGCGACCCTCGTCCACGTCGACCTGCAGGCCGCGCAGCATCTTCTCCGCCTTGCGCCGGCTGGGACCGGCCGCCTTCTCGACCTGCTTCCAGCGCGCGTCGCCCGTATGCGAGTCGACGACTAGGACGCGCGTGCGCACGTAATACCGTCCGTTGCGCTCCCGAATGCAGCCCGCGGCCATCGCCAAATCACCTCCACGATCCCTCCGGCGCCACCCCAAACGCGCCCCCCATGCCATTTAGAAACC
>DASQGE010000077.1:0-4200 GCA_035632775.1 Solirubrobacteraceae bacterium | reverse complement strand
GCGGGCGAGGCGTTCCCCGGGGTGTATGCGGCGGTCGGCCGGCACCCCAACGCGGCGGCGGGCTTCGACGGCGCCGGTCTGGCGGAGCTGCGCGAGCTGGCCGCCCACGAACGCTGCGTGGCGATCGGCGAGACGGGCCTTGACTTCTACCGCGATGGAGCGCCGCGCCCCGACCAGGAGCGTGCGTTCGCCGCGCAGATCGCCCTCGCGCGCGAGACGGGAAAGCCGCTGGTGATCCACTCGCGCGACGCCGCCGGGCAGACCCTCGCGCAGCTGGCCGCCGAAGCTCGGGGGTTGAGCGTCGTGCTCCACTGCTTCTCGATGCCCGAGCACCTGCACGAGTGCGTGGACCGCGGCTATCTGATCTCGTTCGCGGGGAACGTCACGTACAGGAACGCGGCCGCGCTCGCCGCGGCCGCGCGCGAGGTGCCCGACGAGCGGCTGCTGGTGGAGACGGACGCGCCTTACCTGACGCCCCAGATCGTGCGCAAGCAGCGCAACCAGCCCGCGTTCGTGATGCACACCGCCGAGTTCCTGGCGCGACTGCGCGGCGTCGGTACGGCGGAGCTGGACGCGATCGTTGAGCGCAACGCGGCGCGGGTGTTCGGCTGGCGATGAGCGCGGTGATGGACGCGCCCAGTCAGCCCAGCGTGCGGCGTATGCGGCGCTTCGGCGTACGCCCCGATCGCGAGCTGGGACAGAACTTCCTGATCGACTCGAACATCCTCGGCGTGATCGCCCGCGCCGCCGAGCTGGCCGAGCCGGACGTCGTGCTGGAGATCGGTGGAGGGTTGGGCGTGCTGTCGGAGCACCTGGCCGAGCGCGTCGCGCGTGTGCACGTGCTCGAGCTGGACACGCGTCTGCGCGAAGCGCTGCTCGACGCGACCGACCCCCACGCCAACGTGAGCGTGCACTGGGGCGATGCGATGAAGATCGACCTGGCCGGGCTGCGCCCGGCGCCCAACAAGGTGGTCGCGAACCTGCCCTACGGGATCGCCGCGGGGGTCCTCCTGCGCACGATCGAGGAGCTGGGAGGCGTGCAGAGCTGGATGGTCATGGTCCAGCGCGAGGTGGGCGCTCGGCTGGCGGCGCAGCCGGGTCGCGGGGAGTACGGCATCAGCTCGGTGATCGCCCAGCTGGCCTGTGAGGTGCGGGTTCTGCGACCGATCCCGCGCACCGTCTTCTACCCGGAGCCGAACGTCGACTCGGTGCTCCTCTCCATGCAGCGCCTGCGAGCAGCGCCGTCGCCCGCGCTGCGCGCGTTGGTGAGAGGCGCATTCGCCCACCGTCGCAAGACGCTCACCGGCTCGCTGCTGCTGTCCGTACGGGATTCGACCGTTTCCAGGGATCGGATACGCGCCGCCCTCGGCCAGCTCGGCCATCCCGAGAACGTGCGCGCGGAGCGGCTGTCGCCCGAGGACTTCCGCGAGCTGGGGCGTCTGCTCGGGATATGACGAGGTCCTCCGAGCGGCTGGTCCTGCACGCGAGCGCGCCCGCGAAGATAAATCTCGGGCTGTTCGTCGGGGAGCTGCGCGCCGAGGACCGCAGGCACGAGCTGGCGAGCGTGGTGCAGGCGATCTCGCTCGCCGACGAGCTGACCATGGAGCACGCCTCCGAGGGGACCTGCGAGGACGAGATCGTCTGCCCCGGTGTCGCCTTGGCCGGTGGCGAGAACCTCGCCGCGTCGGCGCTGCGCCTGTTCCGCGAGGCGACCGGCTGGGAGGAGCGGGCGCTGCGGGTGAGCGTCGTCAAGCGCGTTCCCGTGGCCGCGGGGCTGGGGGGCGGCTCGGCCGACGCGGCGGCGACGCTGCGCCTGGCCAGGCACGCGTCGGGTCTCGGCTCGGATGAGCTGTTGCTGGAGCTGGGGGCGCGGCTCGGCGCCGACGTGCCGGCGCAGATCGAGCCCGGACGCTGGCTGATCGCCGGCGCCGGCGAGCGCCTGCGCGCGCTCCCGCCGCCGAGCCACCCCTTCGGCGTGCTCGTGCTGCCGGCCGCGGCCGAGCTGTCGACCGCGACGGTGTACGAGCGGGCGGACAGGCTCGGGGTCCAGCGCACGCGCGCGGATCTGCGGGGCATCCTCGACGATCTGAGGGTCGCGTTCGAGCTGGGCGCCGGGGCGCCGGCCGCGAAGGATCTCCTGCACAACGATCTGCAGGCCGCCGCGGTCGCGCTGTGCCCGGAGATCGAGCGCGCCCTGGAGCAGGCGCTCGACGCCGGGGCGGACGCGGCGTTCGTCAGCGGCTCGGGCCCCACGGTCGTGGGGCTGTTCTTGCGGGCCAACGGCCCGGGTCGCGCCCGGCGCGCCGCCGACGGCTTGGCCGGCCGAGATCCCGCGCCGCTCTGCGCTGAACCGGTGGACGCCGCGTTCGCACGGGCGGGTGCCGCGGAGCGGTCGACGACGCAAGCGTAGTCGGACGCCGGTCGCCTGCGGATCAGCTCCCCCATCGGGGTCCGGCCGCCACACGGCCGCCCGTCTGCGTGCGCGCGAGATCCCTGTGCGTCACAATCACGGTCGATGAGCAGGACAGCCGTCAACGATCTGGTGGCGGTCTGCGCGGGCGTGTTCGGGCTGGCGCTCTACGCCGGACTGATCTTGGCGCCGGCATGGACCAGCTACTCGCGTCTGTGGGAACGCGTAGCAGCGGGGATCCTGTCGCTGTACGTGCTCGCCGTGCTCGTCGGCCTCGGCGTCGCGGGGGCGCTCGCCGTCGTCTACTTCTGGGGCTAGTCGAGCCTCGTGTCCGACTTCGCCGCGCTAGAAGCCGTCACCGAGGCGGTCGAGTCGGGCGCCGGGCTGCCCGAGGTGGTGCGCGCCGCCGCCAAGGCCCTGGACGCGAGCCTCGCCGTGGCCGACGCGTGGGGCGCGACCCTGGCGGTGGCGGCCAGATCGCCCGCGGAGGAGCGGGCGCTGCTGTCGCAGGCCGAGGGCGTGAACAGCATCCCGCTGCGCGTCGCCGACGCGGCTGTGGGCACGCTGCACATGCGCGCGCGCAGCGAGCCGAGTCCGCAGATGAAGCGGCTGCTGGTCACGATGATAGCCTCGGAGGTCGAGCGCGTGCGCGCGCCGGAGCGCGCGTCCGAGACGGCTGCAGCCGACTTCCTGCGCGCGATGCTGCGCCGCGAGCTGACCGGGCGCGAGGAGTTGCTGACCCGCGCACGCGATCTGTCGCTGGAGCTCGAAGACGGCGCGAGCATGATCGTCGCGCGCGCCCACCCCCAGGCGCCGACCGACGAGGGCTGGCGTGCGCGCGTGCGCGCGGTCGCCGAGCGCGGGGCACGGGCTGTCGTCAGCCGCTCGATCGCGGCCCTGTCCGAGCGCGAGGGCGCAGGCGCGGCGGGCGCGGAGGTGCTGCTGCTCGTGCCCGGTGGCGAGGAGGCGACGGCCGCGCGCACCGCCGAGACGGTGCTGCGCGAGATGGAGGCCAGCCTCGCCGGCTACACGTTCGCGCTGGGGCGCAGTCGCATCGCCGCGGACCCGGCCGACCTGCCCCGTGCCGCCAGCGAGGCGCTGCTCGCGGCGAACGTCGCCCAGGGCGACGCCGACGGCGTGGCGCTGGCCTTCGAGCAGACCGGCGCCTACCGCCTGCTGCTGAGCGCGATGAGCGAGAACCCGTCGGAGCTCCAGCGCTTCTACGAGGAGACCGTCGAGCCGCTGGTCGCCTACGACGAACAGTACGAGACCGAGCTGGTGCGTACGCTCGCGACCTTTCTGGAGGCCGACGGCAACGTCGCCGGCACCGCCCAGCGCCTGTTCACGCACCGGCACACGATCTACTACCGCCTGGAGCGCGTGCGCGAGCTCTCAGGCCTCGACGTCAGCTCCAGCGACGGCCGCGAGAAGCTGAGCCTCGGGCTGAAGGCGATGCGCGTGCTCGGCATCTCCGCCGCCGGCGGCCCCGCATCGGAGGCCGGCGCGGAAGGCGGCCGGGTGCCGGGCCGCTCTGGCCGGCGCGCGTGAGCGACCCCCGGGCTCACCTCCGGCCGAGCGGGTGTCGTGCTGGCCGTCTGCGACGATGTGCTCGACCTTGGGGGGTCGTCCAATGGCAGGACACCAGGTTTTGGTCCTGGGAATCGGGGTTCGAATCCCTGCCCCCCAGTGATTCAGGCCGAGCTGGCTGTCCCGGTCGGCGCATGCGCCGACCTCCGGGGCCGCACATGTGCGGCCCCGGAGCAGGGCCGCATGCGGCCCTGCTCCTCCGC
>DASQGE010000076.1:0-4622 GCA_035632775.1 Solirubrobacteraceae bacterium | reverse complement strand
TAGCAGATGGCCACCGTGGACAGCAGCAGCGGCAGCCAGCACAGTCGCAGCGCGAACAGGAACTGCGACACGAACTCCCCGCCGTAGGGGTATGGCGGGCGCACGGTCGAGACGATCGTGCGCCCCGTCAGGATCATCATGTCCCCGACTTCCTCGAGCAGGCTTCTGGTCGGCAGGAACGCCCGCTCCGCGAGCTCGCGCGTCGGCGGGGACCTGTTCTGCGACGGGTCCATCCCGGTCGATTCCGCCTGTCCGCCCGCCGCGGGATTCAGCCCGGCGCCTCCACGCGTGTCAGCGCCTCCACGTGGGCCGGCGCCTCCACGTGGCCCGGCGCCTCCACGCGCACATGTTTCCTCCGAGCCCATTTTCCTAGTGTACTATTTGATTAGTACATTATGTATTAGTGCGCTAGTACACCGTGCTTCTGTGCGGGCAGGCGCTACCGTGGATGGGTGATCGAGCAGCCCGAGGCAATCGGATCGTCGGGACTCGACGTCGCGATCGACCGCGACGCCGAGGTCCCTATCGGCGTCCAACTGGCGTGGGCGCTGCGCACCCGCATCCGGGACGGCAGGCTCAGGCCCGAACAGCGGCTGCCGGGCCTGCGCGACATGGCCGAGGCGACCGGGATCAACGTCAACACCGTCCGCTCGGTCTACCAGCGCTTGGAGCACGAGGGCCTGATCGACAGCCAGCAGGGCAGCGGCACGTTCGTAGCGCCCACGCTGCAGCGACCGTCGGCGGTGGCCACGATCGCCGCCGACGCGGCCCGCGAGGCCCAGGCGACCGGGGTGGACCCGCGCGAGGTCGCGGCCGCCCTGTACGTCGCGCCCAAGACCTCTTCGGCACGGCCTTTGTCTCGGTCGGGCGCCGCCCGCGGCGAGGCCCAGGAGGCCGCCGAGCGCCGGCACGCGCTGCGCGCCCAGATCGCGGCGCTGGAGCGGGCGATCGGCGAGATCGAAGCGGAGCACCCGGGCGTGGCGCCGCGGACCACGGCCAAGCGCCGCGGTCCCGGTCCGACGCTGCTGAGCGCCGAGGAGCTCGAGCAGGTGCGCTCGGCGCTCGTCCGCCGGCTGGCGGCCGTACAGGCCGCGATCGACGAGCGCGCCGGCGCCGCGGACCACGAGGCGGGGGAGACAGGGAGCCTGGAAGAGTCGACACAAAAAAAAGCTGGGCCTACGCGCGCGCGTACGCGCGCGCGCGTGGGCACCGAAAAAGACGACAACATCTCCCAGCACGACCCGGCGTCGACGCCGGCGCCCAAGCGCCCGAAACGACCCCGCTCGACGGGCCGTCCCGCGGCCGCCGGAACCTGAGGACCGGCCTCGGGACCTGAGCCCGGAGCGGACCTCGACTCATTCAGCCGCGCACGGCCCTGTGCCGACGGCGGCCGACCCCGCTTCGGCGAGAACCCGGGCGACGGTCGCGTTGGCGACGCCGTAGCCGCCCGCGGGACCGCCGCCGACCGTCCCCGCGAAGACCGTCGTCAGGACGTTGCCATAGACGTCCACCAGTGGACCGCCGGAGTTGCCGGGGCGCACCAGCCCGCGCAGCGGCGTCAGCAGCCGTGAGACCGGGCCGCGGCCGTAGGCGTCGTCGGTCAGCACCGTCTGCGTGCGCCCGATGCGGCCGGGCTGCACGTCGTAGGGACCGTTCCCGGGATAGCCGAGAATCGCGCCGGCGCGCCCCGACGCCGGTTCGCGCACGAAGCTCAGCGGCGGCACGTCACCCAGGCCGGGCACGCGCAGCACGGCGATGTCGTTCCTCGGGTCGAAGGCGATCGCTTCGGCGTCCAGCTGCGGCGGGCGGCCGCCGACCTCGACGGTCGTGTCCTGCTCGCCCGCGACGACATGCGCGTTCGTGACGATCTCATCTTCTCGCGCCACCCAGCCGGAGCCCTCGATCGCCAGGCCGCAGGCCGTTCCGAGCACGCGCACGACGCCGCGTGAGGCGGCCTGCACGCCGGGCGCGCGCCCGATCGCGGGAAGCGGCGCCGCCACGTCGGGGGACGGGCCGGCGAGCTGCGGCAGCGGATCGAGGCGCGAGAGCGCATTCAGGATCGGCCCGGACGGCGGCAGCAACCGGTTCAGCTCGCGCAGGACGGCCGAGCGTTGGATGTCGGCGCGCAGCTGCCTGTTGCCCGGCGCCTGGGCCGCGACGGCCGCCACGATCCAGACGATCCCCAGGCCGAGCGCGGCGCCGAGGACCGCTCCGAGAAGGCCGTCGAGCAGGCCCAGGCCGGGCACCACGAGCGCGCGGCGCAGCCTCAAGCCGATCCCCTCCAGTCCCGTCGCCAGGATCGCCCCGGCGAGCAGCGCGCCGATCAGACCGAAGGCGGGGGCGTACGGCGAGGCCGATCCGCGTGGCAGCAGAAGAGGACCGAGGCGGGTTCCGAGGAATGCTCCAAGTACGAAGCCTGCGAACGAGAGCGCCCCCACGATGAACCCCCGCCAGAAGCCGAACATCGCCAGCAGCGCGGCGAACGCGACGATGATCCAGTCGAGGGTGCTCACGCCCGCACACGCCGACGCAGGCGATGCAGGTACCGGCCGCTGGCCGCGAACAGGTTCACGACACCATGTTCTACCGTTCCGTGACTGTGGAAAGCCGCGCTGAACGCCTGCGACGCGCTCGTCCGGTGATCGCGCTCGCGGGCGTGGCGTTCACCGTCGGGGCGATCGTCGGCGCCAACCACGGCCCCGACGCCGCACACGCGCTGGCGGCGCGGTTCGTCGCCGCCTGGGCGAAGGGCGACTACGCGACGATGTACGACGACATCGACCGTCGCTCCAGGCGACAGACCTCGCCGCAGGCGCTCGCCGACGACTGCCGGCAAGCGTTGCGGACGGCGACCGCGACGGGCTTGAAGGTGACGGGCAAGCCCCGCGACGCCCGCGACGGGCTGGTGGCGGTGCCGGTGCGCGTGCACACGCGCCTGTTCGGCACGCTGAAGCTCGCCTTCACGCTGAAGATCGGCGCGGGCGGCGAAGGCGGCGGGATCGCCTGGTCGCAGTCGCTCGAGTTCCCCGGCCTGCGTCCGGGCGAGCATCTCGGCCGCCGGATGACGCTGCCCCGCCGGGCCACGCTGCTGGCCCGCGACGGGTCCGTGCTGGCCGAAGGCGCCGCCACCGAAGCAGGGCAGCGAAACTCGCCGCTCGGGGCGGTCGCGAGCGCGGCGCTGGGCGAAGTCGGGCCGGTTCCGGCGGCGCGCGCGGCGGCGCTCGAAGCCGAAGGCGTGCCCACCGCGGCGACAGTCGGCGTGAGCGGGATCGAGCAGGCGCTGGACGCCAGGCTGCGAGGGACTCCCGGGGGGGAGCTGCTAGCGCAAGGCGAACAGCCCGGCGGGTCGACCCGCGTGCTCGCGACGGCCGCGCCCAAAGCGGCGGCCGCGGTGCGAACGACGCTCTCCCCCATGGTGCAGCGCGCCGCGGTGACCGCGCTCGGCGGTCAGCTCGGCGGGGTCGTGGCGATGCAGCCTACGGGCAAGATCCTCGCCGTCGCGGGGATCGGCATCGACGACCTCCAGCCGCCGGGGTCGACGTTCAAGATGGTCACCGTCAGCGGCGTCCTCCAAGCGGGCGTCGCCGATCCTCACACCACGTTCCCGTACGCAAGCTATGCGACTCTCGACGGAGTCAAGCTGAACAACGCCAACGGCGAGAACTGCGGCGGCTCGCTGGAACTCGCGTTCGCCGTGTCGTGCAACTCGGTGTTCGCACCGCTCGGGGTCAAGCTCGGCGCGCCGCGGCTGGTGGCGATGGCCGAACGGTACGGGTTCAACCACGAACCGGGCATCCCGGGCGCGGTGCAGAGCACGCTGCCGCCGGCCTCGCAGATCCAGGGGGAACTGGACCTCGGCTCGACCGCGATCGGCCAGGGCCAGGTGCTGGCCAGCGCGCTGCAGATGGCCACCGTCGCCGCGACGATCGGCGACGGTGGGCGCAGGCCGCAGCCGACGTTCGCGCTCGACGCGGGGACCCACTCCCTCGTGACGGCGACGAGCGCCGCGGTCGCGCGCACTGTCAGGCGGCTGATGATCGGCGTCGTGCGCGAAGGGACGGGAACCGCGGCGGCGATCCCGGGGGTGACGGTCGCGGGCAAGACGGGCACCGCCGAACTCGGGTCCCCCTGCTCGGCCGGCGGCGAAGAACGCGGCGCCAAGGAAGGCGGCGCCGAAGAATCGAGCTGCCAGGGAACCGCGAGCAATCCCAACAACACCGACGCCTGGTTCGCCGCGTTCGCGCCCGCGCTGCGCCCGCGCATCGTGGTCGGTGTGCTGCTCGTCAAAGACGGCGCCGGAGGAGCCACCGCCGCGCCGGTCGCGCGGCAGGTGCTGGAAGCGGGCCTGCAGGCGATCCGTTAGCGATCCGTCAGACGTCCAGCTCGGCCGAGGCTCTCTGGGCGGCGTCGTTGGGATCGACGATGTGAAGCTCCAGCGGCCGGTTGTCGAGCGAGACGACGTAGATCTTGTAGAGCAGCAGCGCGCCCTGGGTGCCTCCGCCGGCGGCGACCGAGCTCGGCACGGGGACCTGGCCGTTGGCGGGGACGAGGCCACCGCGGTAGGTGAACAGGTTCGTCTGGTCCGGCACGATCGGGGTGTAGGAGTTGTTCTGGGTGTCGGT
>DASQGE010000075.1:0-25027 GCA_035632775.1 Solirubrobacteraceae bacterium | reverse complement strand
CGGCCCTGCTCCTCCGCGCCGCATGCGGCGCGGAGGGCCCCTGAGGGAGGGGAAAGTGAATAGAGCTAGCATCCCGGGAGTGACTCCGGCTCCGACGGTTCTGATCCTTGCCGCGGGGAAGGGTACGCGCATGCGCTCGCGCAGGCCGAAGGTGCTCCACGAGCTGTGCGGCATTCCGATGGTGCTATGGCCGGTGCGGGCGGCCCTGGCTGCCGGAGCCGGGCGGGTGGTGGTCGTCGATTCGCCCGAGCGGACGCTTCAGGACGTGCTGCCGGAGGGGGTCCAGCTCGCGGTCCAGCCGCGCTCGGACGGAACCGGCGGCGCCGTGGTGGCTGCGATGGCAGAGCTCGGCTCCGACGGCGCCGACGGCGCCGACGGCGACGCGCCGGTGGTCGTGCTCAGCGGCGACGTCCCGCTGGTGAGCGCCGAGACGATCGAAGAGCTCGTGCGCGCGCACGACGACGGGGGCTCGCAGGCGACGCTCGCGAGCACGGTGCTCGAGGACCCGAGCGGCTACGGCCGGGTCGTGCGCGACGAGCGCGGCGCGCTCGAGCGCGTGGTCGAGACCAAGGAGCAGGGCGATTCGACCCCGCAGGAGCTCGAGATACGCGAGGTGAACACGGGCGTCTACGTGTTCGCGCAACGGGCGCTGCGCGAGGTGCTGCCGCGGCTGAGCACCGACAACGCGCAGGGCGAGCTCTACCTGCCGCAGGTGATCGAACTGATCCGCGCGGCCGGGGGCGCGGTCGGCGTACATGAGGTCTCCGACCGGCGGCTGGTGCTCGGCGTCAACGACCGGGCGGCGCTCGCGCAGGTGCGCACGCTCGCGCAGGCCGCGATCCACGCCCGGCACATGGCGGCCGGCGTGAGCATCCTCGCCCCGAGCGCGACCGTGATCGACGTCGACGTGCTGATCGGACCGGACACCACGGTCGAGCCGTTCACCACGATCAAGGGCGCCACCAAGATCGGCGAGGGCTGTGTGGTGAGGCACTCCTATCTGGTCGATTGCGTGCTGGAGGACGGCGCCAGCGTCGGGCCGTTCGCCTACCTGCGGCCGGGCTCCGTGCTGCGCGCGGGGGCCAAGGTGGGAACGTTCGTGGAGGTCAAGAACTCGGACATCGGCCCGGCGACGAAAGTGCCGCACCTCTCCTATATCGGCGACGCCGACATAGGAGAGCGCACGAACCTGGGCGCGGGCACCATCACCGCCAACTACGACGGTCGCGCCAAGCATCGCACCAAGATCGGCAGCGGCGTGCGCGGCGGCGTGGACACTTCGTTCGTGGCGCCGGTGGCGGTGGGGGACGGCGCGTACACGGCCGCCGGCTCGGTCGTGACCGAAGACGTTCCGGAGGGCGCGCTGGCGGTGGCGCGGGCCAGGCAGCGGAACGTGGAGGGGTACGCCGAGCGCCGTGACGCAGCGTCGCGAGAGGCCAAGCCATCGGGAACGCAGTCGTGACGGGCAGGGTCGTCAGAGCGCCCACGGCGGGCCGGCGGGCGCGTCTCGCCGGCCCTTTACACTGCGAAGCGAGATGAGCAGCGCGATGGACACGCGCACGCAGCAGTCTGTGCAGACGAGCCTGCCGATCGACTACAACAAGCGGCTGATGCTGTTCAGCGGGCGCGCGAACCCGCAGCTGGCGGTCGACATCGCGAACAAGCTCGGCGTCGAGATCGGGCCGGTCACGCTGAAGACCTTCTCCAACGGCGAGGTCTACTGCCGCTACGAGGAGTCGATCAGGGGCGCGGACGTGTTCATCGTGCAGTCGACCTGCGGCAACCCGCAGACCGGCGTCACCGCGAACGACTCGCTGATGGAGCTGCTGTTCATGATCGACGCGGCGGTCGGCGCCTCCGCGCACCGGGTGATCGCCGTGACGCCTTGGTTCGGCTATTCCAGGCAGGACAAGAAGTCCGCTCCGCGCGAGCCGATCTCGGCGAGACTCGTCGCGCGCATGCTGGAGGCCGCCGGCGCGGACCGGGTGCTGACGATGGACCTGCACGCGGGTCAGATCCAGGGCTTCTTCCAGAAGCCGGTCGACCACATGACGGCGCTGTTCATGCTCACCCAGCACTTCGCCGATCTCGACCTCTCCGACCTCGTCGTGGTCGCGCCGGACGCGGGCAGGGTCAAGCTGAACAAGAAGTTCGCCTCGAAGATCGGCGCCGAGCTGGCGATCCTCGACAAGGAGCGTCCAGCCCAGCAGGTGGCGGAGATCGGGTACGTGATCGGCGACGTGCGCGGCAAGACGGCGGTGATCGTCGACGACATGATCGACACCGCCGGAACGTTGAAGGCAGCGGCGCGAACGGTGCTCGACGAGGGAGCCGCGCGCGTCTACGCGGCGGCCACGCACGCGATCTTCTCGGGCAACGCGTTCGAGAACCTGCGGACCTCGGACCTGGAGGAGATCGTCGTGACGGACACGATCCCGGCCAACCCGGACCGGCCGGCCAACGTCCGCGTGCTGCCCTGTGCCGACCTGCTGACCGACTCGATCCGGCGCATCTTCATAGACGACTCCGTCAGCGAAGTGTTCGGCGGCGAGAACCAGCTGTTCTAGAGACCTGCCCCAAGGCCGCTCCCGCCGATCCGCTCGACCGACGATTTCCGTGCAGCCTTCCCCTCAGACAGCCTCGCCCGATCGGAGTCCGCGCTCCTGGTGGCGGCGGCGCTCGTGCGGCGGGCGCGTGGCGATCGCCGCCGCCGGTGTCGTCCTGTTCCTTGCGATCAGCGCTCTGCTTGCGCGGTTCCTCTCGGCTGAGAACGCCGAACGCGACGACATCCTGGCGGTGTTGCAGGCGCAGGCCAGGGGCGACGCCCCCCTCGAGCTCGCCCTGCTGGACGGCTGCCGCGCGAGCCCGTCCTGCGCGGCGACCGTGAGCGCGAGCGCAGTCAGGCTGCGGCGGCCCGGCGAGGTCAAGCTCCTGTCGATCAAATCGCCCACCGCCTACTCGCTGACCGGCGCGACGGGTACGACCCGCGTGGCATGGACCGTGATCGGGAGGCTGCCGGTCGTCCAATGCGTGCTGGTGCGTCGCAGCGGAAGCTTCCTGAGCGGCATCGAGATCGCGCTGCTTTCGCTCAGCGCGCCGATCGCGGGCGAAGCGGATTGCTAGTGACGATGACGGATCGCAGCGATCACATCAGCCAACCAGGGCGGATATTCTCATCCCGGCCGGCCCGCGAAGCGGCCTCTGCGGCCGGATGAGAATGCCGATCCTGCGCTGCTAGAGTCTTCCGCCGCGATGGCAGACACCGCGACCAAGCTTTCAGTCAACAGCCGCGCCGCCGGGGGCTCGCGCTCGGCACGACGCCTGCGTCGCAGCGGGCGCGTGCCCGGGGTCGTCTACGGCGGCGGCGGCGAGTCCGTCACCTTCGACGCCGACGCTCGCGAGCTGCGCCTCGCGCTGGCGCGGTCGGGGGCCGTGCTGGACCTGAGCGTCGACGGCGCAAAAGCCAGCCCGGTCGTTCTCAAGGAGGCGCAGCGCGACCCCGTGCGTGGGGAGACGGTGCATGTCGATCTGCTGCGCGTACGTCTGGACGAGGAGATTCATGCGGTCGTCTCACTCGAGCTGGCGGGCGTGGAGGACGCGCCGGGAGTGAAGGAAGGCGGCGTGCTCGAGCAGATCGTACGCGAGCTGAACGTGCAGGCGCTGCCGACCGCGATCCCCGAGTCGATCGTGTACGGGATCGGCGAGATGCAGATCGGCGACACGATCACGCTCGCGGTTGTGAGCGCGCCGGAGGGCGTCACGCTGCTCGACGACAAGGAGACCGTGATCGCGACGCTGTCCCCGCCACGTCTGCAGACCGAGGAGGAGAAGGAAGAGGAGATCGAGGCCGAGACGGAGCTCGTCGGCGAGGGCGAAGGCGAGGCCGCGGAGCAGGGCGAGTCCCCCGAGGGCGCCGGCTCCGACGGCGCGT
Organism: Solirubrobacteraceae bacterium; assembly: GCA_035632775.1. Lineage (GTDB taxonomy): Bacteria > Actinomycetota > Thermoleophilia > Solirubrobacterales > Solirubrobacteraceae > Palsa-744. The sequence continues at coordinate 21,096 of DASQGE010000075.1, read as the reverse complement.
CCGGGGGGGAGTAGAACCCCCTGCGGCGGCCGTTTCGGCTGCGGCGGCCGTTTCGGCTGGGGCGCCCGCTGAGCGGCACGATGCGGCGTCCTCACCGATCGGAGATCGGCCAGCACGTGTGCCGAGCACACTTCGCTCACCGCGTCCTTACCGATCGTAGATCGGCGGGATCTCCGATCGGTCGGCTTGCTCATCGACCGCCCCAGCGACGCGGTTCTCGCACAATCAAGTGATGATCGCGTCGGCCGTCGACTGGCTGATCGTCGGGCTGGGCAACCCCGGCTGCGAGCACGCAGACACGCGTCACAACGTCGGTTTCATGGTCGCCGACGCGCTCGCCGAGCGCTGGCAGCTGGGACGCCCGCGAGCGCGCTTTCGCGGGCTGATCGCCGAAGGTCGAGCCGGTGAGGCGATGTCCGGGGGGGCGCCGTCCGGCGGGCAGGGTCCGCGCGTGGCGGTGCTGTGGCCGCAGACCTACATGAACGACGCCGGCCGCTCGGTCGGCCCGGCGCGTGGGGCGCTCAAGCTCCCGCTCGAGCGCGTGGTTGTGGTGCACGACGAGATCGACATCCCCTTCGGCGAGGTCCGCGCCCGGCTCGGCGGAGGCCTCGCGGGTCACAACGGCCTGAAGTCGATCAAGCGCGAGCTGGGTGGAGCGGGCTTCGTGCGCGTGCGCGTCGGTGTCGGACGGCCGGCTTCGAGCGACCCGGAGATCGTCTCCACGCACGTGCTCGGACGCTTCCGCGAGGACTCCGATCAGGTGCGCGACCTCGTGCAGCGCGCCGCCGATCGGGTGCAGCGCATCGTCCTCGGCGAGGATCCGGCATAGATGGCGCTGCGCTCGCTGCTGGGACTGATCGAGGACGATCCCGCCGCGGTGAAGCTCGCGCGCGAGGGCGGACGCGCCTTCGTCTCGGCGTCGCTTCGCCCATTTCTGATCGCCGCGCTCACCGATCGCGAGTCTGCGGCGCAGGCGCGGCCCACGCTCGTGGTAGTCGGCGACGATCGTGCCGCCCGCGACCTGGCTTCAGACCTGCGCGCCTGGCTCGCGCCCCGGCGGGTGCGCTACTACCCGTCCAGAGGCGTCGCCTACGAGTCGCATCTCGCGCCGCCCCCACACCTGGTCGGCCTGCGCGTGGCGGCGCTGGATGCGCTGCTGGCCGCCGGTGCAGACGCCGGCACCGGTGCGACCGGGCCGGCGCCGACCTCGCAGCAGGGGCCGCCCGTCGTGGTGGTCAGCGCTGTCGCGCTCTCCGAGAAGGTGCCCGACCCGGCGCTGCGACCGCGCTCGTTCACGTTGCGGACCGGCGATCTGCTGGACCTCGAGGAGTGCTCTGCCGACCTCGTCGCGGCCGGGTATGAGCGTGTCGATCAAGTTGAAGACCGTGGTCAGTTCGCGCTCCGCGGAGGTCTCCTTGACGTGTTTGGAGCGACCTCGGACCGCGCTGTGCGTGTGGACATGTTCGACGTCGAGATCGAGTCGCTGCGCTGGTTCTCGACGTTCACCCAACGCTCGCTCGGCGATGTCCACGAGGTCGAGATCGCGCCCGCGGCGGAGCTCGCGCTCGAGCACCGAGAGCTCGCCGAGATCGCGGCTCTCGACTATCGATCGGCCAAAGAGCGATCGTCGCCGCCGCGGACCGACGCCGCGAGCCCCCACGCCGAGGACCTCCGCTCCGAGCGCCCGGACATAGCCGAGCTGCTGCCGGTCGAGCGCTTCGGCGCGCTGCTCGACCTGGTCGGGGAGGGCGCAGACCTCCTGGTGGCGGCCGAGGAGGAGCTGAAGCCGGCGTTGAGCGACCACTGGACGGACGTGACAGCCGCGTTCGCCGACGCGGACGCCAACCATCTGTACGTCGACCCCGACAGCATCGAGTCGGCGCTCGCGCGGCGGGCTCGGATCTGGCTGTCCGCGCTGGCGAGCGGCCAGCCGATCGAGCTGCGCGCCCAGGCCGCCGACACCGCCGCGCGCACGCTGGCAGAGGCCGAGCCGGAGCTCGAGAAGCTCGTGCGCTCCGGCTATCGCACGGTCGTCGCGTTCCCGCGCCGCGGCGAGGGCGAGCGGGCCGCCTACAACCTTGGACGCTTGAAAGCCAGCTGGCTGGGCGAGGACGTCGATGCGGGCGCCGTGCCGCTGCAGGCGTCGTTGCGCTTCGCGGCCGCATCGCTGCGCGAGGGCTTCGTCGCGCCTCAGTTGAAGCTCGCGGTCTTCCCCGAGCATCGCCTGCTGCGTCGTCGACGCGCTGAGCGAGCAGGCCTCGGAGAAGAGGTCGAGCCGGGCGGGCCGGGCGATCGCTCTTCGGCCCGCGTGCGCCGCGGCGCGCTGCGCACCTTCAGCGACCTGCGCACGGGTGACATCGTCGTGCACGAGGACCACGGCGTCGCGCGGTTCGCCGGCTTCGAGACCCGCACCGTCGCGGGGGTTACGCGCGACTACCTCTATCTCGAATACCAGGGCGACGACCGCGTCTACGTGCCGACCGAGCAGCTGGCGAAGATCTCACGCTACGTCGGCGCCGGCGGCGAGCACCCGCCGCTGTCCAAGCTCGGCGGCACACGCTGGGAGACGATGAAGGCCCGCGCGCGCCGCGCCGCCCAGGAGCTGGCGGGAGAGCTGCTCAGCCTGTATGCCCAGCGCGCTCGACGTCGCGGCCACGCGTTCGAGCCCGACTCGGACTGGCAGCGCGAGTTCGAGGCTCGCTTCCCCTTCCCGGAGACCCCAGATCAGCTCGAGGCGATCGAGCTCGTGAAGGCGGACATGGAAGCTCCGCGCCCGATGGACAGGCTGGTCTGCGGCGACGTGGGCTACGGCAAGACCGAGGTGGCGCTGCGCGCCGCGTTCAAGGCGGCGAGCCAGGGCAAGCAGGTGCTGATGCTGGCGCCGACGACGATCCTCGCGCAGCAGCACTACGGGACGTTCGCCGAGCGCCTCGCCGACTACCCGATCAACGTCGAGCACGTCTCGCGGTTCCGCTCTGCGGCCGAGCAGAAGGCGGCGATCGCGGGCTTCGCGCAGGGGCGTGTCGACATCCTGATCGGCACCCACCGGGTGCTCTCACGCGACGTGCGCGCCAAGGACCTCGGACTGCTGATAGTCGACGAGGAGCAGCGCTTCGGAGTCAAGCAGAAGGAGCTCCTGCGCCAGCTGAAGCTGAAGGTGGACGTGATCTCGATGTCGGCCACTCCGATCCCCCGCACCCTGCAGATGTCGCTGGCGGGACTGCGCGAGATCTCCGTGATCGAGACGCCTCCCGAAGGGCGCCGGCCGGTGCGGACCTACGTCGGGGAGTATGAGGAGGAGCTGCTCAAGCGGGCCATCCTGCGCGAGCACGAACGCGGCGGCCAGGGCTTCTTCCTGCACAACCGCATCGAATCGATCGACGAGACCGCCGAGCGGCTGCGTGCCCTGTGTCCGGGGGTGCGCTTCGCGGTCGCCCACGGGCAGATGGCCGAAGGAGAGCTGGAGGCGGTGATGATGGACTATCTGCGTGGCCGCTCGGACGTGCTCGTGTGCACCTCGATCATCGAGTCGGGGATCGACATCCCTCAGGCGAACACGCTCGTCGTCGAGCACGCCGACACCTTCGGCCTGGCTCAGCTCTACCAGATACGTGGGCGCGTCGGGCGCAGCTCCGAGCGCGCGTACGCGTACCTGCTCTACGACTCGGCCGCGGCGCTCACGCCCGAGGCGGCGCAGCGGCTGGCTGCGCTGTCGGACTACACCGAGCTCGGCGCGGGATTCAAGATCGCGATGCGCGACCTCGAGCTGCGCGGCGCCGGCAACCTGCTCGGCGACGAGCAGTCCGGCCACGTGGCGGCGCTCGGCTTCGAGCTGTACATGCGGATGCTCGACGAGGCGGTTCGCGACGCCGGATCGACCGCCGACGGCGAGGGCGTCGAGGGGAACGAGATCGAGCTCCCGGAGCCGGTGCGCCTCGACGTCGACGTCGACGCCTACGTGCCGGCCGACTACGTTCCCTACGAGCAGGCCAAGATCGAGATCCACAAGCGCATCGCCGGCTCCTTCGAGGTGGCCGAGGTCCAGCAGCTGCGCGAGGAGCTCGAGGATCGCTTCGGGCCGGTGCCCGAGCCGCTGGAGAACCTGCTGGCGCTGCAGCGCGCGCGGATCAAGTTTGGCCAGGCGGGGGCTTCGGCGGTCAGCTTCCGCGGCGACCGCCTCGCCGTCACGCCGATCGAGCTCGACGCGGCACGCGCGCGACGCCTGCGCGAGCAGCTGCCCGAGGCGCTCTACGAGTCCGGGCGCTCGCAGGTCTCCGTCCGCGTGCCGCGCGAAGGACCCGCCCGTTTTCCGACCGTCGTCAAGGCGGCCGACGTGCTGCTCTCGCTGACGCGCGAGGCGGCATAGGGTTCGCGCCAGATGGTTCTGGCGTGGCCAGCAGCGCCGGGGCACGGCGATCGCTCGCGCAGGCATGTCGATGGCGTACGTGGGCATGGCGATCACGCGGTGGAGCGTCTTCAGGAACTCATTAAGCACGTACGCCGCAATTTCCGCTAGAGTGCCCGCGTCGTGTCCAGGCATCTCCGCTTCATCTCGGCGCTAGGCGCCGTTTTCTTTGCTGTCGGGCTGACCGCGTGCGGGGGCATCCCCGGCAACGCGGTCGTCCAGGTCGGCGGCAACCCGATCACCAAAGCCACGTTCGAACACTGGATGTCGGTGGCGGCCGCGTCGACCGCGACGACGCCAGGCGAAAAGCCGGTCGTTCCCGACCCGCCGAAGTACACCGCCTGCGTCGCACATCTGGAAGCGACCGCGCCGAAGCCTGCCAAAGGCCAGTCCAAGCCGTCCGCCGCGCAGCTCAAGACCCAGTGCGAACAGCAGTACAAATCGCTGCAGCAGGAGGTTCTCGGCTTTTTGATCTCCTCGTCGTGGGTGCTCGGCGAAGCCGAATCCATGGGCGTGAAGGCGAGCGACAAGGAAGTCAAGAAGCAGTTCGAAAAGATCAAGAACCAGCAGTTCCCGAAGGCTGAAGAATTCAAGAAATTCCTCGCCAGCTCCGGGCAGACCGTCTCGGATCTGCTGCTGCGCGTAAAGCTCAACCTGCTGTCCACGAAGATCCAGCAGAAGGTCGCCAAGCAGAAACCGAAGGTCACCCAGGCGCAGATCGAAAAGTACTACGACGAACACAAGTCGCAGTTCGGCGCGCCGGAAAAGCGCAACCTCTCGATTGTCCTCACCAAGACCGAAGCCGCGGCGAAGAAGGCCAAGCAGGAAGTCGAATCGGGCAAGAGCTTCGCGTCGGTCGCCAAGAGCACCTCGATCGATCCGACCAGCAAGGCCAACGGCGGCGAACTGTCCGGCGTGGTCAAAGGCCAGGAGGTGAAGGCGCTCGACGAAGCCGTCTTCTCGGCCAAGCAGGGCGTGCTCAGCGGGCCGGTCAAGACGCCGTTCGGCTACTACATCTTCGAGGTCAAGGGCACTACGCCGGGCAGTCAGCAGACGCTGGCGCAGGCCCAGTCCACGATCAAGCAGCAGCTCACGACCCAGCAGCAGCAGCAGGCGCTGAGCAAGTTCGTCAAAGAATTCCGCAAAAAGTGGACGAGCAAGACCGAATGCCGCGCGGGCTACGTGGTGCAGAACTGCAAGGAGTACAAAGTGCCGAAGACCAGATCGACTCCGATACCGATCACCCCGCAGACGAGCACGCCGGCGCAGACGACCTCTACGCCCGCAAAAACGTCCACCAAATAGTCGCGGCTCGGGTGACGCCGGCGCCACACATCGCGGGGCTTTCGCCAACCGGCGCCTCCGCCCGGCGGATCGTTCCGGGATGAGCCAGATCGAGCGGGTTCACGCGCGCCAGATCCTCGACAGCAGGGGCAACCCTACGGTCGAGGTCGAGATCGGGCTGCGCTCCGGCGCCCACGGTCATGCCGCCGTGCCTTCGGGCGCATCGACCGGCGAGTTCGAGGCCAGGGAGCTGCGCGACGGCGGCGAGCGCTGGCAGGGCAAGGGCGTGACGCGTGCGGTCGCGAACGTAAACGGTGAGATCGCCGCGGCGGTCGCCGGCCTGGACGCGGCCGACCAGCGCGGGCTGGACAGGGCGCTGATAGGGCTCGACGGCGCACCGGGCAAGTCGCGCCTGGGCGCGAACGCGATCCTCGGCGTGTCGCTCGCCGCGGCCCACGCGCAGGCCGCCGAGGAGGGGCTGCCGCTGTGGCGCTATCTGGGCGGCGAGGCGGCTCGGGTGCTGCCGGTGCCGATGATGAACGTGCTCAACGGGGGCGCCCACGCCGACAACAAGGTCGACTTCCAGGAGTTCATGATCGTGCCGTGCGGCGCGAGCACCTTCTCGGAGTGTCTGCGCACCGGCGTCGAGGTGTTCCACGCGCTGAAGCGCACCCTGCACGAGCGCGGGCTCGGCACCGCCGTCGGCGACGAGGGAGGTTTCGCGCCCGATCTCAGCTCCAACGAGGAGGCGCTGCGGATGCTGGTGGCGGGGATCGAAGCGGCGGGATACGAGCCGGGAGGCGAGGTGGCGATCGCCCTGGACCCCGCGACCAGCGAGCTCTACCGCGAGGGGACCGGCTACGTGCTGGAGCACGAGGGCCGCACGCTGAGCGCCGGGGAGCTCGCCGAGTACTGGGCCGAGCTCGCCGCGCGCTACCCGATCGTCTCGATCGAGGACGGGATGGACGAGGAGGACTGGGACGGCTGGCGAACCCTCACCGAGCGTCTCGGCGGGCGCGTGCAGCTCGTGGGCGACGACCTGTTCGTGACCAGCGCCGAGCGTCTGCAGCGGGGGATCGAGCTGGGCGTCGCCAACTCGATCCTGATCAAGGTCAACCAGATCGGGACGCTGTCCGAGACGCTGGACGCGATCGCGCTCGCGCGCAAGGCGGGCTATACCGCTGTGGTCAGCCACCGCTCGGGCGAGACCGAGGACGTCACGATCGCCGACCTCGCTGTCGCGACCGGATGCGGGCAGATCAAGACCGGCGCGCCGTCGCGCTCGGACAGGGTCGCCAAGTACAACCAGCTGCTGCGGATCGAGGAGCAGCTCGGCGCCGACGCGGAGTTCCCGGGGAGATCCGTCTTTCGCAGCTGACGCGGAGTTCTTGGGAGAACGGTCCTTTGTGCCGATGGCTTGCAGGGATCGGGTGGGCGGAGGCGAATGCGAGCAGCATGGCCCATGCACCCGCCTCCAGCGCTCGCCTCCCTTCAGCCGCCGCCGCGGGTCCCGTCGCGCGGGTGCGCTGGGACCGGCTCGGGCGGGTGGCGATGCTGTGCGTGCTCGCGGCGCTCGTCTACCTGTACATCAGCGCCGGCATCCGCCTGTTCTCGACATGGCGCGAAGCGCGCAGCGACAGCGCTCAGGTGTCGGCTCTCGAGCGCGAACACACGCTGCTTCAGCATCGCCACGAAGCGCTCGGGCGGCGCGGGACCGTCGAAGAGGAGGCCCGCCGGCTGGGCATGATGAAAGCCGGCGAGCAGCCCTACGTCGTCACCGGCCTGCCGAGCAACTGACGGTCCGTCCACGATCGCCAGGGTCGCTCGCCTCCTCGGGCGGCGAGGTCTTAAGACGTCGCGAAACCCGCTGCTAGCCTCGCGTCAGTGTCAGGGTTCGAGAACGCTATCTACCAGTGGCGCCAAGGCGAGCGTCGCCTGCAGGGGGCTCCACCGGAGCGCAGCGCGCTGCTGGAGCGCGTCGTCGCCGCGCTCGTCGCCGAGCTGCGCCGGCGGCTCGGCGGCAGGTTCACGGCGCAGGAGCTCCTCGAGCTGTACGCATCCGGGACGGGCTGGTGCATGCAGGCGGCGATGAGCCTCGCGCCCGAGGACCCCTGGGCGTGGGATTCGGGAGTCGTGGTCGACGCCGCGTTCGGCCGCTACCTGCGCGAGGCCGCCGACTACGCCGGGGGCAAGCGGGCGCTGAGCGAGGCGTAGCGCTCCGGGCCGATGTCCGAATTGACGGGGTCTTTCAGTCGAGGAGCCATGCCCCTAGAGGGTCGCTGAGCAAGCGAGGCGGTGACGAGAGGCCCGCCCACCCAGCGTGGCGTGCTGGCCGATCTCCGATCCCGTCGATCGACGATCGGTACGCGTGCTGGCCGATCTCCGATCGGCGAGGACAAAGCATTCGCGCCGCTCAGCGACGCTCTAGTCGTCGTCGCCGACGCGGCGGATGACTATGCGGTCCTCTTCGATCGTGACCTCGACCGGCCGGTGACCGGCCCAGTGCTCGGCGTAGATCGGATTGTCCTGGATCGCCGGGTCCAGCCACAGCCCGTAGCCCTCCTCGCCGTGATCGAACGTGCCCTCCAGCGGACCGGCGCCGCGCGCGGCGGTGCGACGTCGGCCACCGCGTCGGCCGCGACGGCGCGTCCGGGGGCGCTCCTCGTCCTGGAGCTCCTCGTCCTGGCGCTCCTCGTCCTGGAACTCCTCGTCCTCCTCTGGCGCCGCGGCCCGCTCGCGCTCGGCCTGCGCTTCGGCGGCCTCCAACTCGGCGGCGATCAGCGCGTCGTCCTCGGCCCGAAGATCGACTTCGTCCTGGTAGTCGGTCGCCACGGCGCCCTCGGCGGCCTCGCCGTCGCTGACGAGCTCGTTCTGGCGCTTGAACTGCTCGATGTCGCGAACGGTGACGTCGAGCTGATGGGCGACCCAGGCGTCGGTACGGCCTTGGCGCACCCAGCTGCGGATCTGGTTGAGGTGTGGGCGTAGCGACTTGCGAGCCATGGACGGTCCGGGAGACTAGCGCATACGCCGCCCGCATCGGTCGGGTGCTCGGCAGGTGCGCGTGGCGGATGCTCGAGTGGGACACCTGGGGTCGCGTCCGACCGGCCCTGCGACTATGCTTGCTCAAGCTTGCGGCTGCCGCCAATCCCGCGCGGTGCTCGTTGGCTCTAAGAGGAAGGTGCGCGGCGATGCTGGTGCTGACACGCAAGTCCAATCAGAGCATCATGATCGGGGATGACATCGAGGTGTCGGTGCTGTCGGTCATGGGCGACAAGGTGCGCATCGGTATCCGGGCGCCTCAGCACGTACCTGTCTTCCGCACCGAGATCTATCTCGAGATTCAGCGCGACGGCTTACATCCCGACGGCGCGGGCCACGGCCTGCAGTCCGACGGCGCGGGCGACGGCGCGGGCGACGGGGCCGCCGCGGATGGCGCGAAGCGGCACGTTCCCACCGAGGTGGGCGACGGCACGCAGCGGCGCGACGGGCACGTCGGCGGCTAGCCCAGCAGCAGATACAGGGTGCGGAACATGGCCGCGGTTACGATCGCCGCGGTCATGATCAGCGTGAACACGAGCAGGATGAAGCGGACCGAGCCGCGCTTGTGGCGGCGCTGCACCTCGCGCTTGAGCGCGCGCTGCTCGGTCGTGCGTCGCAGCGACGCACGCCGGTGACGGTCGAGCGAGATCTCCTTGGCGAACGCCCGCTCCAGCTCGGCCAGGCTCTGGCGCATCTTCATGACGGCGCCTCGTCGCCCCTGGACTGCGTGCTCACCGATCGGAGATCGGCCAGCACGCGTACCGATCGTCGATCGACGGGATCGCCGATCGGCCAGCACGCCACGCTGGGTGGGTGGGCCTTCCATCCCTTGCCAGGAACGACGATCCACCGTCCTGAAAGGGCGTTGCCCTCTCTTGCGGCCGTCTCGATCGCTCGCACGCGCAGACCCGCTACCCGACCGGCGCCTCGGTCTCGGCGCCCTCGTAGACCTTCACGAACCGCAGATAGTTTTCGGCGATCTTGCGGGCGCCGGCGGAGCGCTCGATCTTTCCCTCGACATACGCTTTCAGCGGGTCCCACCAGATCGAGCGACCGATCGCGAAGCCGACGAAGCCGTCTACAGGCGCCGCCTGCTCGAGCCAGTGGTCGACCTTGGCGTCGTCCGCGCCCCGGCCCAGGACGACGCACACGACTCCGTCGCGTCCGCCCGAGCGGGCCTGGGCGACGAGCATCTCGCAGTCCGAGCGCTCATCGACACCCTCGATCTTCCACACGTCCACCTCGATTCCGGCGTCCTGGATCTCGGCGATGGCGCGGCGCATCAGCTCCGGGCGCAGCTCGGCGTCGTAGCGGCCCGTGTCGCCGCCGACCGCCTGCAGCTGCTCCTCCTCGGCGGGCACGAGCAGCTCGAACAGGAACTTGCGCTCGCGCTCTGAAAGCCAGTCCGACAGCCGCTTCAGCTTGGCGAGCTGCTCGCGGTTGCTCTCGCGGTCGCCGTCGGGGTTGTAGCGGACCAGCACCTTCGTGAAGTCGGGATCGAACTTCTCGACGTGCACGCCGAACTCGTCGCCGTATTGGAAGTCGAACATGCTCTGGCCCGAGCGCTCAGCGGGCATCGCCAGCTTGAGGCCCTTCACTCGGGCCTCCTCGGGCACGGTCGAGCCGAACTGCTCGTCCACGAGCACGCCCGTGAGCGCCGGGTCCGCGCCGGCGGCGACCGCCTGGGAGAGGCCCTCGAATATCAGGTGCTTCGCGTCGGCGATCATCGCCGTCTGCTCGGCGTCCGGTTCGCCCTCGATGCCGAAGAACTTCTTCTGAAACGACCCGCGATGGTCGAACGCGAGGATGTACAGCTTCTGGTCGTAGCCTGGTTTCATGGCCTGAGTATCCCAAAGCCGCGCTCTCGCGGCGGCGAGCGGCGACCATCGCCGTGGCGAGCGGCGGCCATCGCGGTGAGCGGGTCGCGTTCGGGCTCGGAGCCCGGGTCGCGGAGGAGAGGTCCCGAGAGGGGCCCTTAGAATGGGACGACGATGTCTCCTGGCCCGGACCTGTTCGTCGTGTGCAAGCAGTGCGGGTCGGAGGTCAGCCCGTACATCACCGAGTGTCCCTACTGCGGCCACCGTCTGCGCCGCCGCGCCCCCAAGCTGCCGCGCGCCAAGAGCCGGAGTCGGTTCCTGACGCGGCTGGTGCGCCGACCGGCCTTCGCCCGTTCGAGATCGTCGCCCGGACGCGGACGGCTCGGGCGCTTCTCCCGGCAGCGGGAGTACCCGAGACGGGAATCCCGGCCATACGCGACGATCGCCCTGGTCGCAGCAGGTTGCGGCGGATGGATCGCGGTGCGCGGCGGGTACGTCGCCTTCGGCAAGCTCGCGATCGTCGGTCCCCTGAACGGCGACTGGTGGAAGCTGATCTCGAGCCAGTTCACGTATAGCGACGGCCTCTACGCCTTCGTCGCCCTCCTCGCCACGGCGATCTTCGGCTGGCTGCTCGAGCGCCGGCGCGGACCTGCGGTCGTGCTCGCGGTCTTCTTCGGGGGCGGCATCACCGGGGCGCTCGCGGCACTCGCCGTGTATGCCGATCCGATCGTCAGCGGCGCCAACGGCGCGGCGCTCGCGCTGCTCGGTGCGTGGGCGATTCCGGACCTCGAAGCCGCGCGCCGCGGCTACTACTACGACGGCGACCTGCTCGGCGTCGGCGCGATCGCCCTCACGCTGCTCGCTCTGCCCTACGCACGTCCCGAAGCGAGTTGGCTGGCGGGCGTCGCCGGCGGGGCGGTCGGCCTGACGCTCGGTCTCGGCCTGCATCTGATCGATCCTCCCGAGCTGTAGGCGGCGGGCGTCATCGGCCGGAGCGGCCAGGAGAGCCGCCCGCGAGGGCGTCTCGGGGCCGGCATGCTCAGGCGGGGGCCGAAATGCCGGCGGGTCGGGACCTGGGACGATCACCGATCGCGCGGACGCTCCTATGATGATGTGGCCCTGAAGGCCCCCTGCAACCGCGACCAGACAGGAGCAGCGACGAATATGGAGATCCGCTTCCTAGGCCATGCAGCGTTCGAGCTGAGTGACGGTTCTACGTCCGTTCTGATCGACCCGTTCCTCACGGGCAACCCCAAGGCGGCCGTGAGCGCCGACGAGCTCAGCCCGCAGGCGATCCTGCTCACCCACGGCCATGCCGACCACATCGGCGACACCGTCTCGATCGCCAAGCGCGCCTGTAGTGAGGTCGTGGCGATCGTGGAGATCGCGGGCGAGCTCAAACAGGACGGGGTGCAGCACGTGCACGATCCCAACATCGGCGGCACGGTCTCCTTCGAGTGGGGCTCGGCCAAGCTCGTCCCCGCCTGGCACACCTCGATGACTCCGCGCGGCACCGCCAACACCCCCGCCGGCCTGCTCGTTCGGATCGGCGGCAAGACGATCTATCACCTCGGCGACACGGATCTCTTCTCGGACCTGCAGCTGATCGCCAGTCGCGCGGGCGGGATCGACGTCGCGCTGATGTGCATCGGCGGGCACTACACGATGGACCGCCACGACGCCGTGCAGGCGGCGCGCCTGATCGGGGCCAAGCAGGTCATCCCCTGCCACTACGACACGTTCCCGGTGATCGCCGCCGACGTGCAGGCGTTCAAGGCCGAGGTCGAGTCGGCGGGCATCTCGGAGGTCGTCGTCCTTGCGCCCGGGGAGCGCCACTCGCCATGACCATGACCAACGCCGTCGTACTGATCGAGGCCGAGCGCGACGCGCTCTCGACGTTGGGCGGCGCGCTGGCCGACATCGAGGGCGTCGCCGAGGCCTACTCCGTGACCGGCGAGTGGGACTTCGTGGCGATCGTGCGGGTCCCCGACCACGAGCAGCTGGCGGACGTCGTCACCGGCGAGATCGGCGGACTCTCCGGCGTCACCCGCACCCAGACGATGGTCGCGTTCGCGGCCTACTCGCGCCACGACCTCGAAGCTCTGTTCTCGCTTGGTGAGTAGGGGACCATAGGGCCGCGATGGCCTCGATCCCGCTGAAGCCGGAGTACGGGCCCACCCTCGGCCGGCTGCTGGCGCCCCGCTGGCACGCTGCGTCCGGGCTCGCGCGGGCGCTCGTCGCGGCGGCCGGCGTGGCCCTGCTCGCGCTCGCGGTCGGGGCCGGGCTGACGCTCGAGAACGCCCACTACTCCCACGGCGGACCGGCGCCGTTTCACTTCAGCTACCGCAGCCTCTACCGGACCGCTCCCGACCAGGGGGAGTACGTCAAGGTCCAGCGCCACGTCGATGGCCGCCTCGAGGACTCCTTCGCGGTCGGGCCGCTGCAGCTGCCTCCCTACGACGGGGCCCTCAACGCCGAGCTGCCGCTCTATGCCGCGTCGTACATCGACGGACTCCGCCGGCGCTACGCCGGCTTCGTGCTGCGCGGGGAGGCCAAGACCCAGGTCAACACCGTGCCCGCCTACGACGTCCTCTACACCGCCCGTCTCGAAGGTCGCACGGTCTATGGACGGGACATCCTGCTGCTGCCCGAGCTCGCGCACCCGCGCGCCGGCGTCCGGATCGTGATGCTCACCTCGCCCACGGCCAACTCGCAGGTCACCTCGCCGATCAAGGTCGGCACCACCGGCGTGCTCGAACTGCCGCTCGAGACGTTCACGATCGGCTAGTTCGGTCGGAGAGGAGGGTTTGGCCGATCCGTCGGCCGCACGGCCCGTCATTGCGTGTGGGGTGCGAAACCGGCAGGCCGGGTTCGCCGCTCCCCCGCTCCCCCCCGTTCGAGGGAAGTTGACGGACACCTTATTTCGTGTTACTGTCGGTAACACAGAGGCTGGGTGGTCGCTCCGTCGCTCCGTATGGGTCACAAGGGCGGGTCGTAAGAACGGCGCCATGTCCGGCGGTCAAAAAGGGAGAGAGCGATGCTTTCCAAAGTTCGGGTCATGCTTGCGGCGTTTCTTGCTTGCGCGTGCCTGCTCGTCGCGGCGGTCGCGTGGGCCGCGGAGACGTTGATCGCCCACGCGAGCTTCAACCCCGACAGGCTTGGCGCCCCGACGAACCTTTCGGCTACAGCGAAGTTCGTCTCGACCACGGGAGCGCCGCCGTCGCCGATCACCAAGCTCGTCTTCTACGGACCCGCCGGCTTGACGATCGACTCGAGCGGCGCCGGGACCTGCACGGCGGCGAAGCTGGAAGCAATTGGCCCCAGCGGCTGTCCGGCCGACTCCCGCGCCGGCTTCGGCGGCGGTGAGGGGCTGATCGAACTGGCCAAAGAAATCATCCGCGAGCCGTACACGCTCGACTTCTTCTTCGGCCCCAGGGAAAACGGGCATCTGGTGCTGCTGGCCTACGTCCATGCGTCCACGCCGGCGTCCTTCGAACTCGTCCTCGCGGCGAAGGAAATCCACGCGCCCAAGCCCTATGGGATCGGCTTCAGCGTCGACGTGCCGCTCATCCCCACGCTCCCCGAAGCGTCTGACGCCTCGGTTGAAAGCGCCTTCCTGACGTTCGGCTCCACGAACGTCGCCTATTACAAGACAGTCCACGGCAAGAAGACGCTGTTCCATGTCAGGGGCGTGGTCGTGCCCAAGACGTGTCCCCGCGGCGGCTTCGCGAGCGAGGCTACGATCGACTTCGCCGACGGCACCACGCTCACCGTCAAGCCCACGATCCCATGCCCACGCAAATAGCCGAGTGCGGGCCACGGCCGATCGTGTCCCTCGGAGTTGCCCTGGCCGTATGCGCGGTGCTGGCCGCGCCAGCATGGGCGGCGACGTCCGCCGCGATCACGCCGTCCCTCTCCCCAGACCGGCTCGGCGCCAGGGCGGCTCTCACCTTCACCATCCGGTATAAGGGGGGTCAATTCGGGGTACCCGCTCCGGTGCGCCGGTCGGTCCTGCGGTTCCCCGCCGGGCTGAGCCTCGACGTCCCTCATCTGCGCAGCTGCACGGCGGCGCGCCTGCGGGCCCGCGGCGCGAGCGGCTGCCCCGTGCAATCCCGGCTCGGCGGCGGACACGCGCTCGTGGAGGTGCACGCGGGATCCCAGATCATCGCCGAGGAAGCCACCCTGTGGGCCTTCCTCGGCCCGCCGCAGAACCTCCAGCCGACTTTCGAGATCCTGGCCCAGGGCTATACGCCGATCGACGAGCGCATGGTGCTCAGCGGGGCAGTGCTCCCAGACAGAGCTCCCTATGGCGAAGAGCTGGTGATGTCGATCCCCCCGATTCCGACGCTGGCGCTCGAGCCCGACGCCTCGATCGTCACCTTCGCGCTTACGATCGGCGCGCACGGGCGGCGCCTGAGACACGACGCGAACACGGTCCTCGTGCCCTCCAGCTGCCCGGCGGGCGGCTTTCCGTTCGCCGCCGAATTCACCTATGCCGACGGCTCCAGCGGCAGGGCGCTCGCCGCGGTCCCTTGTCCCTGATGAGCAGTAGATGTCAAAACTGAGAAAGGGAAACCCGTGCATCACCAGAACGCTAGACCGGCAAAGCTGAGTGGCATCCTGACGGTCGGGGCACTATCCTTCGTTGCGTTGACGGCTGCTGGGCCTGTCAGCCTTGGGGACCGATCGGAGATCGGCCGACAGGCGGCGGCCCCATTCGCGCTCGCGGCGAGAATGATCTCGCTGAACGAGACCGGCCATCTGCACCTTACGAGCAAGCACGGCTTCACGCTCAATGAGCAGGGCTCGGCGTCCGGCACGGTCGCCGGCACGATCTACGTTCATCTGACCGCCGTCTCGACCAGCCGCGTGACGGCTGAAGTCAACATCTATCGAAGGGGGGGCTCGATCTCTGGCAATGGAAGTGCGAGCTATCGCCGAAGTGGCACGACGGCCAGCTTCTCCGGCTCGATGTCGATCGCTCGTGGGACGGGGAGCTACGCCCATGTCCACGGGTCGGGTCTGAGCTTCAGCGGCACGATTCAAGAATCGAAAAACGACGCGATCACTGTGCACGTGAGTGGCAGGGTGTCCGACTGAGGGCCCGCGGGGGCGACTCCGGCGTACACCTGGGAGATCGAGTGCTGGAGCTGCGTGACCTCGTGAAGCACTACCCCGCGGTGGGCGGGGAGCCCGTGCGTGCGGTGGACGGCGTGTCGTTGCAGGTCACGCCCGGTGAAACGGTCGCCTTGTATGGGCCGAGCGGGTCGGGCAAGACGACGCTGCTGCTGATGGTGGCGATGCTGCTCGAGCCCACAGCCGGGATGGTCCTGATCGGCGAGCGCGACGTTTCTTCGCTCTCTGAGCGCGAGTCCTCGCACTTCAGGCTCTCCGAACTGGGCTTCATCCGGCAGAGCTTCGACCTGCTGCCGGGCGTCAGCGCGATCGACAACGCGGTGCTGAAGCTGCTCAAGACAAGGCGCTGGCACGAGGCCCAGCGCGAGATCGCGCCCCTGCTCGAGCGCCTCGGGTTGGGTGGGCGCATGGCACATCGCGCCGAGATGCTCTCGATGGGCGAGCGTCAGCGCGTGATGATCGCCAGGGCGCTCTCAACCGAACCCCGTCTGTTGCTGGCAGACGAGCCGACGGGCAGCCTCGACACCCAGCGCGGGCGCGAAGTGCTCGAGCTGCTGCGAGGGCTGTGCCGCGAACGGGAGGTCGCGGCCGTGATCGTCAGCCACGACCCGATGGCGGCCGAGTACGCCGATCGTGTGCTCGCGCTGCGCGACGGCAGGCTCTGCGACTACGCACCCGATCGCGTGTATGCGCAGCAATGAAACCGTCGAACGTCCTGCACCTCTACCGCGTGCGCCTGCGCGCGCGGTTCTTGCAGGAGTGCTTCGCGATCGTGGGAATCGCCGCGGGGGTTGCGCTGCTGTTCGCCTCGCAGGTCTCCAGCTCGAGCCTGCAGAGCTCGGTGGCCCAGCTCTCGCGCGGAATCGCCGGTAACGCGACGCTGCAGCTGCTGGCGCGCGACCCGCACGGCTTTCCGGAAGGCACGCTCGCGCTCGTGCGTGACATCCACGGGGTGCGCGTCGCGGCGCCCGTGCTGGAATCCGGCGCGAACGCGACCGGCCCCAAGGGCAGCGAGTCGGTCGAGCTCATCGGCGCCGATTCGAGCCTGTCCGAGCTTGGCGGCGCGCTCGTGCGTCACACCGACATCAGACCGTTTGGAGGGATCGGCGCCGTCGTGCTGCCCGTTCCGCTCTCGCGGGCCATCGGCGTGACGAAGTTCGGTCAGGAAGTCACGTTCCAGCTCGCCGGGCACACTGTGCAGGCCCCGCTCTACACGCAGCTCCACGAGCATCAGATTGGGCCTTTGATCGGGAGCGCGGTCGCGATCGTGCCGCTGTCGTTCGCGCAGGAAATGACCGGCCTGCCCGCTCGCGTGAGCCGTATCCTCGTGCAGCCCGCCGCCGGCTCGGAACCCCGGGTGAGAGCCGCGCTCGAGGCGCTCGCCGGTGATCACTTGAACGTCGAGGCGGTCGACTACGAGCAAAAGCTGTTCTCGAAGGCCGCCGCGGCGAGCAACCAGTCGAGCGCGCTGTTCTCGGTGATCAGCGCGCTCGTGGGGTTCCTGTTCGCGTTCAACGCCGTGCTTTTCACCGTTCCGCAGCGCCGGCGGCTGGTCGTCGATCTGCGCCGCGACGGGTACATGCCTCAGACCGTGATCGCGGTGCTGGCGCTCGACGCCGTCGTGCTGGGCCTCATGGCATGTCTGCTCGGGTTGGCGCTGGGCGAGGAGCTCTCGATCCACTTCTTCCACTCCAACCCGGCTTACCTCTCCCTGGCCTTCGCCGTCGGCTCAGAGCGGGTCGTGAGCTGGCAGAGCGTCGCGATCGCCACGAGCGGGGGCATGGTGGCTGCGATCGTGGCGGTGCTCAGCCCGTTGCGCGACATCCTCGCGCGCGACCCGCTCGCCGCGATCGGCCCGTGGGAGGGCTCCGGCGCCGCTCGCCTCGGAGGACGGCCGGCGCTCGCCGGCTTGGCTTGTCTCGGGGCAGCCACCGCGATCCTGCTCGCCGAGCCGGACGCGGCGATCCCGGGAATGGTCCTGCTCGTGGGAGCCCTGCTGCTGGTGCTGCCGTTCGCGCTGGGCGTTACCCTCGCGCTCGTCAAGCGGCTCGCCCGCACGATCACGGGCGTCGTCCCGCACGTGGCGGTGATGGAGTTAGACGCGGCCGGCGCGCGCGCCGTTGCCATCGCAGCGACGGGCGCCATTGCGATCTTCGGCAGTGTCGCGATCCAGGGCGCGCACGGCGACCTGCTGAAAGGCCTTGAAAACGCGGCGCGCGATACGAACGCGTTCACCGATGTGTGGGTCTCTCCAGCCGGCTCGTACAACCTGCTGAACACAACCCCGTTTGCGCCCGCCGATCGGGCCAAGCTCGAACGTCTCGCCGGCGTGCGCGCGGCGCGCCTGTATCGCGCTGGGCTGCTGGACTACGGCGAACGGCGCGTGTTGGTGATCGCCCCGCCGCGCCAGTCCACCCCCCTGCTGCCCGCGGCCCAGCTCGTGCAGGGCAACGTGCGTCAGGCGACAGAACGAGTGCGCGCCGGTGGCTGGCTCATCCTCTCGCAGGCGATCGCCTCCGAACACCATCTCCACGTAGGTCAGGCGCTCACGCTGCCGACGCCCGACCCGAGGACGTTCCGAGTCGCGGCACTGTCCACCAACGTCGGCTGGGCGCCCGGCGCGATCGTCATGAACTCCTCCGACTACGCGCGCGCGTGGGGAAGCGAGGATGCGAGCGCCTACAACGTCCTGCTCGCGCACGGCGTCCCGCCGACCCAGGTCGTGCATGAGGTGCAGCGCGCGCTGGGACCGCACTCAGGGCTGGCCGTGATGAGCGCCGAACAGCACACCGCTCGGCAGAGCGCGCTCAGCCGCCAGGCCCTCTCACGCCTCACCCAGATCGCCACGCTGATCCCGATCGCGGCCGTGCTGGCGATGGCCGCCGCGATGGGCGCCATGATCTGGCAGCGGCGCCCGCGCCTGGCCAAGCTCAAGCTCGAGGGGCTCCCGCGGGCCGACCTGTGGCACACGATCCTGCTCGAGAGCCTGTTGCTGCTGGGCGTCGGCTGCCTGACCGGGGCGATCTTCGGTCTCTACGGCCAGCAACTGGCCGATCGCGCGCTGGCCGACACGATCAACTTTCCCGTCGTCTACTCCGTCACGGCGCTGACGGCGCTCGGCAGCCTTGCCCTGATGACCGTCACTGCGCTGGCGATCCTCGCGATTCCCGGCTATCTCGCCGCCTCCGTGCCGGCGGCACTCGCCCTGCAGGACTGACACCCGGCTTGGTGCAATCGCCTTGACAAGACGACGCTCACCGTTTGCCGTTGGACGCCCAGGGCACGAATACGCTAGCTTGACCGCTGCCATCAGCCGTCGCCCATACAAGAAGGTGGCACGCGAGCGGGCGCAACAGCACACCCGAGACGCCCTGCTCGACGCTGCCGATGACGAGTTCGACAAGGGTGGCTGGCAGAAGGCGTCGCTCGAGGCGATAGCGAAGCGGGCCGGTGTCACCAAGCAGACGTTGCTGCGCCACTTCGGCTCGAAGGACGGGCTGCTCCTGCAGGCGCTGATGCGTGGCGGCGCGCAGGTGCTCGAGCAGCGCTGGAACGCTCCCGCGGGCGACGTCGAGGGAGCGGTCGACAACCTGCTCGACCACTACGAAACGTGGGGTGAGCGCGCGTTGCGCATCGGCGCCTGGCAGAGCGGGCCCGCCATGCTCGCCATGCTCTCAAAGGCGGCACGCCAGGTTCATTACGACTGGGTCGAGTACGCGTTCGCCCCGTGGCTGGAGCATCTGGACGGGAAGGGTCGCGCGCGGCGCCGGGCCGCCCTGATCGCGCTCTGCGACGTGCAGACCTGGTGGATCCTCTCACACGACCTTGGGCTAGAACGGTCCGAGGTCCACGCGATCCTGACCGACCTCATCGAGCGTCTGATCGCAGAGGAGAGGTGAAGGTTCTCGCATACACCTCGCCGGCCCGCGGCCATCTGTATCCGATCGTGCCGATCATGGCCGAGCTCACCGAGCGCGGCCATCGCACGTCCGCCTGCACGCTCTCCTGCGAACTTGGACATCTGGCTCAGATGGGCATCGAGGGGTGGGCGATCGCCCCCGCCGTGGAACGCATACAGATCGAAGATTGGCGGGAGCGATCGCTGCGCAGAGCCGGCCTCTCCGTGCTGAAGACTTTTACAGAGCGCGCCGGTGGCGAGGCGCCCGACCTCGGGCGCGCGATCGACCGTTGCGATCCCGATGTTGTCCTGGTTGACGTCAACTGCTGGGGGGCCGCAACGGTGGCCGAGGCGTCGGGACTTCCGTGGGCTGTGTACTCGCCCTACCTGCTGCCCCTGCTTTCTCGCGACGCCCCGCCCTTCGGGCTGGGACTGCCTCCCATGGACGGTCCCATCGGCGCAGTCCGTGACGCGATCGTGGGCCGCGTCTTGAGCGCCAGCTTCGACCGAGCGGTCATGCCGACGATCAATACGCTGCGCGCCCAACACGGACTGCCCGCGCTCGATCGCTACAGCGATCTGCTCGAACGCCCATCCCTGCTGCTGGCGCTCACCGTCGAGGGATTCGAGTACCCGCGCGGCGACTGGCCGGCGAACGTGCGCATGGTCGGCGCCGTCAACTGGGCCCCGCCATTGCCGACACCGGCATGGCTGGTCGACCTGAAGGACCCGCTGGTGCTCGTCACATGCTCGACCGAGCGCCAGCGCGACGAGCGCCTGGTTCGCGTCGCACTGGAAGCGCTGCCCGCGGCCGGCATGTCCGTGATCGCCACCACGGCCGCGCACGACCCACGTGCATTCGACGCGCCGCCCGGGAGCAGGGTCGTGCGCTTCGTCCCCCATGAGACCGTTCTGGAGCGCGCCGCATGCGTGGTCTGTCACGGTGGCATGGGCATCACCCAGAAGGCTCTCACGACCGGGGTGCCGGTCGTGGTCGTGCCCTGCGGACGAGACCAACTCGACACGGCACGCCGTGTCGAGTTCGCCAAAGCCGGAGTCCGCCTTTCGCCCCGCCGGTTGACGCCCGCACGGCTCGCGGACGCTGTCCGCACGGCCATCGAGCGCCGTGCGGGCGCGCAGCGCGTGAGCCGCGCCTACGCGGCGGCGGGAGGCCAGGCGGCGGCCGCGGACGCGATCGAGGCGCTCAGCCGAGGCTAGTCGCGCCGGACTCGGGCGCCGGCTCGGGAGCGCCTTCTGCCCGTTCCAGCGGTGGTGGCGTCGTGGCCGGCGACGTCACGTTGGTCCCTGGAGTGGCCGGCTGCGTCTGCGGTGGGGTACCCGGCGTCGGGGATTCCGCGGGCGGCGTGGTTTCGGTGGACGGCGGGGACGGGGTGCCGCCGGTCGAGGATTCGGGCGTGGTGGGGCTCGGCGTGGTCGAGGTTGGCGGAGCCGGCTGTGGCGGTTCGGCGGTGGCGGCCGTCGGCAGGACGGTCGTCTCGGTCGTCACCTGCGTCACC
>DASQGE010000074.1:0-13135 GCA_035632775.1 Solirubrobacteraceae bacterium | reverse complement strand
CTGCTCTGCGTGGCGCTCGCGTGCGTGGTCGGGCTAGGGGGTGTGCGCTCGGTTAGCGGGGTTTGCGTGTTGGGTTTGGCTGCGTGCGATGACCTGGCCGATGCGGTCTCGTAGCTCGGTCTCGATGTCTCGATCGCCGCGGTCTTCGGTGCTGATGTAGGTCTGGGTGTGGCCTTGGTGTTGGACGGCGGCGACGTAGCCGAGCGTCTTGTCGGTCTGCCAGCCGCCGAAGAGGGCGTAGGTCGGTTCGCCTGTGTGGCTTTTCAGGTCGTAGATGTTGGAGTACGCGAGTTGCGTGTCTTTGTGGTCCACGACGGTGATCTGGACCTCGCTCGGGTTGGTCTCGCGGATGTCGACCGAGTCGCGCTCTGTGCCTCGGGTTGCTTGGGGGACGGGTCGTGGCCTGCCGTTCTCTGTGCGCTCGGCGTCGCGGTCGCGCAGGTCGCACACGATCCCGTCCTCGTCCGCGACCGTGTGGCTGGGGCGGCGCCTTGGTTGCAACCGGTGTGAACCGCGCTCTGGCTGGACATGGTCGTCGCGTTCCGCGGCCTCCTTGGCGATTGTCGCCTCTTGAGCGCGGCTGCGCTCGATTCGCTCTGCGAGGCGTTCGAGCGCGCCGACATCCATGCCCTGCTCGCCGAGATCCTCTCGGGAGACATACACCTGGGTCTGCTCCCGGGCGCGGCTGACGGCAACGTACGCGTGCTCCCTGTCGGTCTGCCACCCGCCGGTGAGGACGCCACTGGTCTCTGCGGTGAGGCCCTGGCCCTTGTTCACATGCACGGCGTATCCGAGGCTGATGTCCGCGAACTCGCTCGTGTTCACGTCAACCTCGCGTGGTTCACGCTCGCGGGTCTTGATCGTGACGCGATCCTCGCTTTGGCTGGTGTCGAGGATCGTGCCGGTGATCCCGTTCTCGACTCGCTTCTGCCCGGGTATGCGGTACTGGCCGGTGAACATCACCTCGTCGCCCGCGGCGAGACCGTAGGGCTTCTCGGGCAGGCTGACGCGGTGTGATCCCAGCTCGCCCGCCTGGGCGCGGCGTTCCTGGGCCATCGCATTGATCTGATCGCGCTCCTTGTTGGAGGCGTCGGTGATCATCACCGCCTGCGCCAGGGGACTGCCGTCTGTCCTGGTCCCAGTTCTCGACCATCGCCTCCGCGGCTTGTGCGCGGGTGTCGTGGATGTGCAGCCGATCGTGGGCCTTGTATTGCGCGAGCGCGGGTCCTGGTTCGCCGTTGCGGATCTGCTCCCACGCCCTGCGCTCCCACTCGTGGTGCGCGCGGTGGACCTCTGTCAGCTCCGCTGTCGGGACGTTGCCCTGCAGTTGCTTGAACAGGCCGCCGGGGCCGATTGAGGAGAGCTGTGCGGCGTCACCGGCGAGCACGAGCTTGCTTTCGTGCTGCGCTGTCATCTTCACGAGTCGCGCTACACGCTCGGTGTCGCCCATACTGGCCTCGTCCAGAATCACGACGCTGCCCGGGCCCAGCTTGATGTGGCCCTTCTCGACGCCGCCCAGCAGCCCGTCGGTCGTGAAGGACCTGTCGAGCTTCGCGTCGGTCTGCAGACGTTGCGCTGTAGCGCCCGCGACCGCCGTGCCGATCACCTCCCTGTCCTCCAGTTGCCACGCGCGTGCCGCGGCGGCGAGCGTGACGCCCTTGCCGGTGCCGGCGCGGCCGACGAGCACCGCGATCCCGCTCAGCCCTGTGATCGTCTGTAGCGCGTCCCGTTGCTCATGGGTGAGCGAGCCTTTGATCTCCCGGCCGATCTCACGCCGCGCCTGCTTCAGCGAGCGCTCGCTCACGCGCACGGTGTTCTCGCTCGCGCGCCGCTTGGCGATCTCGACTGTGGCCTGCTCCAGCTCGCGCAGGCGCCGCGTCGTCCACGTGCCGTCCTGCAGCTCGATGAGCTCACCGGAACGCGTGAGCTCCTCGACGCCGCGGTCGGCCTCGCCCGGGCGGCACACGCCGGCGCTCAGCTCGTACGCCTTCGCGCGCAGTTCCCGCCTTGTGATCGTCGAGCTCTCCCTCGTGGCCTCCCCAAGCAGCTCTGTGGCGAGATCGACCTTGGGCTCGCTGCGCAGGCCCCAGTCGTTGAACAGTTCCTCCGAGCGCCTCTCGGTCTGATTGTGCTCGGCGCCGAGCGCTCGCCACGCACCGTTCACCTCGATCGAGGACGCGGCTGACTTGCTGCCCCGTGTGTTCAACGTGAGATTGTCCAGCTCGCCCGCTCGGGGCTCGCGACCGTAACGCTGACGGAACACCTGCGCGGCGCGGTCCACGTCCTGGCTGCGGGTGGACCAGTACTCCGAGAGCTCCTTGGAGACGCCGCTGATCTCGAAGTAGCGCTCCCCGTTGCCCGTCCGCCGTTCGATCGGCAGGCCGAGCTGTTTCAGGTTCTCCGCCAGCTCAGCGCGATACCACGCGCCGTTCTCACGCGCAGCTCGGAACAGCTGCTTGGATTCGACCGCCGCGACCTGCCCGTCCGTGCGAAAGGCCGCGATCACCGCGACGTGACTGTGCAGCTGCGGGTCGGGAATCCCCTGCGCGTCGCGGTCCCTCGCCAGGCGACTGGTCGTGTGCAGCGACTCGACCGCGAGCAGACGGTCGGCCTTCTCGAAGCGCACGACACCCTCGCTCTTGCGGCGCACGAGCGCGACCTCCCGCTCGGTGCGCTCCAGCGCACTCTTCACCGCCCGGCGGTGCGCGACCTCGATCTGCGCGCGACGATACGGACCCGCCGTCGCCCACAACGCGGAGACGCTCTTGGGTGGGCTGAACGTCAGATCGATCCCCGCGACCCGCGTCCCGTTCGACCCCACCGGTCTAATCGGTTCGCCATCCACCGGGGAGTACCCGCGCATCAGCGACCGCAGATGCTTCAACTCGACAGGCCTGCTCGGGTCAATGCCATAGGAGCGCAGCAACCCCTCCGGGCCATGCCACTGAGTTGTTGCCGCCTGGCCGTCCTGACCGTCGTGGGTGTAGTAGTCACCGCGCGTGGCCTGCGAGACCAGATAACGCGACCACGGTGTCGCCGAACTCCCCGGGATCTTGTGAGTGCTCTGCACCCCGCGAACGTAACGCTGCACCGTTCATTCCACAACACCAACCCGACTACAATCTGAACTCTCTGGAAATAGAGATAACCCTCGGTAATTATCTTTATCATCAGCTCCCTTGGGTGCGTATGGTCTGCGCCGTTTTGGAGGTGACTGCACCAGCAGTCACCGTTCTTGGCCCGAAGGGCCGCACCTTGCTTTCAGCCCCGCAGGGGCGTTTTTTGCTTCAGCCCGGTTGATGTGATCGGCCAGGGTGATCGATGAGGGCCGACGGTCCGTGGTTTGATGCGGCAGCGTGTCGAGACGTTCAGCCGGTGCGATGTGGAGAATGTGCGCGGTGTCGAGCGTCGATTGGTCGAAGTCCATCAGCATCGCCTGGGATGAGAAGCTGCGCGAGAACTCGGTGGTGGCGGTGCCGGGTACGAAGGTGCCGGCCGGTCCGCCGACCGTGCAGTCCCGGCGCGCGGTCTGGGAGGTCAGCAGCGTCTACCCGCGCGTGTTCGGGGCCGCCTACCGTTTTCCGCTGGACACCGTGGCGGTCAACCGCGGTCTCAAGGACGGACGCGGCCGGACGCTGGTCGCTCGTGCCGTGGAAGAGCCCAGCGGACAGATGCCCGTCGCGGTTCTTGGCTGGCATCTCTCCCAGCGCGTGGACGACCCGCTGCTGGTGACCGCGGCGAGCCCGCGACTGCCCTCCGGCGTCTCGCCCATGCAGGAGATCGTCATCGAGACCGGGTTTCGGTTGCTCGTCGATGCGCTGTTGTATGTCGCGAGCGATCACCGCGCATGGGTCCTTGCGCGGCTGCCGGCCAGGTCGCGGGAGCGCAAACGGGTGGAGGAGCAGCTCGGCGGGCTGCTGTTTGACGTCGAGGGCCAGGGCGGGCTGGCGCGGTATCTGCGCGAGCTCTATGGCGCGCGGCTCAGCGTCAGCGCACGGAAGGGCGGCGCTCCGAGGCAACTGCGCCTGCGGGCGTGATCCCGGCGCGCGCCACGATGTCCTGCGCGGCGTCCGCCCCGATCGCCTCGCGCATAGTGTCGATCAGGGCCGCGAGCCGATCCTCTGATGGACCGGGGGCCTGCACCGCCTGCTCTGCGAACCAGGCACCCATCTCCTGCTCAGTGGCCGCGATCAGCGGCTCAGCCACGCCGGAGCGCTCGGCGATCGCCATCACTTCGTCGGCGACCTTCGCTACATCGGCGCCGTACTCGACGGCGAGGTCGAGCAGGGCCACGGGCGCGATCTTGCGCGCACGCCCCCCGATCCGGTGCTTGGGGATCTTCTTTGCGTCCATCGCGCGTGAGAGGGCCGACAGCGACAGGCTAAGCATCTTTGCGGCCTGGCTCAGCGACGGCCACGCGCGCACGCGCTCCCGGGAGGGTGCGGCGCCGTGGACAGCGATGGCGAACGCGGAACTAGCAGAAGCAGCCATCGCACAAGTGTAGCAAGGAACGCAAGATACGCGAGTGCTTTACTTGGAGGCGCGCTTGCCGAAGGGGGTTGATCTATACGCACGCTCGGTGGGAGCGATTTAGCGTACACCCGCGCCGTGTCGCAGCACCGAACCGTAGCGGCGTCGGCAGACCGCTGCTACGACCCGGCCAGGTCGGAGATGCCGCAAAGCGAGCGCTTCCGCTTTGCACCGCGCAAGCGAGCGTGTGCCGATCCTAATCGGCGTACTCGGCAATCGTCCAAGGAGGCATGTCAAGCTGGGTCCTCCGCGCGCTTGCTTGCGTGCGCAAAGCAACAGCCCGGGGTAGCACGTGCGTCATACTGTCGCGCGTGCTGTCGGCCCTCACGCCGTTTACGCGCGAAGCAGACAAGCTGCTTCGCGCTCCCGGCCACTTCAACTGGTCCACCGTCACGCTGCTCGCACTCGTCGTCTACGTGTACGCGGTGGAGATCGAGCGCGCCAACTGGAGCGCCATTCTGGCCGGCATCGCCTTCTGGCTGACGGACTGGTTCAACGAGATCGTCAATGCGCTCGTCCTGCACCTCAACGGCCACGCGGCGCTCTGGACGGTCACCGGCGCGAGCAGCTACATGATTCTCATCGGTCTCACGGTCGAGATCTCCCTATTCTTCGCAATCAACGGCGTCATCTTCGTCAAGCTGCTGCCAGCGGACCGCGGCATTCGCATCGGCGGGCTACCGAACCGCTTGAGCATCGCTCTCGCGCTTTCGCTCATGTCCGTGGGAGTCGAGTTGCTCCTGCACGCCCTCGGGGTCTTTCACTGGTACTACTGGTGGTGGAACGTCGCAAGCTTCCCGGTAATCGTCGTTTTCGGCTACCTCACTTTCTACGTGGTCGCCTTCGTCGTCTACGACGCGCCGCGACGCTCACGGCAGCTGGCAGTAGTCGGCTGCCTCGCCTTCCTCGACCTCGTTGCCGGACTCACCTTCGGGCCGCTGCTCGGCTGGATCTGAGCGACTGGAGCACGCTGAGGGCCGGGCGAAGCGGAAGCGCTCGCCACGCTGCGCCTCTAGACCCGGTCCTCGTCCGTTGCGAGCGTGAGCGCAGCCCATTGGTTGGACGCTCGCTCTCACACCAAAGCGGTTTTCACCTGTCCGGGTATTGTGTGCGAGTGGATCTGCTCGCTAGCTGCGGGGGCGCCCACACGCGGAGGCCACGCTCGCTGCTCTCCGCGGTGCATCTCGACGCGGTTCGACTACTTGTCCTGAGGGCGATCGCCCTTACCCGCTCGACGCGGTGTCGGTTGCCGAACCCCACGGCTCGGCCTCCGTTCCGATGACCGCTGGGACTCAAGCATTGGGCGCATCTCCCTCATCAGCATGTGGAAGTCGCGCGGGTGGATTCCAGTAATGTCACCTATTGGGGAACGCTCAATGCTCTCGGTTGCGTGTATAAATCGATCCAGCGCCCGAGATGCCTCTGCGGGCGTCGCTTGAGATGCCGCACGGTAGGCATCGACGCCCAGCTCGTAGGCCCACGGCATGTCATCGCGAAGCACGCTTGCAATCAGGAGGATTATGAGCGGGTCGCCGGGACCTTCGGCTATAGTGTGGATCATCTCCTCGAGCATCATGGGATGAAACCTTCTTCGGCGCCTGTGGTCGGCAAGGTCCGGGGCCATCTCGAGCGTCTCGCGGAATCGTAGGTCGAGTCCGCGCACGCCAGCGACCAGTTCTTCGAGCACCTCTGCCTGCGGCCGCCGGTGTTTAGATGACTCGCCCTCGGGGATAGACGAAAACTTGGTCTCCAGCGTCTGCCACAGAGCGTCAAACAACTGGTCCATCTGCTCGGGCGGCACCGCGTCCGGCGCCGATTTGTTCATTGACCGAACCACCTCATGTACGCCAGGCTTGTCGACTTTCTTGGCCTGGAACTGAGTGAGCGGTCCCGCTAGATCGCTGAGGTCGAGGTCGAGGAGAAGCGGAATGACCTTGGCGTCCTGCAAGGACTTGGCCAGTGCACCAGCCTCGAATAGGAGCCATGGCTCGTCCACGTTGTCGCGCGTGACGCAGATGATCCCAAAGTTCGAGGCTTCGAGCTCCTTAGCGACTGCGTCGCCCCACCGTGACCCAGCGTCGATGTCGGACTCGGACAACCAGGGCTTGGCATAGTGAAGGACGAGAGGTATCCAGTCGCGGAGCGCGTCCGCGACGGCCTTACTGCGCTCGCCGCTCCAGCTAATGAAGACCTTCATTCCTGTTCGTGGACAATACCTGCTCTGGGCACCTTTCGGAATGTTCGCTTGATGTCTCGCTGGCGCATCTCCCGCACGACATGGCCCGCTTCGGCGGAGTTGGTCATGCGAGCGTCCTCGCTTTATCCGGACGCGAGTGTCGTAATGGGCATGGACCTGACGCCCGCTCAGGACGGAGGGGAGCCGCGTCGTCGCCCGGCTGCCTCCTGCTCCTGGGCGAGACTAGGCGTCCCGGTCGAGCCTCGCGAGACGATTGGAACGGACGAACTCCGGTCGTCAGCGTCGCCGAGCTGCGGCGATCAGCGCATCGGTTAGCGGCACGGGGTGCTACCCGTCGCTGTGCTCGGCCAGCTCCCCGATCGCGCTCATCGCGGCGTCGGCGTCAGCGCGAGGTATGGCGTGAGCGCAAGCTCTCGTCAACTGGAGCTACCGGCGGGCACTCTGCCAGTGAGTTGGGGCAGCCATCTCTTCTTGGCTTGGTGTTGGTTCTCGTATTCGTCGGGGCGAGACGAACCGGGGCAGGCGCGGGTGAGCGCCGTTCAACGCACGACGCGCTCGAGCTCCTTGAACGCGTTGTCGGGGATGTCGATCCTCGCGTCGTACCCGAGCCCTCTGAGGTGTTCGAGCAGGACCTGCACATGCTCGTACACGCATCCCCGCGCTTCTGTCGAGGGGTCGATGCGGTTGTGCTCGTGCTCGTCTTGGCGGACCTTCGGGTCCTCGCCAGGCGGTCCCAGCGTGAGGTGCGTCGCCCTCATCGCCATACCCCGATGTCCTACAAAGGCCGAGCTGTGCTCGATCGCGAGCCCCATCTCCGGCAGCACCGTGACGAGCGTCAGGACATGCGCACCGTTGCTCACGCACATCGTTTTGCTCGCCGCCTCGCGGCCATCCAGCCTGACAGTCAGTTTGATCGCGCGCCGCGGGCTGAACTCCATAACTCCCCACGGTAGCGCCCCCGCGCGATGGTTGGGAGGCGCGCGCTACTCGCGCGCCTCCGGGGTGAACGCCGCTATGTACTCGAACTCCCCGTTCAGCAACGGGACCTGCTCGGGGCAGTGTGCCGCCCACGCGGCGCACTGCTCGAGCGTGAGCTCACCGCGCCGCATCGCGCCAACGCGCTCGTCCACACTCATATCCCACATCGGCCGCAGGCGCGCCGCCCGCTCCCGCGCGCTTTGGAGGATCTGCTCGCTGAGGAGCCTCGGGCGCTTCTGTTGTGCTGTCGCTCTGGTTCATCGCTTCGCTCCTTTGGGTCGGTGGCGGTAGATGCGCAGCCCCCGCCGCCGCACCACCCGCCGGACCGCACGTCGCGACGATCGAGCTGCGCGCGTTCCCGCACTGAGCCCTGTCCGGCGGCGAAAATTGGCAAGCGGCTACCGCCACCGACCCCACCGAGCGTTTGACACAGCCGCCCCGGCCCGAGCGTCAGGCCCACTCTGGATTGTCCCCAAGCTCGCTTGACGCGCCTCGCTCAGGTCCGCTTCCTGGCGCCGCATGCTGCGGTGACCGGCGCCGGCAGGGCTGGTGCGAAGGAACTGGCTCGTTCGTGTCTCCCAAAACCGAGGCAGCTCTTGCCCCTCGCGCTGGTCCCGGTGCCACTGGGCGTTAGAGAGACAGCAACGTCTAAAGAGCCAAGGCTTCGCTGCCGATCTCCACCCACACAATCAAGAGTGGGTCAGATCTCCGGCCATCACCGACGGTCTCCAAGAGATACCGACCCACAGGACGAAAGGGGCCAATATGCAGGTGTGTCAGGCTCGCGAGCAGTACGTTCGCTGGCTCCTCGTCACGAGGGATCTGTCTCCGCACACGATTCGTGCGTACGCCGGGGACATCGGGGCGTTCGAGCGACACCTCGGCGTTTGCGCGTCGGTCAACCAGATCGACCGAGAGCGTCTTGTCGGCTTCATTGAAGAGCAGCGTGCGGAAGGGCTCTCCTCGACCTCAATCAGACGACGCGCATCGGGCCTTCGCGGGTTCTGCAGATGGCTACTGTCTCGCCGCTTGTTGGCGGCCGATCCGTGGGTGGGTGCGACGGTCACCATTGGACGATCGCGCAAGCTGCCCCGTATCCTGCCCGCACACGAACTCGATCGTCTCTTCGTTTTCCTGCAGAAAAGTGCTGGCGTGAGGGACGCGAGCGACGTGGACGAAGTCCTTGACCAGCCGCATGAGTCCACGACTCTCCTCGCGGTAGCTCTGATGGTGGCAACAGGCGTGCGTGTGCACGAGGTCGTGGGAATAAAATGTCACGACATCGACCTTCCCAGCCAGAGTCTGCGGCTCGTGGGCAAGGGACGACGCGAGCGACAGGTCTTCCTGACAAATGACTGGATCACCGGGCTCACACGTGCGTACCTCAAGACGCGCACCACCTTCAGCGTCGCGCACTCTAACCTCTTATTCAACCTGCGTTACGAGCCCCTCACCGCGCCGGCGATGCGATCTCGGCTTCGCAAGGTCGGGCGGGACGCTGGTCTACGTACCAGGGTGACACCGCACATGTTGCGGCACACCGCCGCTACCCAGCTGATCGAGGCTGGCGTTGACATCCGCTACATCCAACGCCTCCTCGGGCACGCGAGCCTGAGTACGACCGAGATCTATACGCACGTGTCTGATCGGACTCTCAAGCGGGTTGTTTCGGATGCGGACGTACTTGGAGGCTTGCTGCTGCGCTGATAACTAGGAATTATCGCGCTTGCCTCGCGCCAGCGTCATCGTTCCGTTGTTCAACGGAGTCGAGTTTTTGCCGGCGTTCTTCGCGTCGCTCGATCGACGATCGCTCGACCCACTCGGCTTGGGAGGTGGCACCCAAGCTCTGGTGTCGAGGGGCGTTAGTCGTCGCGCGGGGGGATTTGCGACCGACTTCGTGATCCTGAGAAGGCTTAAGATTCCTGGCTTCCGACGTGACGCCGTTGATCTCCAATGCCGCGCACCTCGCGGGGAGCTGCATGCCCATCGTCGAGAAGACCCGCGCGTATCTGACTCTCTGGCTGACATGAGCCACGTCCCAGACCTTGATGGGCTCCTTAGTTCGGAGGTTCCGGCCTGTGCTAGAGTGTGACATGACCCTATATGCTAAGCCTAGGCGATTCGGGGCTGGTCAGCTTCTCGACCCAGAACTACGCCAGCAAATAGCCGCGACCGTCGAAAGCATTCAACTTGATGGAGGCGGCGGAGCCACTCTTCTCAAGTCGTATCTGCTCGCCGAGCTCATCATCGCCGAGCCGATCAAGCGAGTCGTTGAGATCGGTGTCTATCGTGGGCGTCTTCTGTTGCCGCTTGCACTTGTCTTTAAGTGGGGTGGCTCTGGTGAAATAGTCGGCATTGATCCTTACTCCGCCGCAGCCGCCGTGCAGAACGACGATCATAACGCCGGCATCGACCTACGAACCTGGCCAAACGCCGTGGAGTGGGACGCTCTATACAAAGACGTGTGTCTGCGCATATCCGTGTTGGGCCTCGACGGCAACTGCTGCATTGTGAGAGCCCGCTCCGCAGATGTCGCCACACGCTTTCCAAAGGGCTCAATTGATCTCTTACACATCGACGGGAACCATGATCGTGTAGCAGTTGAACGGGATCTCGCGCTTTACTTGCCTCGCGTCGCCCGTCCTGGTGGGTATGTCGTGCTTGATGACGCCAGCTGGCTATCTATCCGGCCCGTCTTCGATGAGCTTCGTAACCACCACGAGCTCGTCTTTCAACTCTTCGACATCCGTGACCTCGGGATCGACCGCATTGGCGGAAACGATTTTGCAGTGTTCCGGCTTCGCCAATGACCACGTTCCCACACCGCTCGCGTCCGCATAGCAGAGCATCGGTTAGCGTGGGAGCTACGGACCAGTTCGACTGTACGAAGATCGCCTTTTGCGAGGACGCTCACCTTCGGCTACTCAGTACGGCAGACGCACCCGAACTCCATGCGCTAATCATGTCCAACCGGGAGCACCTAGCTCAGTGGTTGGCATGGGCAGCGGCACAGACCTTTCAGGACACCCTCGAATTCATCCGCCGCAGTGAAAGGCAGGTCGCGGCCAACGAAGGCTTTCACGCTGCCATTGTCTGCCAAGACCGTATAGCGGGTGTGATCAGCTATATGGAGGTTGATTGGCGGCACCGACGAACCGTGTTGGGCTACTGGCTCGACGCCGACCATCAAGGCAGGGGGCTGATGACGAGCGCCGTGCGTCTGATGGTTGATCACGCGATCACGGTCTGGGACCTCAACCGGGTCGAGATCCGGGCCGCAGTCGAAAACGGCAAGAGTCGCGCTATTCCCGAACGCCTTGGATTTGACCAGGAGGGCGTCCTTCACCAGGCCGAACTGGTTAGTGGCCGCTACCTCGACAGCATTGTCTACGCGATGCTCGCCGCCAACTGGAGCGAGAGATCTACCGAAGCAGGTGGGGATGCAAGGTACTACCAAGATTGAAAAGCGCGCTTGGGATCTGCTCACGGTTGACTTTCCCTGGGATCCCCCTGAAGACTTCGGGGTAAAGGTACATCGTGAGGGCGGACCCTCAAAGGGCCCCGCGAGACTTCAGGTGTTCGAGGTCGCGGTCGCGGCCGTCTTCGCGAGGCTGCGGCCAGACTATGAATGGTACGTGACTCCGAACCTTCCCGATGGCGGCTCGGACTTCATTGGGAGACAGCAGTTCTTGATGGACGAGGCGCTTGACATTGCGGCGGCGATCACGATTGGGGGGCAGTGCAAGAAGCGGAGCAGGGTAGACGACGTGGTCCAGGAGGTCGCTGGCAGTCTCGTGAACATGGTGACGACGCTCAACCCTACGTTGTTCATCGTTGCCCTGTCAGCTCGCCTGACCGAAGAGCGGATAACGGAGGCGCGCGCACGGGTTGAACGCGCCTACCAACGCCACTGCCATATTCTCGATCGCGCTCAGATCGAGGGCCTGTTTAGCAAGCACCGCCCAGTGATCGACGAAATTCTGCGCGAGGCCCTTTCGGAGAAAGAGATCGCCGAGGTCCATGAGCATCTCGGCGCCTCCGAGCAGACGGAGCCTCATCAAGCGGTCATCGTTTCGCCTCCCAAGAGGGTTCTTGCAGGAGTCCCCTTTGCCGTGAACATCGACTTCCGATCACTCAGCTTGTCGGTGCCCGGCTCACGGTTGTGGTGGCACCCTGGCGCGGAGATGGAACGGGAGGATGCGCGGATCATCCTCGTCGGCCCAATAGACGCGGATGCGCCGAGTGGGATGGAGCTGGCGCCGGGGGGCGCGACCGATGATCCGATCCGCGCTCAATGCTCCCTGGAGCTACTGACCCATTCGGTGGGAGACGTGGATCTGGGTGAGATCGCAATCGGGTCGCAGGGCGACGATGAGTCGGCCATCGGCTGGATCCCGCTGGGAACGGTCAGGGTTATCGAGAACCTGCGTCCGCGCTTCTATGAACAGCCCTTTCGCGCTGAGCTATCCCGCCTCGAGCACGAGTATGAGCGGGCACTGGCCAACGGCGTGGCCTCGATCGGTGTCGTCGGCATGGGAGGGAGTGGCAAGAGCAGATTGAGCGAAGAGTTCGCGCTTAGACAGCGCCGACGTGGCAGTGCCGTGGTCGTGGCCAAGCAGGCAAAGACGCTTGACGATCCCCATCGCATTGTTGCCGACTTCCTCCTCGGTTTGGTCGAGGTATCGTCTCTCGAGGATCCGGCCGAGAGCATCATCCGGGCCGTAGCGCGCTACGACGCTGACTTGGCCCGTCGGGCCAAGTCAGCCATCCGGACAGTTTTCGGATTGCAAGACGGCGGTACTAGCGCAACCACCGAACGGCAGCTACTCTCTGCTCTCCTACTTCTGGTCGCGGTTCGGGGAAGACATGCGCCACTCATAATCCACCTCCAAGAGCTTCATTGGTGCTCTAACGATGTCCTCCTCCTGTTCGAGAGGCTGGTCTGGCAACTCGGTCGCGTTCTGCCCGGACCGGGCGGCCTGGAGCGGGGCCCGGACAGCGGGATCCTGTTCATCTTCGAGGGACGAGTTCGCGAGCGTCAGCGCTTCGATGGAGGCTGGGACTCAGAGCCCTTCGAAGCCCTGCTGCAAAAGCTCGACTGTCCCACGGTCGCCTGTTCGTTCGACCCTGACCAGGGCCTAGAGTTCATCCGTCGGCTGTTCGAGGACCGGTACAGCGCACACCGGCGAGTAAACCTCGACATGCTGGGAATGCAACGCCGCCTCGTGCAGCGAATCCATCGGATCGCGGGCGGTAACCCCTTTCACTCCCTGGAGCAGCTCCAGTTTCTCAAGGAACGGCGAATCGTCGGTCAGAACCCGATCACCGGCTTCCTCTATCTGATCCAGCCGGCGTCCAGCGACACGCAGCTCCCCGACTCTGTATTCGAGGCGATTCGGATGCGATGGACCTATATGAAGTCTCGGACGC
>DASQGE010000073.1:0-2051 GCA_035632775.1 Solirubrobacteraceae bacterium | reverse complement strand
GAGCATGTTGTGCAGGCCGGTCATGGTTTCCCCGCCGAACTGGTCGCCGGGGTAGGTGTTGGGGTGGGCGGCGAGTGTTGAGGAGAAGCTTTCGCTGATCAGGCTGAGGGGTCCGGGCGCGGCGTGGAAGAAGTACTCGCGGGTCATGCCCTTGTTGACCATCGCGACGAGGCTGCGCAGCAGCGCCTTGGCCTGGAAGTGGGCCTTGTCGGCGGCCGTGAGCTGCGCGGAGCTCTCCGGGGTGACCTCGTCCGGACCGACGGGCGTCGCGCTCCTGGTGCCAAGGTTGTACTCGGTCATCCAGACCTGTGGTGCGCTTCCATGCGCGCTGACGTGGCGGCCGTGGGGAACCCCGTGGATGTCGGTCGTGATCGGTGCGAGATCGCGCACGATCGTCGCTGTCTGCACCGCGGTCAGGTAGTACTCGGGGAACAGCGACTGGTAGCGAGGCACGAACAGCGGAGTGAGACTGCCGGCAGATCCGTGGGGGCCGACGGTGTCGCGTTCACCGAGAGCGTCGAGCGGCACGTTTCCGTGAGTGACGTGAAATTCCGATGGAAAGCTCTTTACGCCGGTGTACAGGTGCTTGCTGAGCGCGGTGAGTCCCGCCGGTGAGTGCGCGCCGGATGTGAATGGGGTCTGATCCGCGAAGCCGTTGGTTATGCCCACGCCGGAGCCGATCCCGTGGGCGGGGCTGCGCACGTAGGCGACCGTTTCGTTCAGCAGCGTCTTGGTGACTTCTCTCGTCACGGTGCGCCGGCTGCCCTGTCCTGCCGGCGTGTAATAGTTCTCGGAGTCCAGGAACTGCGAGCCGAAGGTGAGCTCGTTCCAGACCTCCAGATCGTAGCCGTCGGGACCGAAGATGCCCTGGGCCAGCTTGGAGACGGTGGCGACATAGCTGAGCCAGCCTCGAAGCGTTGCCTGGAAGGCGGGGTTGTCAGAGCCGTCTGGCAGCTTGGGCGGGCCGAACGGCGCGTACAACAGCGTCGTGCCCTTGTGTTCGCCGGCCGGCAGCGCGAGCGGAAGCGGCCTGGACAGGCTCGCCACGTGGCTTGCGCTGACCTTGGTGATGAGAATGCCGGGATTGCCCTGGAGCACGAGACGGGTGAGTCCCGCCCCGGCCGCCGCGCGGCGGGCTTCGCGGCGTTCACGCCTCTGCGCGGGGCTGAGCTTGACGGCCGTCTTGGCGCGTGCCCCGCGATGTCTGTGCGTCCCTTTGGAGGGGTTGAACACGGCTGAGTCGAAGCCGGTCTTGCCCGGGAGCACCTCGGCGGCGCTGGACGCAGTGAGCGTGACGCTCGTCGCACCCGCCGGGGCGGAGGTGACCGTATCCAGCACGACCTTCTTGGTCGGGCACGGAGCCACGCTGTTGGCGTCGAGCAGGATCAGCGGCCGCAGGCCGTAGTCGTGCAGCGCGACCAGCCGCGTGCGGATGGCGGATTCGTTGGTGAATTTCGTCGGGTCGCTGTAGGAGAGGGCGCTCCAGTTGATCCCGACACGCGCAAGCCTGAAGCCGCTGTCGTGCAGCAGCCGCGCCACGTCGTGCGCTGCGGAGGCCTTGACGTCGAAGTTGACACCGAGCGAGTCGAGCAGACGCGACGCCGGCCAGGTGTCCAGATAGGCCCGCCATGGCTGGATCCAGAAGGAGCTTCTGCCGAACGGCACGCCGGTGAGGTATCTCGGATCGATCGGATCGCATCGCGCTCCGCAGCTTGGCAGGGTCGATTTCGCAGATTGCGCGGCAGCCGGTGAAGTCCGCGAGCGTTTCGCGTGTGCCTGCGAGTTTCCTGCGGGCGCCTGCGAGCCCACCAGAATCGCCACGAGAATCCCGGCCGCGAGCAAGAGCAATGCCGCCACCAGCAGCCCGAAGCGCAGCGGCGGCAGGCCTGCGGCGGTCTGTCTCAAGCGCTCTACGCCACGATGGGGCCCTCGGTGGCTCGGGGTGCTCTGCTGCATCGGGGCCGATCATAGGCCAGCGATGGCGCCAGGGCGCTACTTCCCGGTGTAGTCGATGGTGAGGATGCGGGGGTAGTCGGTTGCGGCTATTTCGA
>DASQGE010000072.1:0-13904 GCA_035632775.1 Solirubrobacteraceae bacterium | reverse complement strand
CCGTCGAGGATCAGGCCGCCGCCCACCCCCGTTCCCCAGAAGACGCCGAGCAGCGAGCTGTACAGCCGCCCGGCGCCGAGCCGCATCTCCGCGTCGGTGGCGAGTTGCACGTCGTTGCCGACCCGCACCTCCGCCCCCAGCGCGCTCCGCAGCGTCGCCGCGAGCGGGAACGTGCCCTCCCAGCCGGGCAGGTTGCGCGCGCTGGTGACGTTCCCGTCTTCGATCGTCCCGGGCGAGCCGACCCCGATCCCGTCCAGCCGAGCCGGCTCGATCTCGGCCGCCGCGGCGGCGTCGCGCAGCGTGGCCTCCATCTCCGCCACGACGTCCCGGGGCCCGCCGCTGGTCGGCGTCGGCCGTCGCGCGGAGCCGAGCACGCTGAACTCCTCGTCCACGATCACCGCCTGGATCTTCGTGCCGCCGAGATCGATCCCGCCGTAGGTGGGCATTGAGGGCATCATCGCGCATCGGGACGCGAGGATCGCAAGCTACCCCTGGCCCCGCCCCCCGCGACCCGCACCCGGAGTCCCGTCCGCCTCGAAAGGGCGGTGAGGCTACCCCTTGCCGCCGCCCGCGACCCGCGCCCCTTTGGGGTCCGGGATCGCGGCGGAGCTCGGCTTGACCGTCACCTTCGGCACGGGCAGCCCGGCGACGCGCGAGATCAGCTGTTCCCACTGCGTGGCGCTCAGCCCGCCCACGATCGCTTCTGGGGCGGGCGCCGTCGCGCCGGCGCCCGCCGCATGGGCGGCGGGCACGATCGCGGCCGGGCTGACATGGCTCGCGTGCGTCGGGGCGGGCGCGAACACGACCTCGACGTAGTCGCCGTGGTCTGCCCGCGCAAGCGTGGTCGGCGCACCCGGGTAGCGCATCAGGCTGACGATCCGGGCGGGGAAGTGCTGACCCTGCAGCGTCAGCAGCGTACGGATCGTCGTGTCGGTGATCGACCCGGCGCCCTGGTGGCCGGCGATCGGCACGCCGTTGATCGCGACGATCGCGATCGCGTCACCGGTTCCACGCGCGGACACGTAGCCCGCGGCGGCGTACGCGCCGTTGCCGCAGGACAGGGTGCCGACCGCGGGCTTCAGGCCGCTGCGCGACAGGAAGGCGAGCGTGGCCAGCACGCGCTCGTCGATCGCTCCGGCGGCGACTTCGCGGCGGGAGCAGGCGGACATCGCGATGCCCGGATCGGACAGCACCTCGCGCTCGAGCCGGCTCTTGGAGAGCAGGAACACGTCGCTCGCGGTCGCGCCGAGGAGGCTCTGGTTGCCCTTCGCGCCCTGCGGGTGCAGCGCGATGTCCAGCTGCTTCCAGTTCTCGAGGATCGCGCGCGGGTCGACCGTGCTCGGATCGCCGGCGGGCTTGATCGCGAAGCGCAGATGACCGACGCGGGCGCCCGCAGGCGTGCTGACGCGGCCGAGCACGGTGCCCTGCGCGACGATCGAGCCGCTGCGCAGCGGCCGCCAGGCACTGGTGGCGGATCTCGTGGTGGCCGCGTTGGCGCGGGCGGCGGCGAGCGCATCCGGGTTGCCGGGATGCGCGAACACGCGCAGCTTGCCCGTGCCCGCGGGCGCCGATCCCGAGGCGCCGGCGCCGCCGGCCGAGTCGGAGACGCCGCGGGTCGATGCGCCGGGGCTCTGCGCCGAGGAGCCCGCGGCGGACTCCGAGCGCGGCGGCAGGTAGCTCGGGGCGATGCTGCCGAGCTGGGCGTAGGTGAAGACGTCCCCGTACACGTCCTGCAGGACCACGTATCTGCCCAGCTTGCGCGAGCTTCCGAGCTTGACGACCCGTCCGTCCTGCACCGCCACCGCGTCGGCGTTCGGTTCGCTTGTGACGTCCACCAGCTGCAGCGCCGCCCCGGTCGCGGTCGCGGCGCTTGCGGCGGTCGCCGGGGCAGGCGCGGCCGAGGAGCCCGGGGTCGCGCCCGCGGTCGCGCTGGACGGCGACGGAAGCTGCACACCGGCGGCGGCAGGCGCGCCCCAGCCGAAACGCCTGCCGGTCACAGGCAGGCGATCGTCGATCAGCCCCGTCAGGGTGGCGATCACCTGGCCGGGATAGGCGGCGATCAGCTTTGCGCGCAGCAGGACCGAGCTGACATACGCTTCGGAGTGGTTGTAGGCCAGGATCGCCGCGTTCAGGTTCTGGGTCGCGCCCGCGGCGTTCAGGTAGCGGGCGGCGGCGAAGATCGCGTCCACGGGGTTGTACGGATCGGCGTAGCCCGCGTTCAGCGCGTCGACGCCGTATTGCAGCCAGGTCGAGGGCATGAACTGCATCCACCCGACCGCGCCCGCGCTCGAGACGGACAGGTCGGTGCCGTAGTTGGTCTCGATTTCGTTGATCGCCGCGAGGATCTGCCAGGGCACGTCGTACTGGACGGCGGCGGCGCGGTAGATCGGCAGCAGGAACAGCGGTATGCGGTAGAAGTCGAGCGCTTGCGCCGACACGGCCGAGCTGCCGAGCATCGCCGCCAGCGCGCCGGCCTGACCCGCGACGGCCAGCGGTGGGAGCGCCACGTTGTTGGGCCCGCCGGCGGGGGCGCTCGCGCCGCCCGCGGCGGCGCCCTTGGAGGACTTCCCGCCCGAGCGAGCGGTGGTCCGGGTCACGCTGCGCCCGGTGGGCTTGGAGGCGGTCGCATGCTGCTTGCGCCGCACCACGATCGTGGGGGCTTCGCCCGGGGCGGACGGGGGGGCGCCGGCCGCAGCGGAGCCGCCGGCGGGCTGAGCGGTCGTGCTCTGGGTGCTCGTCCCCGTTGCCTGCGCGGCCGTTTCGACGGTGCTCTGGGGGGTGGTCGCGACCGGCGTCGGGGCGCCCGCGGTCGAGGTGGTCGAGCCGGTGGGCGCTTCGGCGCCGAGCGCCGCGGCGAGGGGTCCTCCGAGCCCGGCCGCGGTCAGCCCGCCGCCGGCGAGGGCGGACAGGGCCGTGCGCCACGCCCGGCGGCGCGAGCTGACGCGGCGCGAGCCGCTCATCGGCTGCCTCTCTCTGGGCTCATCGTGATGCGTTTCCTTGCTCATGGTAAGTCACGGCGACGCCTGCCCACAATACGCCGGCACGCCATCCGTGATTCATATCGGCAGACAAGCACGAACCCGTAAAGGATTCGTAATCGCGTCTGGCCCACCTCCCTGAGGGGGCGAACCCTTCCTTGCCATGTCGGGGGGACCGTAGCGAGGTATGAGGCGGAATGTCGCATACCGCTCTATTCTTCGTCCCCGCGGGTTTAGGGTTCAGCACGTCAATCCGGTGGGCAGCCGGCCTGCGTGTCCAGCGACCAAGCGAGGGACGAGGATGTTCAAGGTTCGAGTTATCGCCACAACCTTGCTGGCCGGCTGCGCCCTGCTGCTCGGCTTCACAGCGGTCGCGCAGGCCGAAGAGACCGTGACCATCATCGAAGCGGGCTTCTCGCCCGACAAGCTGGGCGTGCCGACGAACGTGTTCGGACGCGCGAAGTTCGGCTCGACGAACCTGCCGGTGCCCTCGCCGATCACCCACTTCACGGCCTTCGGACCGGCCGGGGCGACCATCAACCTGGAAGGCACCGGCACGTGCACGGCGGCGAAGCTCGAAAACGTCGGCCCCGAAGCCTGCCCCGCCGACTCCAGGGCCGGGTTCGGCGAAGTCGAAGGCGCGTACAGGATCGAAAGTGATCCCGAAATCATCCACGAGAACGCGACGATCGACTTCTTCCTCGCCAACAACCACCCGGGCCACGTCGAACTGCTGCTCTACCTGAACGGCTCTTCCCCGGTGTCGCTCCAGATCGTGTTCACGGCGATGGTGATCCAGGGACCCAAGCCCTACGGGCTCGGCTTCAGCCTCAACGTTCCCCTGATCAAAGTCCTCCCCGAAGCGTCCGACGCCTCGGCTGTCGGCGGCTTCCTGTCGATCGGCGCACGCAACGTCGCCTACTACAAGAAAGTCCACGGCAAGCGCAAGCTGTTCCACGTCAAGGGCCTCATCACCCCCAAGAGCTGCCCGCGCGGGGGCTGGCCCGTGGAGACGGTGATCAGCTTCGAGGACGGCTCGACCGTCACGGCCAAGCATAAGATCGCCTGCCCGAAGAAGTAGCGATGAGGCGACGGCGTTCGGCCAGGATCCTTGGGTTGACGGCCCGTGCGGCGACGGTCCTCGCGGGGCTGGCGTGCTGCTGCGCCGGCGCGCCGGCCGCGGCAGAGGCCACGTCGGGTGTGAGCATGCGCCCCTCGTTCCTGCCCGACCGACTCGGCGCGAGCACCGCCTTCACGCTCGCGCTCCGCTTCTCCGGCGGCGAAGAAGGAGTCCCGCCGCCCCTGCGCCGGCTCGTCGTGCGCCTGCCCGCCGGCTTGACGATCGACGTCCGGGGGGTCAAGACCTGCCCGCCGGCCCGCCTGAGGCGCAGGGGCCCGGGCGGCTGCCCATCCGGGTCGCTCCTCGGGCGCGGGCACGCGCTGCTGGAGGTGCACGCCGGCTCGCAGACGCTCCCCGAGGAAGTCACGCTGTCGGTCTTCCGCGGCCCCAGCCGCGCAGGCCTGCCGACGTTCGAGATCTTCGGGCAGGGCGAAACGCCGCTGGATCGGAGCGAGATCAGCACCGAGATCCTCGAAACGGACAGGGCGCCCTTCGGCTGGAGGACGGTGACGTCGGTTCCACCGATCCCGACCGTGATGTACGAGCCGGACGCTTCGTACGTGTCGCTGTCGCTGACGTTCGGCGGGCGGCGCACCCCCCGGGCGCACGTCGCCGCCGGCGCGGTCGTGGTGCCGCGCCGCTGCCCGGCCGGCGGCTTCCCGTTCGCCGCCGAAGCCACGTTCGCCGACCACACCACCGCGCGCGCCACGGCCACGGTCGCCTGTCCGTAGCCGCTCCGTGCCACCACTTACCCACATAGCCGGTCGGCAGACCGGCCACCAGCCATGTAAGAACTCAAATTCGAAACCCGAAACGCCGGCAAGCCACAAGGCGCATGTCGCCACACGAAGCGGTTGCGCAGCTGTAACCACCGCGCGCGCCACGGCCACCATCCCCCGCCCGTAGACCGAAGCGATACCCTGCGTCCGTGGAAGCGATCCTCTCGGTCCTGCAGGTCCTGATCTGCGTGGTCCTCGTGTTCCTGGTGCTGATGCATTCGGGCAAGGACTCCGGCCTGTCCGGCGCCTTCGGCGTGGGCAGCGGCCAGGGCCCGCTGGGGGGCGGCTCGATGGTCGAGCGCAACCTCAACCGCTGGACGGTCTTCTTCGCGATCCTGTTCGCGGTGAACTCGATCGTGCTGCTCAAGTGGGCGTAGCCACCCGCGGCTCCTCGGCCTCACCCTCCGCCCCCGCCCCCTCGGCCCTCGGCTCTTCGGCCCCCTCGGCCCCCGGCTCTTCGACCCCGACGAGCGCCTCCTCGGCCTCCGGCTCCTCGGCCTCGGTCGCAGCGGCCGCGACCGGCGTCTCCTCCAGCTCCAGCGCGTCCAGCTCCTCCAGCCGGTCGAGGATCTCCAGGGCCTCGACGCGCAGCGCGGCGTCGGTCAGCCGGTAGTCCTCGTCGGAGAGCTTGCCGGTGCGGTAGTCGAGCTCGAGGTCGCGGATCTCGCGGTACTTGGCCTCGCGCGCGGCCTCCAGCTGGGCGCCGAGCCGCGTCAGCGAGCGCACGGCTGGCCGATCTCTGATCGGTCGCCGGCGCAGCGTGGACGGCGCCGGCCAGATCGCGATCAGGGCGCCGCCGAGCACGATCAGGCCGCCGATCCAGATCCACATGACGAGCGGCGAGACGATGAAGTGGAACTGCGCCGGCGGCGGACTGCGCAGGTAGGCGCTCTCCAGGTAGGCGATCGCGATCAGGCCCTCGTCGGGGCGCACGATCGGGATCGTCTTGTTCCCGACTTCGACGATCCGCTTCAGCTGCGGAGTTTCGATGTCCGGCGCGATCGCGCTCCACACGTCGCGCGTGGGGCCCGCGCTCATGCTCACGTGGCTGACGGGCTGGCCGCCGATGAAGTGGCCGACCGAGCCCTGACCCGGTTCGCCGGAGTCGTAGTAGCCCTCGCTCGGGCGCAGCGTCGCCACGTGCCGGCCGTGCTTGGTCACGTCCAGCACGGCGCCGAGGCTCAGCGTCGCGCCGGTGTGGGCGGCGTCGTACTTCGGCGTGATCGTCGCCGTCGGGCGCACGTAGCGGACGGTGTAGGCGCCGACTCTGCTCGACTGCCCGACCGACAGCGTCGGCTCGACGGCGTGCTGGAACGAGGAGGACGCGGCCACGCCCACGAACAGCACCGCGATGCCGACGTGCACGACGTAGCCGCCGTAGCGCCTGCGGTTGCGGCGCACGAGCGCGACCAACGCAACGGGCACGGGCTCGCGCGCCATCGCCCGGCGCACGCGCACGCCGCGCAAGAGCTCCTGTCCGACGCACCCGAGCACGAACGCCGCGCAGCCGAACATCGCCAGCGCCGCCGGCCTGCCCGGCACCCCGGCGAGCAGCAGCGCGAGCGGCGTCAGCGCCGCGAGCGCCAGCGGAGCCAGGAAGTTGCGCCGCGCGTTGGCCGGCGTCGCGCGCCGCCACGCGATCACCGGCCCGACGCCGCTCAGCAGCACCAGGATCAGCGCGAGCGGGACCGTGTAGCGGTCGAACCAGGGCGGCCCCACCGACGCGGCTCTGCCGGTCAGCGCTTCGGAGATCAATGGAAAATATGTGCCCCAGAAGATCACGAAGCAGAGGCCCACCAGCACGAGGTTGTTCGCCAGGAAGATCGACTCGCGCGAGAGCAGCGAGTCCAGCCGGTGCTCTGAGCGCAGCATCTCCCGGCGACTCACCACGAGGTGGATCGAGCCGGCGATCAGCACCCCGATCAGGCACACGAACGGCACCCCCAGCGTGTGCCCGCCGAACGCGTGGATCGAGTTGAGCACGCCGCTGCGCACCAGGAACGTGCCCATGATCGCCAGCGTGCCGGTCGCCAGCACCAGCGAGGCGTTCCACACCTTCAGCATCCCCCGCTTCTCCTGGATCATCAGCGAGTGCAGGAACGCCGTGCCGGTCAGCCACGGCATCAAAGACGCGTTCTCGACGGCGTCCCAGCCCCAGTAGCCGCCCCAGCCGAGCTCCGCGTAGGACCAGCGCGCGCCCAGCAGGATGCCGATGCCGAGGAACAGCCAGGCCGCGAACGCGAACTTGCGGATCGCTCTGATCCACTCCGCGTCGAGGCGTCGCGCGAGCAGCGCGCCCATCCCGAACGCCAGCGGCACCGTGCACAGCGTGTACCCGGAGTACAGCATCGGCGGGTGGATCATCATCGTCGGGAAGCGCAGCAGCGGGTCCAGCCCCACGCCGTCGGCGGGCGCCGGACTGGTCGTTCCGAACGGGTTCGCGTAGAAGATCATCAGCGACACGAAGAACGCGCCGAATCCGAGCAGGATCGCGGTCGCGTAGGCGGCGACGTCGCGCATGCGCCTGCGCGTCAGGAACAGCGCGAGGCTCGACCACAGCGACAAAAGCCAGGCCCACAGCAGCAGCGAGCCTTCCTGGGAGGACCACACGGCGGCGGCCTTGTAGAGCGTGGGCGTGGTCGTGCTCGACGTGTCCGCGACCGTGTTGAACGCGAAGTCGTCGCGCAGGAACGCGATCTCGAGCAGCGCGAACGCGACCGTCAGGACTCCCGCCAGCGCGTACACCGCGCGCCGCCCCGCGTCAGACCACTCCGTGCGCCCGCGCCGCACCCCGTAGAGCGACGCGCCGACCCCGTACGCGCACACGGCGAGCGCGAGCACCAGGCAGGCGCTTCCGATGCTCGCCATCAGCGGCCGCCCCCGGCACGGCTCGGGCCGTGCGTCCCCGCGATCTCGCCAGGCGCCGTAAGCGAGGCCATGTCAGTAGTTCTGCTTCTCGCGGGCACCGCCGCCGGATGCGGAGCTCGGCGCGACCTTGTACTTGGACGGGCACTTCGTGATCAGCGAGTCGCGTTCCCCCACGTAGGAGCCGCCCTGCTTCTGCACGGTCACGATGATCTCGCGCCCTTCCCGGAACGGGTCGGGCACCGTGCCGGTGTAGGCGACCGGAATTCGCGTCCCGCCCGCGCGGTCCTCGACCGCGAAGTCCAGCGTGCCTCCGCTGCGGCGCACCGAGCCGCCGACGACCGTGCCCGTCACCTGATAGCTGCGTCCGGGCTGGGCCTGGCGCACCAGCTGGCTCGGCGTGAGCGCAGGCGACGCCGCGCTGAAGCTCGTATACACCAGCGCCCCGGCAAGCACCACCGCCGCGCCGAGAGCCACCGTCAGCCGCACCGTCCGCCTACGCGCCGGATTCATCGCCGTCAAGTATCCCAAACCCGCCCGCGAGTGTTTCCAAGCAAGAAATCGCCGTTGCAAGGCGAAACCTTTGGACATCCCGGGCGTCTTAACGGGTAGAGAGCGATGCGACCAACGGACCTCCTGCCACCGATCCTGAGCGAGCGCCACTCGCTGCGACGCCGGCGCAAGCGCGCGGCGGCGGCCAACGCGGTCGCTCCAACGCCGGTCTCCAAGCGAGACCTCGCGGTCGCGCGCGTCCGCGAGGCCGGCGGCCCGGTCGACAACGCCTCATACGCGTGC
Organism: Solirubrobacteraceae bacterium; assembly: GCA_035632775.1. Lineage (GTDB taxonomy): Bacteria > Actinomycetota > Thermoleophilia > Solirubrobacterales > Solirubrobacteraceae > Palsa-744. The sequence continues at coordinate 5,367 of DASQGE010000072.1, read as the reverse complement.
GCCTGCGGCCTGGTCTTCGCCGCCGCGGTCTCCACCACGGTCGTCTGCCCGCGCTGCGGCGCCCGTCAGGCCTGGTAGCCCGGATCGAGGCGGCCCAGACCGACGTTCCTCCGCGCGCGGGTGTAGGTTGAGCGGCGTCAAGGCGCCAGCCGGCGGAAGGGCCGGCGAACGAGCGCCTCTTCCAACGAGTTGGGGGGATCAGATGTTCCGGAGATTGTCAGCGTGGCTCGTCGTCGCGGTCCTCGGCGCTGTGTTCGTCGCGGGTTGCGGGAGCAGCAGCAGCTCGACGTCCAGCAGCCAGAGCGTCTCGACGAGCGTTTCGACCAGCCCGGCGGGCGCCGGGACGTCCTCGACGTCAGCCACCAGCACCCCGGCCGGCACGGCGAGTGGCGCGAGCAGCGCGGCCGTACAGCAGGCGGTGACGGCCTGCAAGGCTTCGATCCAGGCCGCGCCGACGCTCTCGGCGAGCGTCAAGAGCAAGGTCGAAGGGATCTGCAACAAAGCCGCCAGCGGTGACCTGGAAGGGGCACGCAAGGCCGCCAAAGAAGTGTGCGTCGAAGTCATCAACGCCTCGCCGATACCGTCCAGCGCGGCCAAGGAACAGGCGCTCGCCGCCTGCAAAGCCAAGTAGCGGCTGCCAAGCAGCCTTGCAACGTTCGCAGAGGCTGACCGGCTCCGTTCGCGGGTTCCGCGCGGGGCCGGTCTGCCTATCCCGGGAAGTCGATCCCGGAGCTACCTTATGTACATCCCCGAGATGGCCCGCGCGACCAACCGAAGGCTGCCTGTCGGACTTCGTCACAGAGGGCCGCAGCTGAGCACCTTTGCCGATTCCTCGCCCCTGCACCTGATCCCTCAGGAGCCCAACGCCAGCAGGAACAGGTCGTAGAGCGCCAGGGCGGTGCAGGCGAGGGTCAGCATGATCACGATCAAGGCGTTCGCCCGCTCGGTGCGCTCCCGGACCGCTGACTTCGACATCGGGGGCGGCAGGTAGGCCAGTGTGTCGGGGCGAATCCATTTGACATCCGGTGCGCCGCTCGCGGGCGTGAACCCCACGCGGCCGGACTGCCCGGCGCTCAGGTCGAGGTGGCTCATGGCTGCCCGCCCTGCAGCCGAGACCCCGGTCCCTCCCGGGCGTCCGCGTCACCCAGAGCCAAATGCGTGAGCCTCTGCACCAGGCCGGCCTGCGTGTCGCGGCTGGGCGCGAGCAGCTCGAGCACCATCAGCCCCTGGCGCGCCAGCACCAGCGCGATCAGCCCGAACGCCATCAGCCAGGCCGCGCGGTCGAGGTGATGGCCGAGCCTGATCTGCACGGCGGCGACGGCCAGCGCGAGCAGCACCGGCAGCAGCGGCGAGATGAGCGACGCGAGCGACGGCCTGGAGTACTCCGCCCTTGGCACCAGGGCGCTGCTCGGCCGCGAGCTGAAGGCGGCAAGCGCGATCCCGAGGTACGCCGCGATCCAGCCGATGTCGACCGGGTTCCCGCTCGTGTACCTCCCCGCCTCGGTGAGGTAGGTGAAGGTGCTGTCTGAGAGCGCCATCACCAGCAGGGCAGCCAGCAGGCACCACAGCGGCAGTCGGTCTGCACCGGTCATCCCGCGGATGGCGAGCACGATGAAGAAGACGATCACCACGTCGCCGAACGGATACGCCAGCGTCACGACGCCGGTCCACGTGCTGAGATCGGCGCTGTGCCACAGCGGGCCGAGGACGAGCGTCCAGCTGAGGAACATCAGCGCCGTGGCGACCACCAGGCCGTCGAACACCGAACGGGCCTTGCGTGTGCCGCCGCCCCCCGTCGCCGGGTGCACGACCAGAGCCGCGACCGCGAACGGGATCGCCGAGAGGTAGCCGACATCCGCCCAGGAGGGCACGGGCACTGCCACGTCGAGGATCAGCGCGTAGCAGCCCCAGATGACCTCGGCGAGTGTCCAGAGCGCGGTCGCGCAGCCGAGCAGCGACCAGAACAGACGCATCCGTCCACGGTGCCGAGCGCGGGCGCGAAAGCACAGCACACACGCGATCAGCGCCGCCAGCGGGGTGACGCCATCGTCGACCCAGAGCGTCACCCGGGCGCCGCCGATGCGCAGTCCGATCCAGGCCCCGACCAGGCCGGGGACGAGCACCACGACGCCTGCTGCTATGAGAAAGGGTCGGCGGGTGAGGGCGTGTTCCACCAGTCAGGCATCGACAGAAGATCGAGACCTCTTGACCGCTCGGGTGTAGATCGTGCCGACCGACACACCGCAACCTCCTGTTTCAGGCTGAAACCCAGCGCCCTAGCGGATGTACATCCCCGAGATGGCCCGCGCGATCACCATCTGCTGGATCTCGGCGGTGCCCTCGAAGATGTCGTAGATCTTGGCGTCGCGGTGGAAGCGCTCGACGGGGAACTCGCGCGCGTAGCCGTTGCCGCCGAGGATCTGGATCGCGCGCTCGGTGACCCACACGGCGACCTCGCCGGCCTTGAGCTTGGACATCGAGCCCTCGGCGTTCTCGAACGGGACCTGGTTGCGGCCCATCCAGGACGCGCGCCAGACGAGCAGCCGCGAGGCGTCGATCTCGAGCTTCATGCGCGCGAGCGTGAACGCGATCGCCTGGTTCTCGACGATCTTGCGGCCGAACTGTTCGCGCTCCTTGGCATAGTCGAGCGCGTACTCGTAGGCGGCGCGGGCGATCCCGAGCGCCTGCGCGGCGACGGTCGGCCGGGAGGCCTCGAACGTGGCCATCGAGGCGTTGGACTTGTTCTTTTTGCCCTCCTTCGCGCGCGCGAGGCGTTCGTCGAGCTTGTCCTTGCCGCCGAGCACGTAGCCGGCCGGCACGCGGCAGTCGTCGAGGTGGACGTCGGCCGTGTGCGACGCGCGCAGGCCGTGCTTGGAGACCTTGGCGCCTTCGCTGATGCCCTTGGCCTCGCTCATCGGCACGACGAACGCGGCGTGGCCGCGGGCACCGAGCTCGCGGTCGACGGAGGCGATGATGACGTGCACGTCGGAGATGCCGCCGTTGGTGGCCCAGGCCTTCTGGCCGTTGAGGATCCACTCGCCGGCCGACTCGTCGAACTTGGCGGTCGTGCGGATCGCGCTGACGTCCGAGCCGGCGTTGGGCTCGGAGGAGCAGAAGGCGGCGACCTTGACGTCGTCGGGCGTGCCGAAGCAGCGCGGGATCCATTCGCCGATCTGCTCGCCGGTGCCCTGGCCGAAGATCGCGGCGACGGCGAGCGAGGTGCCCATGATCGCCATGCCCATGCCGGCGTCCCCCCAGAACAGCTCCTCGTTGACGATCGGCAGCGTCAGGCCGGTCGGGTCGGCGAAGAACTGCGCGAGCCCTTCGAACCCGTACAGCCCGATCTTGGCGGCCTCCTCGATGATCGGCCACGGGGTCTTCTCCTTCTCGTCCCACTCGTGCGCGGCCGGGCGCATGACGTCGGCGGCGAAGCCGTGCACCCACTCGCGGATGTCCTTTTGGTCCTGGCTCAGCGCGAGCGAGAAGGTCGCCTCTTGGCCGGCGGCGTTGGCGATCGCCTCGACGGCGGCCTCGGCGGCCTCGGTCCTCTCCTCGGGGGCAAGCGACGTCGTGCTTGACATCTGCGGGATCTCCTCTCCTTGTCGGTCGCTCGACGCCGGGAGCATCGGGCTGCGGACGGGACGGCCCTCGCGCGGCCCCGCCCCCGAAGAGTAGCCGAACCGGCGGAAAAGTCGAGCGAGGGCGCGCCTTCGGACCGCGCCTTCGGACCGGGCGTTTCGAGCTCGGCCTCGAGCCGGCGGCATTTGCAGGCATCTCACAATCTGGCTATTACCAACTGGATTTGTGGTGTATACTCGCAGCCGCCGTAGCTCCTACGTTGTCGATACAGAAAGTGATCATGGTGATACGCAAACCCCCTGCCGCACTGGCCTCGACCGCAGCCGCACTCGCCTCGATCGCCGCCGTCCTCGGCCTGGCCGCCTGCGGGAGCGGCTCCGCGAGCGGCGAGAAGCACGTGACGCTGGTCGCGTACTCGACCCCGCAGGGGGCCTACGAAAAGCTGATCCCGGCGTTCGGGGCGACAGCCGAGGGCAGGGGCGTGAGCTTCAGCCAGTCGTACGGGCCCTCGGGCGAGCAGAGCCGGGCGGTCGCCAACGGGCTGCACGCGGACGTGGTGAACTTCTCGCTGGAAGGAGACGTCGAAAAGCTGGTCAAGGCGGGGTTGGTGTCGCCGAGCTGGAACCGGAACGCGACGCACGGGTTCGTGACGGACTCGGTCGCGGTGATCGTCGTGCGCAAGGGCAACCCGAAGCACATCACCGGCTGGAGCGACCTCGTCAAGCCGGGCGTGCAGGTGTTGACGCCGAATCCGTTCACGTCGGGGAGCGCGCGCTGGAACGTGATGGCGGCGTACGGCGCGCAGCTGAAGGAAGGCAGGACCCCGGCGCAGGCGCAGGCGTACTTGCAGGAGCTGTTCAAGCACGTGGTCAGCCAGGACAGCTCGGCGAGAAACGCGCTGCAGACGTTCCTCGCGGGCAGGGGCGACGCGCTGATCGACTACGAGGACGAGGCGATCGCCGATCAGAAGAAGGGCTCGTCGATCGAATACGTGATCCCGGCGGCCACGATCCTGATCCAGAATCCGCTCGCGGTCATCGGCACGAGCGCGAGCGCCAGAGCGTTCGAGAAGTACCTGCTTTCCCCCGCCGGCCAGAAGATCTGGGCGGAAGAGGGCTACCGGCCGGTGATCGAAGGCGTCGCCGCGCCCGGGCGGTTCCTCACCCCCAAGAGCCTGTTCACGATCGAATCGCTCGGCGGCTGGAAGCAGGCGACGAAGCGGTTCTTCGAACCGGAAACGGGGATCGTGAGCAGGATCGAGCAGTCGCTGGGGGTGTCCACTGCGAAATAGCGCCTCCATCGCGGGCGCCCTCGGCAAGGGCCTGTTGGGCGTGTACCTGTCGGCGCTCGTGCTGCTGCCGGTGGCGGCGCTGCTGGCGAAGTCGGGCGCGGGCGGCGCGGGCGCGTTCTGGCGCGAGGTGACGAGCCCGGAGGCGAGGGCGGCGATCGAGCTGACGCTCGAGATGTCGGCGATCGTGGTGGTCGTGAACGCCATCTTCGGGACGTTGATCGCGTGGGTGCTGGTGCGCGACGAGTTCAGGGGCAGGCGCGCGGTGAACGCGCTGATCGACCTGCCGTTCGCGCTGCCGACGATCGTCGCGGGCGTGGTGCTGCTGGCGCTGTACGGGAAGAGCAGCCCGGTGGGCATCGACGTCGCGTTCACGCGCGCGGCGGTGGCGCTGGCGCTGCTGTTCGTGACGCTGCCGTTCGTGGTGCGCTCGGTGCAGCCGGTGCTGATCGAGCTGGACCGCTCGACGGAGGAGGCGGCGGCGTCGCTGGGCGCGGGGC
>DASQGE010000071.1:0-1857 GCA_035632775.1 Solirubrobacteraceae bacterium | reverse complement strand
AAGCGCCTGACCCTATCGTCTCGCCGCGCTCGACGCAAGCCGTCACCGGGGACTCACATCTCCGGCTCCGTTGAAGCTGCGCCGGTCGTGCCTTTGGGGCCTTCTTTGCCTGTCACCGGGGACTCACATCTCCGGCTCCGTTGAAGCCGGTGCTCGGCGAGAACGAACGGTACGGCCGAGAGAGTCACCGGGGACTCACATCTCCGGCTCCGTTGAAGCGGATATCGACCAGCTCGCCAGGACGATGGCCGATGGTCACCGGGGACTCACATCTCCGGCTCCGTTGAAGCGAGACCTCCAGTCCAACCTCCGGCCCGTCACGGCCGAGTCACCGGAGACTCACATCTCCGGCTCCGTTGAGACCACGATGTCGATTGCGCGTTTTTGTTGCTCGACGGCGATCTCTGTTCGGATTCTAGAGACATCCCTCTGCGGCCGCACGTAGTATCGTCGGCGTGCCCCCCGACCCGCTATTCGACCGTCTGCGCGCACAGCTACGCGTCCGGCGGCTGGTGGACATCAAAGGCGCGGTGACGATCAAGGCGACAGGCACCGCCTATGGCGAGCGAACCGTGGTGCAAATCGACCATCGTCTGCCTGAGCCCGATCATGGCACTCGAGCCGCCTTCCGCGCCACGACCCGCGAGCAGTTCCTCCCGCGGGCGCATTTCGACCGTTCCGTGCGGCAGACCGTCAACCGGGCCTCTGCGGATCGCGGGCGGCGTATCTACGCAATCGAGCTGGGCAGCCAGGAGGTCATGGCCGTGCTCAGCTACCACCTGCACGACAGCCCGGGCAGGCCGCTGCTAATCACGGCACTCGGGACGCGCGCCGACGAGCACGCGCCACCCGATCTATACGCGAGAAGTCTGGCACTGGTCTGGCTTCTCAAGCAGTACGCGCACGCGGTCAGCGAGCGCACCAAGCGTGGAGGCCACGTGGACATGGATGCAGCCAACCGGCCCGATGTCATCGGGGTCCTTCGCCAGCTCGGCTTCCGTGACGCCCCACGAGTGAGCGGATTCAGCCCCTCAGGGCGACACCTGCGCCAGGACGCTATCGGCCCGCGCTGACCAGTGCGGGCGAACGGGCGCCCTCGGAAGCCCGGTAGACTCGCCGCACCTGCTCGTACAGGTCGGCGGGCAATGCCCGCTCGGCCTCCGCGAGGAACTCATTCTCCGAGGGCACAGGGCGCCTGCCCTGCTCGAAGAAGCGCTCGACTTCCTCCTGGACAAGCTCCACGTGCTGAGGAGAGCGCTCCCGGGCACGACCGATGAGATCGGCGGCCACCTCGCCCAGAGAGCGCTTGCGGTAGACGGCAGCCAGGCGCATGACCTCAACAGCGGGAATCCGCTTGTCACGCTCCCCCATCTGCTCGCACACGAGATCATCCCGCCGCGAGAGCGTGGACGCGCTCACGCCGAGCAGACGAGCCGTCTCCGTCAACGTCGGATAGGCAAGCAGCGAGATGTCGAGCGTCTGAGTCATAGCGGAACCTCCAAGGAAGACTCTACCTCATCGACGCACGGAACGCAACAGACGCAACGGACGGAAGAATACTCGACAAACGGAGGAGTTGCGAAACCACTCGCGTGCAACACCCTGACAACATCAGCCCATCAGCGCACCGACCTGTCGGACTCGCGCTCGAGCAACTCGAGCGTGCTCTGCCGGCCTTGAAGATGTTGGCCGCTCCAGCGCTGGTAGCCCAGGGTGGAGCCGTGCCGCCAAATCGCGATCGGGCGGAAGCGCACCGTCCACCGACCCTGGACCACTCTCCCCAAACTCCCCCCAAACGAGCGACTTCTGAGGGCACCTGAGAGCCGCGGAAAAGCCGCGTAGGGACGCGGAAAGTCG
>DASQGE010000070.1:0-4058 GCA_035632775.1 Solirubrobacteraceae bacterium | reverse complement strand
AGAAGGAATACGAAGTCGAACACTACACGCCGAAAACCGAAGAACCGGTCGGCGCCAGCAAAGAAACGTGCGCGACGATCGTCAAACTCAGTGGCAAAATCACCAGCGGCTCCACCGAAGTCACCGGACTCGCCTCGACCGCCGGGCTCGCCGTCGGAACCGAAGTCGCCGGCTCCGGCATTCCCGCCGGGACCAAGATCACATCGGTCAAAAGCGCCACGATCGTCGTTCTCAACAACAAAGCCACGAAAACCGAAACGACGACGCTCACCTTCACCACCCCCACCGGCTACGAATACCGCGCGGGTCAGAAACTGTGCGTGGAAAAAGGCAAAGCCGGTTACACATACCACGAACCGGAAACGCTGTACGCGAAGTCATGCCAAGGCGGCGACACGTACGGGAGCAAAGGCTTCTGCGAATACGAAAACAAGTCGTCGGGCTGCGACGCCGAAAACATGAGCGCGGCCGAAGACCCCAACAAATGGGGCTACCTCGAAGGCCCGGTGATCGACGCCGCGATTCTCAGCACCCACCACTCGTTCATCGTCGACAACTTCAAGTGCGGCAAACAGCTCGGCGAACTGAACGTGTGGGGCTCGATCGCGCAGTTCTGGCGCGGGCCGGTCGGAACCGGCGGCGGCGCCGGCACCGGCTACATCAAGAACTACAACTACGACAACCGCCTCGCGACCGAGCAGCCGCCGAACTTCCTCACCCCCAGCACCAACTCCTGGAAATCGATGCGCGTCACCGCGCCCCCCAACGGCTTCGAAGGCTGAGAACGGCGGGCGTCCGGCGGGCGGAGCGCCCGCGTCGGGTCCGGCAGTGCGCGCGGAGGGACTCGAACCCCCATGGGCCTGCGCCCACCGGCTCCTAAGGCCGGCGTGTCTGCCAATTCCACCACGCGCGCGTCGCGGCCCGCCCGCGCGCGCACACGCGCACGGAAGGCCGCCTGAGATTGTAAGGTCATCGCTGTGATGTCCTCGAGCGTCCCGATCCCCGCGGACCCCGGCGCGCCGTCCGGCGCGATCGTGATCACGCATCCCAACCGCGACAAGCCGGTCGTGCAGGCCACGCGCGCGACCGTGATCCTGCTGCTGCTCGTCTCCGCGGGGCTCGTGCTGATCGTCACCGCCGGCGGCTGGAAGGCGCTCGAGGGCGCCTGGATCGTCCAGGTCGGCTACATCCTCGTCTACCTCGTGCTCGCCTTCTTCGCCGCGCGCTGGAACCGCGGCGTGCTGCCCGTCTCCGCCGCGCTCGCGGTGCTGCTGCTCGTGTTCGCGCTCGTCGCCGGGCCGGGCTGGTTCGACCGCGACAAAGCCGGCTTCGCGCAGCCCACGATCAACGCCGGCCTGCTGGGCGTGATAACGCTGTTGATCGTGCCCGTGCAGATGCTCCTGATCGCATTCGCGATGCGCGGCTTCCAGCAGGGCTGGAACGTCGAGCTGGAGCGGCCCGCCGCCGGCGCGGGCGCGACCTACGCCGGCGCTCAGGGTTGAGCGGCCGGCCGCGCGCGAGGGACGAGTGCGCACGCTGGCATATATTTGATCCACCTGCGGCGGTGGCGGAACGGTAGACGCGGGGCCCTCAAAAGGCCCTGTCCGCAAGGGCGTGTGGGTTCGAGTCCCACCCGCCGCATCGACTCCACCGCGCCCCGGGACCCCCGAAGGCGCGCGCCGCTCGGCCCTACTCGAAGCCCGGCGGGCGGCTCTGCGCCCACGGGCGCTCGGCTTCGATCTGGGCGGCCAGCGCGATCAGCGTCGCCTCGTCGTTCGGCCTCCCCACGAGCTGCACCGCGCGCGGCAGCCCGTCGGCGGCGAACCCCGCCGGCACGGAGCACGCGGGCTGCCCCGTCACGTTCCAGCACGCCGCGTACGGCACGGTCGCCGCCGCCGTGGCCATCGTCCACAGCCAGCCGCGCCCCTCGCACGCGCCGATCCGCGGAGCAGGCCCCGGAGTCACGGGCGTCAGCAGCACGTCGTGGTCGGCCAGCGGCTCGTTCAGCCGCTGCGCGTACTCCCCCTCGCGCGCGCGCACCCATTCGACTACTGTCGGCGCCACGAAGCCGCCGAGCCGCACGATCGTGCGCATCCGCTTCTCCAGTCGCTCGGGGTAGGGCAGCAGCTCCGCCTCGTCGTGCAGCCCGCGCACGTACCGCGCGGTGAACTCGGGCCCCGGCGCGAGCGGGCCGTGGTCGATCTCGCGCTCCTGCACCGTGTGCCCCAGCCCTCTCAGCAGCTCGACCGTCTCGCGCAGGGCGCTCGCGTTCTCCGGCGCCAGTCTCGTCAGCGGCGAGGGCGGCAGCCTGCTCGCCACCGCGATCCGCAGCGCCCGCGCCGGCGGGCTGCCGCTCCCCGACCCGTTCCCCGACCCGTCACCCCCCTGGCCGAGCGCCGCCAGGAACGAGCTCGCCGGCACCTCGGGCGCGCCCTGGTCGGGCGGCCCCTGCGCGATCGCGTCGTAGAACAGCGCGCTGTCGCGCACCGTCCTTGTCAGCACGCCGTTGACCGACAGGCCGTGCCAGGCGTCCAGGTGCGGCGCCAGCGGCACGCGGCCGCGCTGGGTCTTCAGGCCGAACAGGCCGCAGTAGGCCGAGGGGAATCTGATCGACCCGCCCCCATCCGAGCCCAGCCCCGCGCCGACGAGGCCCGCGGCGACCGCCGCCGCCGTGCCCCCGCTGGAGCCCCCGGGCGTGTGCTGCAGCCCCCACGGGTTGCGGGTCGCGCCGTAGGTGATCGACTCCGTCCACGGGAACGCGCACAGCTCGGGCACGTTCGTCTTGCCGATCACGATCGCCCCCGCCGCCCGCACGCGCCGCACGATCTCGGCGTCCGCGCGCGCGGGGCCGTCGTACCCGTTCGTGCCGAGCGCCGTCACCTCGCCGGCGACGTCGATGTCGTCCTTGACCGCGATCGGCACGCCCAGCAGCGGCCGCTCGCCCCCCGCGCCGCGCCGCGCGTCGGCCTGGTCGGCCTCCATCCGCGCGCGCTCGGCGAACACGATCCTGAACGCGTTCAGCCGCCCGTCGTAGCGCTCGATCCGCGCCAGGCACAGGTCGACCAACTCACGCGAGCCCACCTCGCCCGCGGCGATCAGCTCGGCCTGCCTGGCGATCCCGGCGTATGCGAGCTCGGCCGCGTCCATGCCCTGGAATCTAGTCGATCGCCCGAACCGCGTCACTCCCCGGCCGCGCGTCCCGCCGCCGCCCGCGCCGCAGCGCGCCGCCGGGCCTGAAAGAAATCGACACGGCGACCTCGCTCCCATTTAGGATGGGCGCGGAGAGGGAGCACCGTTCGTACACACAACGGCGTACAACCAAGGGGGAATCTCTCGTGTCCTATCCCGTCACCTTCGAGGCCGACTATGTCGAGCAGCGCAGCCGCCTCACGGCCTTCTTCCGCCTGATCCTCGCGATCCCGCTGGCGATCTGGCTCTACATCTACGGCCTCGTCGCCACGATCGCGATCGTCATCGCCTGGTTCGCGATCGTCTTCACGGCCCGCTACCCGAAGGGCCTGTACGACTTCGTCGCCGGCTTCACGCGCTTCCTCGCGCGCTTCACCGCCTACGCGGCGCTGCTGACCGACCCCTACCCCTCGTTCGGGGGCTCCGACGACCCCGCCTACCCGGTGCGCATGCAGTTCGCGGGGCCGCTCGATCCGTACAGCCGCATGAAGACGCTCTTCCGCATCATCCTCGCGATCCCGATCGCGATCCTGCGCTACGTCATGACCCTGATGCTCGAGATCGGCGCGATCGGCGCCTGGGTCGTGATCGTCATCACCGGCAAGCTCCCGCGCGGCCTGTTCGACCTGATGGTGCTCGCCAACTCCTACATCGCGCGCTCGGACTGCTACCTGTACCTGCTGACCGAGACCTACCCCCCGTTCCAGGACGAGCAGACGCGGGCGGCCGGCACCCCGACCCCACCGCCGCCGCCGGCTCCCCCGACCCCACCGCCGGCTCCCCCGACCCCCGACTACCCGCCCGCTTCATAGACCCGCCGAGACAGCGCTCGCGGCGCCGGTTCGTGTGGTGACCGGCGCCGCGAAGGC
>DASQGE010000069.1:0-26648 GCA_035632775.1 Solirubrobacteraceae bacterium | reverse complement strand
GCGCGCGCGGGCCGGCATTTTATTCAATCGATCGAACCCGTCCTCCCCTGGGCCGCCGGACCTACCGCAAACCCCCGAGACCCACGAACGCTCAGGAGGCCGCGACGGCGACCGGCGGCTCATGGCGGCGCCGGACCTCATACAGCGTCGTACGCTCCGCCGCCGGACGCCCGGCCTCGTGGGCCGCGGCGATCAGCTCCTCGGGGTCGAGCCTGGTCCCGTGGTAGGAGCCCGCGAGGCGGCTGATCGACTCCTCCATGAGGGTCCCCCCGAGGTCGTTGACGCCCCAGCGCAGCGACTCGGTCGCGGCGTCGAGCCCCATCTTCACCCAGGACGCCTGCAGGCTCGGAATCGTGCGCCCGAGCGCGAGGCGGAAGACGGCGGTGTGCTTGAGGTTCTCCGCGCGCGAGATCTCCTCCACGCCGTGCGTGCGCCCGAGCAGCGTCTGGAAGGGGATGAACGACAGCGGCACGAACTCCGTGATCCCGCCCGTGCGTTCCTGCAGCTCGCGCACGACGCGCATGTGCTCGGCCAGCTCCCAGGGCTCCTCGACGTGGCCGAACATGACCGTGGCGGTCGAGCGCAGGCCCGCCCGGTGGGAGGCTTCGACGATCTGCACCCAGCGCGCGACGGGCAGCTTGTTGGGCGAGATGCGCTCGCGCACGCCGTCGTGCAGCACCTCGGCCGCCGTGCCGGGGGTCGAGCCCAGCCCGGCCTCCTTCAGCCGCGCGAACACCTCGCTCGGGGGCAGACCCGAGACGTCGCACATGTGCGCGATCTCCATCGGGCTGTAGGCGTGCAGGTGGATGTCGACGCCCTCCTGCAGCGCCGTGCGCTTGGCGAGCTCCAGCCAGGCGAGGTAGTCCCGAAGCGTCCAGTCGGGATGGATGCCCGATTGGATGCACAGCTCGGTCGCGCCGTAGGCGACGGCCTCGCGCACGCGCCGGGAAAACTCCTGCTCGGAGTGGTGGTAGGCGTCGGGCGAGCGCCGGCTCTGGCCGAACCCGCAGAAGGCGCAGCCGACCGTGCAGACGTTGGAGACGTTGATGTTGCGGTTGACGACGAACGTGACCGTCTCCCCGGCCAGCTCGGCGCGCAGCTCGTCGGCGGCGGCGCGGATCTCCTCGATCGCCTGCGGGCGCGTCTCGGCGAACAGCGCCGTCAGCTCGTCCGGGCTCAGCCTGGCGCCGTCGCGTGCGCGCCCGACGGCGCCCGACACGAGCCCGGGGCGGATCGGCGTGGGCGGATCGGTGCGGCCGGAGCCGCGCCGCGGGATGAAGCTCCAGTACTTCAGCTTGATCGCGTCCATCACCCCGCGCGAGAGCCATTCGGGGGAGATGTAGCGCGGGTAGACGCACAGCCGCTCGGTCAGCGCGTACCCGTGCCCCTGGAGCTCCTTGCGCACCTGGTGCGGCGAGGGGAACGGGTGCTCGGGGGAGATGTGATCGCCGTTGGCCGACAGGCCGCCGAGATCGGTGGCGCCCGCCGCGACGAGCTCCGTCCACCAGTCGGCCAGGTTGGGCGGGATCTGGATGGGGACGTCCGGCATCAGCCGGCGGGTCTCCGCGACCAGGCGCTTCATGTCCTCGATGCTCACCGCCCCCGCCCACTCGGGCAGCGCCAGCCGCGGCCGTCCGTCCGCGACGCCCGTGCGCCAGTAGGCGCGCGCCGCCCCGTCGGCGATCTCGGCGGGCTCGCGGCCGTAGTAGCTGTGGTGGGGAACGAAGTTCTGGAGGATGATCTCCTGGATGTGGCCGTGCTCGGCGTGGATCTCGGCGAGCACCCGAAGCGAAGCGACGCGCTCCCGCTCGGTCTCGCCGATGCCGACGAGGATCCCGCTCGTGAACGGGATCTTCAGCTCGCCGGCCGCGCGGATCGTCTGCAGGCGCAGCGCGGGGTGCTTGGTCGGCGAGCCGGCGTGGACGGTCTGCATCAGCCGCTCGGAGACGGACTCGAGCATCAGGCCCTGCGAGGCGGTGACCTCGCGCAGCCGGGCGAGGTCCTCGCGCGAGAGCACGCCGAGGTTGGTGTGCGGCAGCAGGCCCCGCTCGAGCGCGCGCTCGCACGTCCAGACGACGTAGGAGGTGAAGTCGGCGTGCCCGTATTCGGCCAGGCGGCGGGCGACCTCGGGATTGACCTCGGGGCGCTCGCCCGTGAGGACGAGCAGCTCCTTGACGTTGCGGCGTGAGGCGCCGTCCAGGATCTCCAAGACCCGCTCGGGCTCGTACAGGTGCGCCCGGTGGGTGGCGAACGCGCAGTACTTGCAGTAGCAGCGGCAGGTGCGCGACAGCGACAGGGTCAGGTTGCGCGAGAAGGTGACTCTGCGGCGCATCGCCTGGAGTCTAGGACTCCGCGTGATCGGGCCGTTCCGGGCGGCGCATGCGCCGCCCGGTGAAGCCGCACATGTGCGGCTTCGGCCAGGGCCGCATGCGGCCCTGGCGCCGCGTCGCATGCGACGCGGCTCGACACGAGATCGCGGGTGTCCGTCCGATCCGGCTCGTAGCTTGGCGGCATGCCTGAGGACGCCCTGCGCCGCGCCGTGGCCGAGTTCGTCGGCACGTTCACGCTGATATTCGTCGGCTGCGGCTCGATCGTCGCGGCCAACGCGATCCACGACCCTTCGCTGATCGGCGTGGCGATCGCGCACGGGCTGGCGATCGGCGTGATGGTGTCGGCGCTGGGGCACATCTCGGGCGCGCACTTCAACCCCGCGATCACCTTCGGCTTCCTCGTCACCCGCCGGATCAAGCCGGCGCTCGGGGGCCTCTACTTCGCGGCGCAGCTGGCCGGCGCGGCGCTGGGGGCGCTGCTCGTGCAGGACCTGCTGCCGCGCGGCGCCAGCGAAGCGGTCAACCTCGGCGTGCCCGCGCTCGGCCACGGCGTGGACGCCGCCGCGGGCGCCGGGCTGGAGGCGATCCTGACGTTCTTCCTGGCCTGGGTGGTGTTCGCCAGCGCGGTCGACTCACGGGGCACGTTCAAGTCGATCGCGGGGCTGGCGATCGGCTTTACGATCACGATGGACATCCTCTTCGGCGGTCCGTTCACCGGAGCCGCGATGAACCCGGCGCGCGCGTTCGGCCCGCAGCTCGTCGGCGACCACTGGGCCGACGGCTGGGTGTGGTACGCGGGACCGATCCTCGGCGCGATCGTGGCCGCCGCGATGTACGAGCTGCTGTACCTGCGCCCCGCGAAGCTCGAAGGCGTCGGATCGGCCAAGAGCGGAGTGCTCGAGCCTCGCGCCGGCGAGCCATCCTAGGATGGCCCACCACCGGCTTCGCCGGCGGTGCCGGCGGCGCGATGCGGCGTCCTCAGTCGCTCGCGTACCGATCGTCGATCGACGGGATCGCCGATCGGCCAGCACGCCACGCTCCCTGCGTCCTGGCCTCGCTTGCCCATCGGCCATCCTAGGCCGTTGATGCCGGCGAGGGTCTACCTGGCCAGGCACGGCCAGACCGCGTACAACCTCGAACGGCGCTTCCAAGGTCAGCTGCCGGTGGGGTTGGACGAGACGGGCCGCGCGCAGGCGGCCGAGCTGGCCGAGCGCGCGGCCGGGCACGGCTTCGAGGCGCTGTGGTGCAGCACGCTGCCGCGCGCCCGCGAAACCGCCGAGGTCGTGGGGAAGAGGCTCGGACTGGAGCCGATCCAGGATGCGCGCCTGATGGAGACCGACGCGGGCGAGTGGACGGACATGCTGTTCACCGACGTGCAGGCGCAGGCGCCGGAGCTGTTCGCCAAGTTCGTCGCCGGCGATCCGAGCTTCGCGTTTCCGGGGGGCGAGTCGTTCGTGCAGCAGGAGCAGCGCGTGGCGGCCGCGCTGGACGACGTCGAAAAGGGCCCCTTGCCCGCGCTGGTCGTATGCCACGGCATGGTGATCCGGGCCGCGCTGTCGATGCGCGCGAAACACTGGGAGGCGCACGCCGAGCGCGTGCCCAACGGCGCGCTCGTGCCGCTCGAAGCGGAAGGCGCCAGACGCATCGAGTCCGGCGGCGGCGAGGCGACGCCAGCGAGCTGAATTTCCGTCGCCGGCGACCCCCGTAAGCGATCCGATATGAGGCGCGCGACGAATGAAAGTTGCTGCACTTCCGTCACCAAAAGGACACATTTGTGACGCGAGGCTTACACGGGACCGTTCAGCATCGCGGTGTGCTCGTGGCTGTCGCCAGACTTCCCACAATCTCGGACCTGCTCGCCTTGTTCGGCCCAGGCGTAACGGTCATCGGAGGCGTCATCGGCCTGTTCGTGCAGGCGCCGACATGGCGACGATCATTTGAAAACCTAGCCCTGGGTGCGACCGCAGGCGGCGTGTGCGGCTGCCTGGTCGCCTTCTTGGCCTATCTGGCCATCAAGCTCATCAGCGAGTAGGATGTAGTCATGGAACGACTGAAGCTGTTTGTGGTTTCTTTCGTCGGTGTCGGCGTCTTGGCGTTCCCCGCAGACGTGTTCCTCGCAGGCGTGCATGCTGGGCTTGGCTGGTACTACGGTGTCGGGCTGTTGCTGGGAGGACTTGGTGTCCTGCGCATGATGGCCCCAACCGTCAGAATCCCTGCGCGCGGGTGCACACCGACTCGGCGATCGTCCAGTCGGGCATCCCACGCTAGCCCGCGCGGCGGCTGACAAGATTGGCGCCCTCGCGCGCCATGCGCGAGCGCGCCACCACGAGGTCGAAGCCCGCTCGCTGCGCCCGTTCGCGCATCGAGGCGTCGACGTGGGCGTAGAAGCCGAGCGTGCGCACGTTCTCCAGCGCGCCCCCGGCTGAGAGTGATTCCACAAGTGCGGGACCGTCGAGGTCGGCGTTCGTGAGATCGACCACCAGCACGTCAACCTCCCGCAGACGCCGCTCCAGGCCGGCGGGATCGCCGATCAGCTCGACCTCGTGGCCGGCGCCCATGAGAGCGGACTGCACGCGCGAGCCGAACAGCAGGTCGGGGATCAGCGCCATGACGCGCGCCACGGCCGGCGGCCTCCCCGCTACTGCGCGCGCAGGCGCAGGAACTGCTCGCGCGCGGACTGGGGACGGCCCCACATCTGCGTGACCTCGACGCGGCCGGAGCGGACCTCGCGCACGGCCAGCTCCCCCGCGATGCCGGCTTCGTCGAGCAGGCCCAGCGCGCCGTGGACCGCGGGGGCGGCGGCGGCGTGGCCGAAGCGGTGGGCGACGAGCAGGCGCCAGTGCCAGTCGTGCTTGGAGTAGGGACGCGCGTTGCAGGTGACGAGGTGGACGGCGGCCTCGACGTAGCGCGACTCGTCGGCGATGCGCAAGTCGAGCTCGAGGTCGGTCCAGTCGTCGGGCAGCGAGTCGACGACGCGCTGGAAGTCCTCCGCGAGTGAGCCCATCTTCAAAGGGTAACCGGGATTCGGCGGTAATCGGGATTCAACGGTAACCGGAATTCGGTAACCGACCGAAGCGAAAGCGAAGGGAGGTCCGAATGCGAAGCGAAGGGAGGTCCGAATAGCGCGGCTATCCTCGACCGAGATGGCCGCGACCGACACAGCTACGGCAGCGAGCGTCGAGCGCGAGTACAGGGCGCTGCGGGAGGGCTGCGGCCTGGTGGATCGCTCCGAGCGGGGCAAGCTCGCACTGACGGGCGCGGGGGCGGTCGAGTTCCTCAACGGCCAGGTGACCAACGAGCTCGCCGGCCTGCGCCCTGGCGAAGGGCGGTATGCGGCGTTCTTGACGCACAAGGGCAAGATGCTCGGCGACCTGCGCATCCTCGCGGTGGGGGACGACCCGGCGAAGGGGCCGCGCGAGCTGGCGCTCGACACCGAGCGCGTGGCGCTGCAGGCGCTGTTCGACATGGTCCGACGCTTTCAGATCGGCTACGAGGTGGAGCTGCACAAGCGCACGCTCGAGCGCGGCCTCCTGTCGCTGGTCGGCCCGCACGCCGGCAGGATCGCGGCGGCCGGGGGATTGCCGCAGGCCGAGCACGCGAACGCGAGCGTGGAGATCGCTGGGATCGAGGCGCTGGCGGTGCGCACGAGCTCGGGGGTGGACCTGATCTGCGACGCGGCCGACACGCGGCGGCTGAGCGCGGCGCTGTGCGAGCGCGGCGCCGAGCCGGTGTCCGAGGCGGCCGCGGAGATCGTGCGGGTCGAGCGTGGCGAGCCGCGCTACGGAGTGGATCTCGACGACACCACGATCCCCCAGGAGGCGGGGCTGAACGAGCGCGCGGTGAGCTTCTCCAAGGGCTGCTACGTCGGCCAGGAGACGGTCGCAAGGCTCTACTACAAGGGCAAGCCCAACCGGCATCTGCGCGGCCTGCGCCTGTCGGAGCCGATCGCGCCGGGCGCGGAGCTGCGACTGGGCGAGCGGGTCCTCGGACGGCTGAGCAGCGCGGTCATCTCCCCCCCGTTCGGGCCGATCGGCTTGGCGCTGGTGCGCCGCGAGACGCAGCCGGGCGCGCGCGTGAGCGCGGGCGAGGACGGCGCGAGCGCGGAGGTCGTGGAGCTTCCGTTCGGGCGGGTGGACAGCCGGCGGACTCCATCCGGCGATTCCGGCTGAGCCTGAGCCGGCGCCGTCAGCCGCGACGTCGGTCAGGACTCCCGAACCCGCACGTCAAGTCTCGCCGTCGAGTCGCAGCACCTCCAGCGTCGCGTGCTTGCCGGCCTCAGCGGCGAGAGCGCGGTCCTTGGTAGCGAGCGGCTCGCCCAACTGCTCGGCGAGGGCTACGAACAGGGCGTCAGCCACGGTGAGATTGCGGCGCAGGGACCACGCGCGCTGACGCAGGGGAAGGCTTGGAAACAGCTCGACGGGCAGGTCGCCGAGATCCTCTACGGCGCCGGCGGCGCGGTCTTCCGGAATCGCTCCACGAAGCGTCTCTCGCCGCAGGACGGCGAGCACCTCGAACACCAGCGAGTCGGGCGCCGCAAGCTCGCCCTCGCTCGTCATGAGCGCCTCGATCTGCTCCGCGACGCCTACACCGAGCACGAAATCGACGGCGGCGGAGGTGTCGAGGACGGTCACTCGCCTCGGTCGCGAATCGCGCGAACGGCGACCTCGCTCGACTCGGCGGACGAGACTGCACCACGAGCCCCGATTCGGGCAGACAGCTCGGCCGGCGTCGGCCGGGAAGCAGCACGCGCAAGCACGCCGCGCACGTACTCGGAGAGCGAGACGCCCGAGGCGGCCGCACGAGCCTTCAGTGTGCGGTGAACGTCCTCTGGGACGTCGCGGATCTGGACGAGGGTTCCCATGCGTGCAGGTATGATAGCATACGCATCACATACTTGGCGCTGTGCGCTGCGACTGCCGCTGCGTGCTACAGCTCACATACGCAACGATTGCAACGCGAGGAGATCGCCACGTACCGGCCTGTCGAGAAGGACACCGCCCTGGTGCTGGTGAGGAGCGGCTCCTGGGGCTGGGAGAACGTCCGACGGGAGCCACGCTTCAGAGCCTGGCGGGCGTGGATAGGATTGCGAGCGCACTCCGTCCCCGACACGCGAGGTCCAAGAGCACGTGGCAATCGACCTGCAACAAGTATCCGTTCTCAACGCGGAGCCCGGCGAGCTGCCTGAGACGATGGCCGCCTGGGTCATCCGCGAAGAGCGCTTCGGCGAGCCCAAGAACGCCTTCCAGCTCGAGGAGATCGAGGTTCCCGAGCCGGGCGCCTTCGAGGTGATCGTGCGCGTGATGGCGGCGGGCGTGAACTACAACAACGTGTGGGCCGCGCTCGGCAAGCCGGTGTCGGTGATGAAGTACGGCGACCATCCCGAGTACGGCCACCACATCGGCGGCTCGGACGCGTCGGGAATCGTGTGGAAGGTCGGCGCGGGCGTGACCCGCTGGAAGGTCGGCGACGAGGTCGTCGTGCACTGCAACCAGGCCTCCTACGAGGACCCGGAGGTGCACGGCCTGGACCCGATGGCGGCGCCGTCGCAGAAGATCTGGGGCTATGAGACGACCTGGGGGTCGTTCGCGCAGTTCACCAAAGTCCAGGCCCAGCAGCTGCTGCCCAAGCCGCACGCGCTGACCTGGGAGGAGGCGGCGTCGTACGGCCTCGTCTACTTCACCGCCTACCGGATGCTGATGACGCGCTGCAAGCTGCAGGCCGGCGCGAACGTGCTGATCTGGGGCGCGGCCGGCGGGCTGGGCGTGTTCGCCACGCAGCTGTGCGCGGCGGCGGGCGCGCGCTGCGTCGGCGTCGTGAGCTCGCCCGCGAAGGGCGAGCTGGTCAAGCGCCTGGGAGCGGTCGACTTCATCGACAGGGGCGAGTTCGCGGGCATGATGCGCAAGGGCGGCGAGAGCCCCGAGGAGGAGAAGGCCCGCTTCGGCGTCTCGCGCGAATTCGCCAAGCGCGTCAAGCAGATCCTCGGCGACGCGCCCGACATCGTCTTCGAGCACGTCGGCCAGGCGACCTTCCCGACCTCGGTGTTCACCGTCAAGCCGTTCGGCAAGGTCGTGATCTGCGCCGGAACGACGGGCTTCAACCTCGACTTCGACGTCCGCTACCTGTGGATGAAGCAGAAGGAGATCCTCGGCTCGCACTTCGCCAACGCGTATGAGTGCACGAAGGCCAACGAGCTGATCGAGAGCGGCCAGATCAGGCCGGTGCTGTGGCGCACGCTCCCCTTCGACGGCGTCGCCGAAGCCCACCAGCTGATGCGCGAAAACAAGCACCTCGGCAAGATCTCGATCCTCGTCGGGGCCGAGCGCGAGGGTCAGGGCAAGACCGCGGAGGGGCCAGGCGCGATACGCGCGGAGGTCGGCGCCTGATGGCCGGCGCGGGTCCGGGCACGGTCATCATTCCGTGGTACGCCACGGGCTTCCGGGCCGACGGCCTCGAGGCGGCCCTGAACGAGATCGCCGCCGTCGCGCTGCGCTACGGCGCGAGCTCCTACGCCGTGTACCGCTCGCGCGATGATCGCTACAAGTTCCAGCAGCTCGCGCAGTTCGAGGAGCACCTGGCCTGGGAGCGATACTGGGAGGGACCGGAGATGACCGACTTCAGGGTGGCCCACTCGGGCTGGTACCAGGTCCCGGTGCTGTACGGCTGGTGGGACCTCACGGTCCACGGGCAGGTGATCGAGGGCGCCAGCGCCGCCGGAAACGGGCACGGCAACGGCGTCACCGCCGGCGAGCGCGGCTAGGAGCTACTGCGCGAGCGGGGCCATCGTCAAGCCCGCGCCCTTCAGCTGCTCCCAGTAGTGCTCGGCCGGCTCGCGATGGCCGCTGAAGACGATCGCCTTGCCCGCGTTGTGGATCACGTTCGCGATCTCGTGGCCGTGCTCCAGCGTCGTGCCGGGGATGTAGCGCGCGAGTGTGCGCGCGACATGGTCGAAGGTGTTGTGGTCGTCGTTGCGCACGATCACCTTCCAGGAGCGCCCCAGGCCACTCCCGGGCAGGCCGACGCGCGGCAGCTCGATGGTCTGGCTCATCGCCCCTAAGAATAATGGGCACGACCCGGCCGTACAATGGTTTCATGAGCGGCGATCACACTCCGCGACTGCCCGAGCGCGACCGGCCCTGGATGATGCGCACCTACGCTGGACACTCGACGGCGAGGGCCTCGAACGAGCTCTACCGGCGCAACCTCGCCAAGGGCCAGACGGGACTGTCGGTCGCCTTCGACCTGCCGACGCAGACCGGCTACGACCCCGACGACGAGCTCGCGCGAGGAGAGGTCGGCAAGGTCGGCGTGTCGATCTGCAACCGCGGCGACATGGCCGCGCTGATGGCGGGGATCCCGCTCGCGGAGATGAACACCTCGATGACGATCAACGCGACCGCGGCGTGGCTCTTGGCGCTGTACATCGTCGCCGCCGAGGAGCAGGGCGCCACCCAGGAGCAGCTGCAGGGGACGACCCAGAACGACATCCTCAAGGAGTTCCTCGCGCGCGGCACCTACGCGTTCCCACCCGCGCCGTCGCTGCGCTTGATCGCCGACATGATCGCCTACACGGTCGAGCACGTGCCGAAGTGGAATCCGATCAACATCTGCTCGTATCACCTGCAGGAGGCGGGAGCCACGCCCGTCCAGGAGATCGCATACGCGATGAGCAACGCGATCGCGGTGCTCGACGCGGCGCGCGAGCGCGTGCCGGCGGAGCGCATGGACGAGGTGTTCGGACGCATCTCGTTCTTCGTGAACGCGGGCGTGCGCTTCGTCGAGGAGCACGCGAAGCTGCGCGCGATGGGCATCCTGTGGGAGGAGCTCGGGCGCGAGCGCTACGGCGTGACGGATCCCAGGCTCCTGCGCTTCCGCTACGGCGTCCAGGTCAACTCGCTCGGGCTGACGGAGGCGCAGCCGGAGAACAACGTGCAGCGGATCGTGCTGGAGGCGCTCGCCGTCACACTCGGACGCGACTCGCGCGCGCGCGCGATCCAGCTGCCCGCCTGGAACGAGGCGCTCGGCCTGCCGCGGCCGTGGGATCAGCAGTGGTCGCTGCGCATCCAGCAGGTGCTCGCCTACGAGACGGACATCCTCGAGTACCCGGACATCTTCGAGGGCTCCCACGTCATGGACGGGCTCGTCGCGGAGCTGCTCGAGGGGGCGCGCGCCGAGATGGCGGTCGTCGCCGAGCACGGCGGCGCGATCGAAGCGGTCCCGTACATGAAGGCCGCATTGGTCGACGCCCACCGCGAACGCATCCAGCGAATCGAGTCCGGCGAGCAGATCGTGGTCGGACAGAACAGGTTCGCCGAGACCGAGGACTCGCCGCTCACGGCGGGCGGCGACGGCGGCATCCTGGTGGTCGATCCGGCAGTGGAATCCGAACAGATCGACGCGGTGCGCCGCTGGCGCGCCGAGCGCGACCAGCCCGCGGTCGACGCGGCGCTGACGGAGCTGGCCCGCGTCGCCGCGCTCGGAGGCGAGGAGCGCGAGAACCTGATGATCCCGACGATCGCGGCGGCGCGCGCGGGCGCCACGACGGGCGAGTGGGCGAAGACGCTGCGCGAGGTGTTCGGCAGCTATCGCGCCCCCACCGGCGTCGGCGAGGCCGCGCCGGCGCAGGCGGACGCGGAGCTGGGCGAGCTGCGCGAACGGGTCGCCGAGCTGCAGGAGCGGCTTGGTCGCCGCCCCAAGATCCTGGTCGGCAAGCCGGGCCTCGACGGACACTCCAACGGCGCCGAGCAGATCGCCGTGCGCGCGCGCGACTCGGGCATGGACGTGGTGTACGAGGGCATCCGCCTGACCCCGGCGCAGATCGCCGCGTCCGCGCGCCAGGAGGGCGTGCACGTGATCGGCCTGTCGATCCTCTCGGGCTCGCACCGCGAGCTGATCCCCGCGGTGATCGGCGCGCTGCACGACGCCGGTGTGAACGCGCCCGTGGTCGTCGGCGGGATCATTCCCGACCAGGACGTCGCACCGCTCAAGCAGGCCGGTGTCGCGGCGGTGTATACGCCGAAGGACTTCGACATCACGCAGATCATGAGCGACATCGTCGAGCTGGTCGGGGCCGGCGTCGACGGCGCCCCGTCCAACGGGGCCCCCTCCAACGGCGCCTCGTCCAACGCGGCCGCTTCCAACGCCGCCGCCTCGTGAGCGACGACGGGGCCGCGCTCGGGGCGCGGCTGCGCGCGGGAGACGTGAGCGCCGCGCCGGACACGCTCAACCTGCTGGAGAGCGCCGCCCCGCGAGATCGCGAGCAGGCGCAGGAGCTGCTGCACGAGGTCTCCCCCGCCGCGCTCGGCGGCGAGACGCAGGGGCACATCGTCGGCGTCACGGGACCGCCGGGCGCCGGCAAGTCGACGCTGCTCTCGGCGCTGCTGCGCGCCTGGCGCGAGCAGGGCAGAACGGTGGCGATTCTGGCCGTCGACCCGAGCTCGCGCCGATCGGGCGGATCGCTGCTGGGCGATCGCGCGCGCATCGACTTCGACCCCTCCGACCGGGGCGTGTTCATCCGCTCGACGTCCGCCGGCGAGCAGCTCGGCGGGCTGTCCTCTGCGACCCGCACGGCCGCCCAGGCGCTGGCCGCGGCGTTCGACGTCGTCGTGATCGAGACGGTCGGGGTCGGCCAGGCCGAGACGGACGTCGCCGACGCGGCGGACACCGTCGTCGTGGTCGTACAGCCCGGGAGCGGCGATGTCCTGCAGTTCCTGAAGTCCGGGATCATGGAGATCCCCGACGTGCTCGCCGTCACCAAGGCCGACCTCGGCCAGCCGGCCATGCGCACCAAGCGCGATCTGGTGGCGGCGCTGCGCTCGCTGGGCTCACGTTCGACCGAGGTGCTCGCGCTCTCGTCGCTGCCCCCCGCACACGGGATCGAGGAGCTGCTGAGAACGCTGGACGAGCACAGAGCCGGACTCGACCTCACCGCGCGCCGCCTGCGCGCCCGGCGGGCAAGCGCGCTGGCGGACTACGCGCGCGAGCACGGCGAGCGCGGTCTGCGCGCCCTCGGCGGGCGACGCGCGGCGCAGGCGCTGCTGGCAGGACAAGACCCGGACGGGGACGTGCCCTCGCTGGTGGCGGCGCTCGAACGCAAGGCGAAACGATGAGCAACAGGTTCGAACACAGGCGAAACGGCTGAGATGGCGCGTGACCTGCTGACGATGTTCGGGGCGTTCGCGCTCGCCAGCGCGCTTGCGGGCGCGCTCGGCGCGGTCAACCTCGGCACGGCGCTCGCGTTCGGCCAGATCGCGTTCGCGATGGCGGTCGTGTACGTGGTGCTCAGACGCTGAGCGTTCATGTTCGGATAGCCGGCGCGATGCGGCGTCCTCCCTCGCTCACCGATCGGAGATCGTCGGATCTCCGATCGGCCAGCCCAGCACACTTCGCTCAGTGCGTCCTGCCTCGCTTGGCTCCGGACGTCAGGAGCGCATTGCCAAACCGGCGTGAACCGGCCCGGAAGCGGCGTCCGATGAGGACCCCTGCACGTAGTCTCCTGGCGAGATGATCGTTCTGATCGGCTTCGCCTTCCTGGCCGGAGCCGGCACTGCGCTGTCACCCTGCGTGCTGCCGGTGCTGCCGGCGCTGCTGTCCGCCGGCGGGGTCGGCGGCCGGCGCCGGCCGCTCGGGGTCGTGCTGGGGCTGACGGTCACGTTCACGATCACGATCGTCGGCATCGCCAACCTCGTCGGCGGGGTCGGCCTGGGCTCCGACCCGCTGCGCGATCTGGCTGTGGCGGTGCTGCTCGGCGCGGGCCTGGCGCTGATCGTGCCCGGGCTGGCCGACCGCCTGGAGGCGCGCCTGTCACGGCTGGCCGCGCTCGGCCCGCACACGCGCGGGGACGGCTTCGCCTCGGGGCTGCTGGTCGGCGCGGCGCTCGGCTTCGTCTACACGCCATGCGCCGGCCCGATACTGGCGGCGGTGATCTCGGTCGGCGCCGCCTCCGGGCGCAGCGTCGCGGTCGCGATCGCCTACGCGCTGGGCTCCGGGATCGTGCTGCTGGCGCTCGCGCTCGGCGGCCGCACGCTGTTCGACCGCGTCCGTCGCGCCGGCCGCGGTCCCGCGCTGCAGCGCGTGCTCGGCGCGGTCATGGTGGTCACGGCAATCGCGATAGCCACCGAACTGGACGTCAACTTCGACCAGTACGTCGCCCAGCACATCCCCGAAGTCAACCTCACCGCGTCGCTCGAGAAATCGCACGCCGTCGAGCGCCGTCTGACGCAGCTGACCGGCCGCCGCGTGAAGTTCCAGGCAAGCGTCGCCACCCCGTCGGAGCCTCGCGACGCCGGCCGCGGGCAGCTGCTGGCGGACGCTCGCAAGCTGAAAGACGCGGGCGTCGCCCCCGAATTCACCGAAACAGAGGACTGGTTCAACACGGGGGTGGGCGGGCACCAAAAAAAGCCCCTGACGCTCGCCGGGCTGCGTGGCCGGGTCGTGCTGGTCGACTTCTGGACCTACACGTGCATCAACTGCATCCGCACGCTCCCGTACCTGAAGGCCTGGGACGCCGCCTACCGCAAGGATGGCCTGACGATAGTAGGCGTCGAGACGCCGGAGTTCGCGTTCGAGCGCGACGCCTCGAACGTCGCCAACGCGATCGCCCAGTTCGGCGTCCGCTATCCGGTCGTCCAGGACAACGAAATGGGCACATGGAACGCGTACGCCAACGAGTACTGGCCCGCCGACTACCTGATCGACGCCCGCGGACACGTGCGCTATGCCACCTTCGGCGAGGGCGACTATTCCCAGACCGAGACGGCGATTCGCGCGCTCCTCGCCGAAGCCGGCGCGAGCATCGGCCCCATGAGCCGGCCGAAGGGGGTGATCGTCCCAAGCGAACAGGCGACGCCCGAGACCTATCTCGGAACCGCCCGCGCCGAGGGCTGGGTGAACGGGCCGCGGACCGGCCTGCACGACTACGGCTCGGCGCGGCGGGCGAGCCTCCGCGCCAGCGACTTCGCCTACACCGGCACGTGGAAGATCGCCGCCCAGCCCGCCGAGGCGGTCGCGGACGCCGGGATCGAAGTCGAGTTCGAGGCCAAGGACGTCTACCTCGTGCTCAGCTCCACGGGGGGACGTCCCCGTTCGGTGCAGGTGCTGCTCGACGGCCGCCCGATCCCCGCGGCGCTCGCGGGCGCGGACGTGCGCGGTGGAATCGTCACGGTCAGCCGCCAGCGCCTGTACACGCTCGTCTCGCTCCCCCGCGACGAACCCCATCGTCTGGCGCTGCGCTTCGCGCCGGGCGTGACCGGCTACGCGTTCACGTTCGGGTAGCGCCCGCGAGCCGCGCTGCCGACCGAGAAGATCTTACGAAGTCCGCTTCGTGTGCGGCCGGGGATGCGCCTCGCCCGATGCAGGCGATCGAGCATGTCCGCATACAAGAGGAGTGGCCTCCGCTTCCACGGGACAGCCGGTTGCAGCATCCCGATCTCATTACGGCTCTTCTCGCTCGTCGGCATCGCCGGAAACGCGGACATGACCTCAATCAGGCCTTGGCGAACGCAGCGACGCCATATTGCATTGACGTCAGTACGCCGCGTGTCGTCCACGATGACGACCGCCTCCGCGCCGGCGACCATGGCCTGGCAGTTGATGATGTCGTGGAAATACGTGTGCTTGGCGCCGTCGATGTGAAAGCAGTCGAAGCGCTTGCCGGACCGCACCAGCGTAGGGAGCACTTTCAGGGAATCGCCGGCATGCAGGAACACCCTGCCCGGGAACTCCGCTTCCAGCCACGCCACTGCCAGCCTGACGTAGGGAGACGCGCAGATATCCACTCCATGGAACTCAAGCTCGGGGTTCGCCGTGAGGGCCAGATAGGCGGAGTGGCCACCGTTGACTCCCACCTCCAGCAACCGCGTGCGCCCGCGGAGCGCCTGCCTAATACGCTCCCGCTTGACTCTGTGGATTGCGTTCGGAGGACTCGTCGCGAAGTCGGGCTGCCGGTGTTCATAGAAGAGATTCCCGTTCAGGGGCTGCCCCGTGGCCGCGATCACGGCGTTGAGGCTGCGGAGGCGCTCCAGCCACGGCTCGGCAGCCTCGACATCGTCGGTGGACGTGCCCGCGCTGTTCATGCCTGGATCATACTTGGGCCAAGAAGCCGGGCCGGCCGTCGGAGGGCGATGGCGGCAACCGGCATACAATGAAATCCATGTTGCGCCTTGCAAGCTGGATCAGGCCGGCGGGTGTGAGTCCCGTCCCGGTAGGCGCCGGAGCGCCGGGCAGCAGACCCCGGTGCAGGCTATGGGCAGTGGCCAAGCGGCCAGGAGCCTTGTCGCGGCACGCCAAGCGGCCTCGGTGGGGCGACTCCCCTCGGGCGGCGTGCTGTCGTCGGGTGTTCGCTGGTTGCGTTGCCGCGCCAGGAAGATCATCGGTAAGCCGTGTGCGGAAAATCCGCACGCACGGATTGAAAGGGGGATCTGGAAACGGGCTCGCCTAGCGAGCACCGCGCCAGTGACTACCAATGGAGGGCTCACTCTCTGAGACCAGCGCGCGCAGCTGGCTGCGCTGCTACCGCTGCTGGTCGCAGGATCTCGAGGTCCAGGTCCATTACGAGGGGATCCACAAGATCGACCCCGACACGGGCGAGCGCTCGGAAGTCGTGGACGAGCTGCAGGAGGCCGTCGTCCAATGCCTGGACTGCATGCACGACCAGCCCCACCTGGGCTTCAACAACGGCCGCGTCGAGCCGATCGAGGACCGCTGGGAGCGGATGATCGCCGGCACGCCCTGGGTCGCCTCGTGCACCGTCTCGGTCGAGGCCGACGAGGTCGAGAGCTGCTCAGGCCCCGAGGCGGGCGACTCGCTCTCCTACGCCGCCTTCGGCGACCACGGCGTGCGCGAGTTCTTCACCCACGTGCGCTTCCACAAGCACGAAGAGGACGCTCGCATCATCGTCCACCTGCTCGTCGAGCTGTATGCGCGCTCGCTCGAAGAGGCGACCGAGGTGCTCGAGTCATCCGCGCGCGGGATCCTCACGATCACCTCGCTCGCCGAGGAGTCGCGCCCGCCGGCGGCCGCGGGCGAAATCCACGGGCACGAGTAGGGTCAGCCTACGGAGTAGGGCCGGCCTACGCGAGGCGCTCTGCGAGCGCCTCCAGCTGGGAGTGCAGCTCGGCCGGCAGCCGCTCGAACTTGCCGAGGTGCTCATGGAAGTGCGGCAGCTGTCCCTTCCACTCGGCCACGTCGACGCGCAGCAGCTCGGCCATGTCGTCTTCGGAGACGCCGAGCCCGCGGGTGTCGATGCCCTCGCCCCCGACCGGCGGGATCAGGCCGATCGGAGTCTCGCGCGCCGCACCGTGCCCGGCGCAGCGGGCGAACACCCACGCCAGCACCCTCGAGTTCTCGCCGTAGCCGGGCCACAGGAAGCGCCCGTCCGAGTCCTTGCGGAACCAGTTGACGTAGAAGATCTTCGGCAGCTTCGCCCCCTCGCGCCGGCCGATCTTCAGCCAGTGCGCGAAGTAGTCGGCCATGTTGTAGCCACAGAACGGCAGCATCGCGAACGGGTCGAACCGCAGCTCCCCGACGGTTCCGGTCGCCGCGGCCGTCTTCTCCGAGCCCATGATCGAGCCGAGGAACACCCCGTGCTCCCAGTCCAGCGCCTCGGTCACGAGCGGCACCACGGTCGAGCGCCTGCCGCCGAACAGGATCGCGTCGATCGGCACGCCTCGCGGGTCCTCCCACTCCGGCGCGATCGCCGGGTCCTGCGCAGCCGGCGCGGTGAAGCGCGCGTTCGGGTGCGCCGCGGGCGTCTCGCTCGCCGGCGTCCAGTCGCCCCCGCGCCAGTCGACCAGGTGCGCGGGCGCCTGCTTGGTGAGCCCCTCCCACCACACGTCGCCGTCGTCGGTCAGCGCGCAGTTGGTGAAGATCGTGTTCCGCTCGATCGTCCTGACCGCGTTCGGATTCGTCTCCTCGCCCGTGCCCGGCGCCACCCCGAAGAAGCCGGCCTCCGGGTTGATCGCATACAGCCGCCCGTCCTCGCCGAACCTCATCCAGGCGATGTCATCGCCGATCGTCTGCACCTCCCAGCCCGCGAGCGTCGGGATCAACATCGCCAGGTTCGTCTTGCCGCACGCGCTGGGAAACGCCGCCGCGACGTACTTGACTTCCCCCTCCGGCGAGGTCAGCTTGAGGATCAGCATGTGCTCGGCCATCCAGCCCTCGTCGCGCGCCATCACCGACGCGATCCGCAGCGCGAAGCACTTCTTGCCGAGCAGCGCATTCCCCCCGTAGCCCGAGCCGTAAGAGACGATCTCCCGCGTCTCGGGGAAGTGCACGATGTACTTGTTCTCGGAGTTGCACGGCCACGGCACGTCCTCGGCGCCCTCGCCGAGCGGCATCCCGACCGAGTGCAGGCACGGCACGAACTCGCCGTCGACGCCCAGCGCCTCCAGGGCGCTCCTGCCCATGCGCGTCATGATCCGCATGCTCGCCGCCACGTACGGCGAGTCGGTCAGCTGCACGCCCACATAGCTGTGATCGGAGCCGAGCGGGCCCATCGAGAACGGGACCACGTACATCGTCCGCCCCTTCATCGAGCCCTCGAACAGCTCGCCCAGCGCCTCCCGCATCTCGGCCGGATCGCGCCAGTTGTTGGTCGGCCCCGCGTCCTCCTCCGCGGCCGAGCAGATGAACGTCCTGTCCTCCACCCGCGCCACGTCGCCCGGATCGGACAACGCCAGATAGGAGCCCGGCCGCTTCTCCTCGGACAGCCGCTTGAACGTGCCCGCCTCGATCAACTGCCCACACAGCCGCTCGTACTCCGCGTCCGAGCCGTCGCACCAGTGGATCTCCTCGGGTTCGGTCTGCGCCGCGACCTCCTCGACCCAGGCGAGCAGGCGTTTGTGCGTGGTGGGGGCGGGTGCGGTGGTCTCCATGATCTGTTGACGGCTCCTTGACTTGACAACCCCCGGAGCCTATCGGACGCCTACTCGAGGTTGCTCTCGCCAGCGGGGAGCGCCACGACCTCACCAGCCAGGCTCACCCGATCTCACCGGCCGGTCCAGCCCTCTCGCCTGCCAGGCCCGCCCCGCTCTCGCCAGCCGAGCCCACCGGCGATCTCGCCAGCCAAGCCCCGCCGGCGATCTCGCCAGCCGCGGCCCCGCCCGCGACCGACCCTACGGGGTCGGCGCCGGGTTCTTGCGCGGCACCAGCACCAGCCGCTTGAACTCGGCCACCAACACCCCGTCTTGGTTGAGCACCCTCGTGTGCACCCGCACGGTGCCCCGGTCCCCCTTGGACTTCGACTCCTTCTTCTCCAGCACTTCGGACTCGCAGAACAGCGTGTCGCCGTGGAACACCGGCGCCGGATGCTTGAGCTCTTCGGTGGCCAGGTTCGCGATCGCCTTGCCGCTGACGTCGCTGACGGACATCCCCAGCGCCAGCGAGTACACCAGCGGTCCCACCACCACGTTGCGTCCCTGCTGGGACTTCCCGGCGTACACGTCGTTGATGTGCAGCGGATGGTGGTTCATCGTGATCAGGCAGAAGAGGTGGTCGTCGGACTCGGTGACCGTCTTGGCGGGCCAGTGCTTGTAGACGGCGCCGACCTCGAACTCCTCCAGGTAGCGGCCGTACGGGTGGGCGCCGCTCGCCTCGCGCGCGGCCTGATCTGTCTCGACGGTCTCGGTGGTGTTCTCGCTCATTGGTCTCCCGGGGTCTGGGTCGCTTCCTCGACGCTTGCGTAGACGGCGAACTCTATTGACGAGCGCCCAGCCGGTACGGTTCAGGCCCGGACGAGCCCCTCCAGACCCCCCACAGGAGACGATTTCCACTTTGCGCAACCCCCGCCACTTCTTCAAGCCCCTCGCCATCGACGCCCCCGAGCCGGCCCGCGAGATCCCCTTCAAGCCGTCCCGGATGATCCACTTCATGGACTTCTCGAACCCGAAAATGGTCGAGAAGACACCCAACCTGGCGCAGGAGGTGGACATCCTGCTGGGCAACCTCGAGGACGCCGTGCCGCTCGACAAGAAGGAGGCCGCCCGCGCCGGCCTGATCAAGGTGGGCCGCGAGATGGAGCTCGGCGACACCGCGCTGTGGACGCGCGTCAACGAGCTTGCCTCCCCCTACTTCCTGGACGACATCACCCAGATCGTCCAGGAGATCGGCGACAAGATCGAGGTCGTGATGGTGCCCAAGGTCGAGGGTCCGTGGGACATCCACTACGTCGATCGCCTGCTCGCCCAGCTCGAGGCGAAGGCCGGCCTGGATCGTCCGATCCTCGTGCACGCCGTGCTCGAGACCCACCTCGGCGTCGCGAACCTCGAGGAGATCGCCGCCGCCAGCCCGCGCATCCAGGGGATGAGCTTCGGGCCGGCCGACCTGGCGGCGTCGCGGCGCATGAAGACGACCCGCGTCGGCGGCGGGCACCCCGGCTACCGCACGATCGCCGACCCCGACCCCGAGCATCCCGAGGCCCCCCGTCCGAGCTATCAGCAGGACCCGTGGCACTACTCGATCGCGCGCATGGTCGATGCCTGCACGGCCGTGGGCGCCCTCCCGTTCTACGGCCCCTACGGGGACATCGGCGACGAGGAGGGCTGCGAAACCCAGTTCCGCGCCGCCTTCCTGCTCGGCTGCGTCGGCGCCTGGTCGCTGCACCCCGCCCAGATCGCGATCGCCAAGCGCGTCTTCTCGCCCGACCCCGACGAGGTCGCGTTCGCGAAAAAGGTGATCGAGGCGATCCCCGACGGCCGCGGCGTGCACATGATCGACGGCAAGATGCAGGACGACGCCACCTGGAAGCAGTGCCAGGTGATGGTCAAGCTGGCCGAGATGCTCGCCCGCAAGGACCCCGAGCTCGGGGAGGAATACGGCTTCTAGCCGCGGGCATGTAGGCTTCCGCGCCGCCATGAGATTCTTCGAGTACGAGGCGCGCGAGATCGTCAAGCGCGCCGGCATCCCAGTCACCGACTACGGCTTCACGACCGACCCCGCCCAGGCGCGCGAGATCGCCCAGCGGATCGGCGGTCCCACCGTGATCAAGTCCCAGGTCCTCTCCGGCGGGCGCATGAAGGCCGGCGGTGTCAAGTTCGCCGACACGCCTGACGAGGCCGAGTCCCACGCGCGCGAGATCCTCGGGCTCGAGATCGGCGGCCACATGCCCCGCGGCGTGCTCGTCGACCCCAAGGCCGAGGTCGAGCAGGAGTACTACGCCGGCGTCGTCTGGGACGGCACGCGCAAGCAGCCGGTGATGATCTTCTCGCCCGTCGGCGGCATCGACATCGAGCAGGTCGCCGAGCAGCAGCCCGAGGCGGTCGGCCGCCGGCACTTCTCCAACATCCTGCCGTTCGGCGACTTCCAGGCCAAGGAGGCGATCGCCGCCACCGGCGTCACCGGCGCGGCGCTGAACAAGCTCGTCCCGATCCTCGCCCGCCTTGCCAAGCTGTTCGTCGAGCACGACATGACCCTCGCCGAGATCAACCCGCTGGGACGCCTCGCCGACGGCTCGTTCGTCGCGCTCGACGCCCACATGGAGATCGAGAACGAGGCCCGTCCCCGCCACAAGCGGCTGCTCGCCGACCTCGGCGTCGGCGAGCAGGAGACCCGCCAGGCCCGCGAGGCCACCCCGTTCGAGCTCGCCGGCGAGGAGGTCGACGCCACCGACCATCGCGGCGTCGCCGGCAACGTCACCGAGTTCGACGGCAACCTCGGCCTCGTGATCGGCGCCGGCGGCGGCTCGCTGACGCTGTTCGACGCGGTCCGCGCCCATGGCGGCCATCCCGCCAACTACTGCGAGATCGGCGGCAACCCGTCCGTCGCCAAGGCCTGCGGCCTGGCCAAGCTCGTTCTGCAGAAGCCCGGCGTGGAGCAGATCGCCGTGATGATGTCGATCGTGTCCAACACCCGTGTGGACATCGTCGCCCGCGGCGTCGTCAAAGCCTGCCTCGAGCTCGGCCACGACCCCGCCGAGAAGATCGCGATCTTCCGCATCCCCGGCGCCTGGGAGGAGGAGGGCTTCAAGATCCTCGAGCGCTACGGCGTCGACTATGCCGACCGCAGCGTGTCGCTCGACGAGGCCGCCCGGAGGGCCGTCGAGAAGATCCAGGGCGTGCCCGCATGATCGGGCCAGTGTCGATACCGCGCCCGCCGATGCGGGGCCGGATGCCCCGCGCCCACCCGCGCGGCGCCCCCGTCACCCGCGCGGACGCTGGCCGATCTTTGATCGGTCAAAAGAACCCGATCACGGACGCCGCATGAGCATCCTGATCGACGCGGAGACGACGTTCATCGTCCAGGGCATCACCGGCCGCGAGGCTGTCAACCTCACACGCGAGTGCCTCGACTACGGCGCCGGCGCCAAGATCGTCGGCGGCGTCACCCCGGGCCGGCTCGGACGGGAGGTGCACGGCGTGCCCGTCTTCGACACCGTCGCCCAGGCCGTCGCTCATCACGGCGGTCCGATCGACGGCTCGGTCGTCACCGTCCCCCCCGCCTTCACCAAGGACGCGGTGTTCGAGGCGATCGAGAACGGGATCGAGCTGGTCGTGATCGTCACCGAGCGCATCCCCCGGCGCGACGTCGCCCAGATGGTCGAGCTCGCCGGCCTGCGCGGAGCGCGCATCATCGGTCCCAACTGCCTCGGC
Organism: Solirubrobacteraceae bacterium; assembly: GCA_035632775.1. GTDB lineage: Bacteria > Actinomycetota > Thermoleophilia > Solirubrobacterales > Solirubrobacteraceae > Palsa-744. Next base: position 4,735 of record DASQGE010000069.1, on the reverse strand, counting down.
ATCATCGTGCCGGACGTAGTCAAGATGGGCGGCATCGGCGGCCCAGCGCGCAACGCCGCCCAGGCGTACATCCCCGGCCCGATCGGCGTGATCTCGCGCTCGGGCGGCATGACCACCGAGATGTCCTCCACCCTCTCCGCCGCCGGCCTCGGCCAGTCCACGGCCGTCTCGATCGGCGGCGACGCGATCATCGGCTCCACCTACGCAGAGCTCACGCCCCTGTTCGAGGCCGACCCCCAGACCCAGGGAATCGTCATCTACACCGAGCCCGGCGGTCGCATGGAGGCCGAGCTCGCGCGCTGGGTCACCGAGCACGACTCGCGCCTGCCGATCGTCGCCTTCATGGCCGGCCGCTTCATGGACGAGATGCCCGGCATGAGCTTCGGCCACGCCGGCACGATCGTCGAAGGCAAGGCCGACACCGCCGCCGAGAAGATCGCCCGCCTCGCCCAGGCCGGGATAACCGTCGCCGAGCGGATCGAGGACATCCCCGCGCTGATTGCGGACAAGATCGCCGAGCGGGGGAGTGTGACCGCGAGATGAGGGCGGACGGGACGTTCATCGCCGTCGAGGTCGACGACGCGCTCGCGGCGGACGCCACACTCGCCGCCAAGCTGACCGAGGCCTGCCCCGTGGACATCTTCGCCCAGGACGACGGCGGCAAGCTTCAGATGGTCGAGAGCAACCTCGACGAGTGCGTGCTCTGCCGTCTCTGCCTCGACGCCACCCCCAGCGGCGCCGTCCGGGTCATCAAGCTCTACGACAACGACGCCGTCCTCGCATAGCTGCCGCGTCCCTTATCCTGTACGCAGGAAAGCGACGCCGAGCATGAACGAAAACTTCTCCCTGATCGTGATGTGCCTGTTCCTGCTCGCCTCCCTGGCGTTTTTGGCCCAGCAGCTCACGGCCTACCACTGACCGTCAGGGCCGGCGCGCGCGGCGCAGGCGCTGGCGTTCCTGGTGGCGCTCGACCACATTGACTATCAGGCGCAGGAACTGCTCCGGGCCCGACGCCTTGGCCTGACCGTAGGTGAACGCCTCGATCCAGTCGGCGACCTTGGCTTCGCGGGCCATCACGTTGAAGAACTCGCGACGCATGTCCACGCGCACGCGCGCGTCCGCGGCCGGGCCCTTCGTGACCTTGACGCCGGGCATCTCCAGACGGAAGTGCTGGACGTCCCCACGTCCACGCAGTTCGACGCCGACCACCAGCTTGATCGGCTCGAGCGCAGGCACTTCGCCGACGAACCTGCGGATGGCAAGCTCGATCAGCGCCTTCGCGTCCTCAGCCATCTCAATCAGATACCTCCCAAGCTCCCCCCTGCCAGTAAGGAGCCACCAGACAGTCGATCGATTCTAGACTTTATGCCGCTGCAACAGCTTGCGGCCGATCACCATGCGCTGGATCTCCGAGGTCCCCTCGCCGATCAACAGCAGCGGCGCGTCGCGGTAGAGACGCTCGATCTCGTACTCCTTGGAGTAGCCGTAGCCGCCGTGGATGCGGAACGACTCCTCGACACAGAACCGCCCGGCCTCGGACGCGAACAGCTTAGCCATTCCGGCCTCCAGGTCCGAGCGCTCGCCCGCGTCCTTCAGGCGCGCGGCGCGCAGCGTCAGCAGCCGGGCCGCGTCGAGCTGGGTGGCCATGTCGGCGAGCTTGAACTGGATCGCCTGGTGCTCGGAGATCGGCTTGCCGAACGTCTTGCGCTCCTGGGAGTAGCGCAACGCGAGCTCCAGCGCCCTCTGGGCGATGCCGACACCGCGCGCGGCCACGTTGACGCGGCCGACCTCGAGCGCGTCCATCATCTGCGCAAATCCCCTGTTCAGCCCCGCGTCCTCGCCGCCCAGCACGTTCTCTGCCGGACACCGGTACCCGTCGAACACCAGCTCGGTCGACTCCACGCCCTTGTAGCCGAGCTTCCTGATCTTGGGCGGCACGTTCAGGCCGGCCAACTCGCCGGTGTTTTCACTGACGCCAGGCTCTTTTTCGGCGATGAAGCAACTGAAGCCCCTGTGGCGGGGGTCGGCCTCGGGGTCTGTCTTGACGAGCACGAACACGAGCGAGCTCAGCAGGCCGTTGGTGACCCACATCTTCTGGCCGTTGATCTCATACGAGCCGTCCTCGGTCTTGCGTGCGGAGGTCTTGATCGCCTGCACGTCGGAGCCCAGCTCGGGCTCGGACAGCGAGAACGCGGCCCTGATCTCTCCCGTGGCCATACGCGGCAGGTACCTCTGGCGCTGCTCGTCGGTGCCGAACTTCATCAGCAGATAGGACCCGATGAAGTGCGTGTTGATCACCCCCGAGATCGAGATCCAGCCGCGCGAGAGCTCCTCGACGATCATCGCGTACGTCGTCAAATCGAGGCCCATTCCGCCGTACTCCTCGGGGATCGTCACGCCGAACAGGCCGAGCTCCTTCATCTGCTCGACGATCGGCCCGGGAAACTCGTCCTCGTGGTCGTAGTGCTCGGCGTTGGGGATGATCTGCTCGTCGGCGAACTGGCGCACCATCTCGGTGATCGCCTTCTGCTCGTCGGTCTTCTCGGTGTACGGCTCGGCGGCTACGGCCATTTGTCGGGCGCTCCAGGGTCGGGGTTCGAGGTCCGGGGCAACGGTTCGCCGCCGGGTACGGCGGCTACAGGGAGAATACCGGCGTGAACTTCGCCCGCGACGTCCTCGACCCGCTGCCCGCGGAACAAACCGCGCTGATCGAGCTCGCGCGCGACGGGTCGCGGCGCGAGTGGACCTTCGCGGACGTCCGCGCACGCAGCGCCGGCCTTGCGGGCACACTGCGGGCGCGCGGTGTCGGCAGAGGCGACGTCGTCATGACGCTGATCGGCAACCGTCCCGAGTGGGCGATGGCGATGTGCGCATGCTTTCGCATCGGCGCCGTCGTGCTGCCGTGCACCGAGCAGCTGCGCTCCAAAGACCTGCGCCTGCGCATCGACGTCGCGCGCCCGTCGCTGATCCTCGCCGACGAGCGCAACCGCGCCGAGCTGGAGAGCGCGCTCGCGCTCATGGACGCAGGCGTGGGCGCGGGCGCGGAGGCGGGCGTCGGCGCGGACACGAAGGCGAGCGTGGACACAGCGGCGGGCGCGGATCTCGACGCGAGCGCGGGGGCGGGCGCGGGGGCGATCCCCGTGCTGCTCGTGCCCGACGAGGCGCTGTTCGCGTCCGAGCCCGCCCCGGCGGTCGAGCTGGCGGGAGACGAGCCGTGCCTGATCACCTTCACGAGCGGCACCGCGGGCGAGCCGAAGGCGGTGCTCCACGCACAGCGCTACCTGGACGGGCAGCGCGTGCAGGCCCGACACTGGCTGGGCGCCAGGGCGGGCGAGCTGGTCTGGTGCACGGCGGCGTCGGGCTGGAGCAAGTCTGCCCGCAACGTCTTCATCGCGCCGTGGCTCTCCGGCGCGAGCGCGCTGCTGCACGACGCGCGCTTCGACCCCCACGAGCGTCTGCGGCTGCTCGAGTCAGAGCACGTGAACGTGCTCTGCATGGCGCCCACCGAGTACCGCGTGATCGCCAAGCGAGCGACCCTGCGCCCGCTTCCAGACCTGCGCGGGATGGTCGCCGCCGGCGAGGCGCTGAACCCACAGGTGCTGCACGCCTGGCGAGAGGTCACCGACCTGGAGATCCGCGACGGCTACGGCCAGACCGAGACGGGGCAGCTGACGGGCATGGCGGCCGGCGAGCCGGCGCGGCCGGGCTCGATGGGTCGGGCGCTGCCGGGCGTCGGACTGTCGGTTCGGGAGGGAGAGCTGATCGCCGACCCGCGCACCGTGCCGACCTTCTTCCTCGGCTACCTCGGCGAGAGCGCTCGGCGCGAGCGTGACGGCAGGTGGACCGTCGCAGACCGGCGCGATACCGGGCCGTGGCGGACGGGCGACCGCGTGCGCGAAGACGGCGACGGCTACTTCTGGTTCGAGGGTCGCGCCGACGACGTGATCGTCTCGGCCGGCTACCGGATCGGGCCCTTCGAGGTGGAGTCAGCCCTGGTCTCCCACCCGGCGGTGGCCGAGGCCGCCGCGGTCGCGGCGCCCGACGAGGAGCGCGGGACCGTCGTGCGCGCGATCGTGGTGCTGCGCGACGGCGACCGCTCCCCCTCGCCCGAGCTCGCGCGCGAGCTGCAGGAGCACGTCAAGCGCGAGACCGCCCCCTACAAGTACCCGCGCATCGTCGACTTCGCGCCCGAGCTGCCCAAGACCGCGAGCGGGAAGGTCAGGCGGGCGGAGTTGAGGGCGAGTCCGCCCCGCTGAGCGCGACGATCGCGTCGATCTCGACGAGCGCGCCCTTCGGCAGGCCCGCAACCTCGACGGCGACGCGCGCGGGCGGGTCCGCATCGAAGAACGACGCGTAGACCTCGTTGACCGCGGCGAAGTCGGCCAGGTCGGTCATGTAGACGGTCAGGCGCACGGCCTGCGCCAGCGAGGCGCCGGCCGCGGCGCACACGGCCTTCAGGTTCTCCAGGCACCGTCGCGCCTGCTCGGCCGCGGTGCTCCCCACCAGCTCGCCCGTGACGGGATCCAGCGGGATCTGACCCGAGCAGAACAGCAGGCCGGCCGCAGACGGCTTGACCAGCACCGCGTGACTGTACGGCCCGATCGCGGGCGGCGCGCCGGGCGCGGAGACAGCCTCGCGGCGATCGCTCATCGGCGGGGGATCGGGGCATCGGCAGGGGATCGGGTCATGAAGGCAGGGACCGGAGCATCGGCGGGGATCGAGTCGTCGGCGGAGG
>DASQGE010000068.1:0-7323 GCA_035632775.1 Solirubrobacteraceae bacterium | reverse complement strand
GATCGACGGCAGCCGGGTGCGGGCGCGGATCTTCGAGCGCGGGGTGGGGGAGACGCTGTCCTCGGGTACCGGCGCCACGGGCGCGGCGGTTGCCCATGTGATCGAGTGTGGCCTGCCGGGCGCGAGGATCACCGTTGCGCTGGACGGCGGCGAGCTGACGGTCGAGGTGGGGGAGGGGTTGCGGGTGAACTTGACGGGATGGGCGCGGCCGGTATGCGAGGGTCGCTTGAGCGAGGAGTTCGTAAAGGAGCTGGAAGAGGTGGCAGATGAGACCGAGTAGGCGCCTGGAGCGCATCCCGCCGTACGCGTTCGCGGAGCTGGAGCGCAAGATCGCGGCCAAGCGCAGGGAGGGCGTGGACGTGATCAGCCTGGGGATCGGCGACCCGGACCGCCCGACGCCGCCGCTGATCGTGGAGGCGATGCAGGAGGCGGTGAGCGAGGCGGAGACGCACGGGTACCCGACGAACCGCGGGCGCGAGGACTTCAGGGGCGCGGTGCGGGACTTCTATGAGCGGCGCTTCGACGTGAGGCTGGACCCCGAGAGGGAGGTGATCCCGGCGCTCGGCGCGAAGGAGGCGATCTTCAATTTGAACCTCGCGTTTTTGGACCCGGGCGACTATGCGCTGGCGGCGGACCCGGGGTACCCGGTCTATACGGGCGGGCCGTGGCTGGCGGGGGCCGAGCCGGTGCTGATGGCGTTGCGGCCCGAGCTGGGGTTCGTGCCGGATCTGGGGGCGATCGAGGAGGAGATCGCGCGTAGGGCGAAGCTGATGTACCTGAACTACCCGAACAACCCGACGGGGGCGGTCGTGCCGGAGGGCTTCTTCGAGCGCGTGGTCGAGTTCGCGCGCGCGTACGAGATTTTGGTGGTGCACGACAACTCGTACTCGGAGATCTCCTATGACGGCTATCGCGCGCCCTCGTTCCTTCGGACGCCCGGCGCGAAGGACGTGGGGATCGAGGTGTTTTCGCTGTCGAAGGGCTACAACATGACCGGCTGGCGCTGCGCGGTGGTGGTCGGAAACGCGGACGCCCTGGAGGCGTACTGGCGGCTGAAGACGAACATCGACTCGGGCATGTTCGAGGCGGTGCAGCTGGCGGGCGTCGCGGCGCTGTCGCCCGACACGGACGTGGAGGTGGCGGCGATGAGCGAGCTGTACGTGCGCCGGCGCGACCTGGTGTGCGACGCGCTGAGGGAGATGGGCGTGGACGTGAAGCCGCCGCGCAGCACGATCTACGTGTGGGCGCCGGTGCCCGAGGGCTTCGACGGCTCGGCGGCGTACTGCGAGCACGTCCTCGAGGAGGCCGCCGTGGTGCTCTCTCCGGGAGCGATCTACGGCCCCGCGGGCGAGGGCTGGTTCAGGATCTCCCTGACGACCCCCGACGACAGGCTGCTGGAGGCGGTGCAGAGGCTCGGGAGGCTGGGAGGGTAGGAACATCTTGGGGAAACCCGTGAGCAGGTCCCTCCGTCGGTTTGCAGCCGGCGCCGGTTACGGCAGCCGCCGGCGTCAGGAAGCGGGCGCCGGCCACCCGGTGTTCGCCCGGCCCCTGGAAGTCGCGCTGAAGGCAACCACACGCAATGGCCGGCAAGCCACGACGCGCGTGTCGCAACCCGAAGCGGTTGCGTAGCTTGACGACAGCCGGCCCCGGACGACCGCTCGCCGAATGTTCGCCCGCAGCCGCCGGCGTCAGGCGAGCTTCTAGAATCGAACGTGAATGAACAGAGGCCGCGAGGGCTCGCAGTCATCCCAGCGCGCGCGCCAGCGCGCGCTTTGCATCGCCGCGTCGTCCGAGGGCGGCGATTTGGCCGAGCTGGGCGAGCTGTTGCGCACCGCGGGCGTGGCGGTCGTGGGCGAGCTGGTCCAGCGCCGCGAGGCGCCGCACCCGAACACTTATCTCGGGCCGGGCAAGGTGCGCGAGGCGATGCAGGCGGCGCGGGAGTGCGACGCGAACGTGATCGCCTGCGACGACGAGCTGAGCCCGCGCCAGGAGCGCAACCTCGAAGAGGCGCTGGAGCTGCCGGTGGTGGACAGGACGGCGATCATCCTCGACATCTTCGCCGACCATGCGGCCAGCGCCGAGGGCAAGCTGCAGGTGGAGCTGGCGCAGCTGGAGTACAACCTCGCGCGGATGCGAGGGCTGTGGAGCCATCTTGAGCGGCTCGGCGGCGGGATCGGCACGAGGGGACCGGGGGAGAGCCAGATCGAGACCGACCGGCGCCTGGCGCGCGACCGGATAGCGACGCTGCGCAGAAGGCTCGAGCACGTGCAGGGCACGCGCGCGGTGATGCGGGCGGAGCGCGAGCGCGCGGCGACGCCGACGATCGCGCTGGTGGGATACACCAACGCCGGCAAGTCGACGCTGCTGAACGCGCTGACCTCGGCATATGGCGCGGGCGAGCGCGCGTCGGTGGGGGTGCGGGACAGGTTGTTCCACACGCTCGACCCGACCGTGCGCACGGTCAGGCTGAACGGCAGGCGGCGTCTGGTGAGCGACACGGTCGGCTTCATCCGCAAGCTGCCGCACCAGCTCGTGGACGCGTTCGGCGCGACGCTGCAGGAGACCAGGCGCGCGGATCTGCTCGCGCACGTGATCGACGCGAGCGTGCCGGAGGCGCAGATGCTGGCGATGCGGCGCTCGGTCGACGAGACGCTGCGGGAGATCGACGTGCCCGACTCGCAGCCGCGGGTGCTCGTCCTGAACAAGGTCGACCTGCTGGAGGTCCAGGCGCGCGAGGACCTGCGCACGCGCCATCCCGACGCGGTGCTCGTCAGCGGCGGGGCGCCGCACCCGAAGGGTGTCGTCGGATATGGCCTGCGGGAGCTCGGCGAGCGGATCGAGCGCGAGCTGGCGCATACGCTGAGGTCGCTGGAGCTGCTGGTGCCGTACGCGAACGGCGGCTCGCTGGCGGAGCTGCACGAGGTGGCGGGCGAGATCGCGCGCCTGGACACGCCCGAGGGGGTCAGGGTGAGAGCGCTCGTGCCCGCGCGCTTCGCGGGGCGTTGGGAGCGCTTCGCGGTGGCCTCCTGATCGAGGTTCGCCGTAGCGGCCGCCGGGTGGCGTCCGCTACGGTGTCCGCGATGGGGGCGCTGCTGACGTTGCGGGACGTTTGGCTGAGCTTTCCGCGTGGGCGCAGGCACGTGGTGCGGGTGCTGGCGGGCGTCTCGCTCGAGCTCGAGCCGGGCGAGGTCGTGGCCGTGCTCGCGCAGCGCGCCCAGGGCAAGACCTCGCTGCTGCGGGTCGCGGGCGGGATGGAGCGCCCCGACCGCGGCACGGTGCTCTCCGACGGTCACGACGTGTGGCGGATGACCGCTCGCCGGCGCGCACGCCTGCTCGGCGCGCGGACGGCGCTCGTCGGCCACGTCGAGCCCGATCTCGACGCGCCCGTGCTGGCGAACATCACCCTGCCGCTGCTCGATCTCCACGGCCGACGCGAGGCCCACGACCGCGCCGCGCGGGCGCTCGCGACGGTCGGCGCGGGGGAGTGCGCGCGGCGGCGCTGGAGCGAGCTTCCCGACCGGGAGCGGGCGCTCGTCGCCATCGCCCAGGCGATCGCGCGCGAGCCGCGGCTGCTGCTCGTGGACGACCTGACCGGGACGCTCGGCCTCGGCGACACCGAGGAGATCACCAGGCTGCTGTGCACGCTCGCCGAGGAGCGCGGGATCGCCGTGCTGATGAGCGTCGGCGACGCCGGCGCGACGGTGTGGTCCGAGCGGGTCGCCACGCTCGCGGGCGGCGAGCTGCTCGTGCCGCCGCGCTTGTCCGCGGACGACCGTCCGAACGTCGTCGACTTCCCCGCGTCCTGACTCCGTCGCGGAGCCGTTTCGCCGGCTCTGTCTCCGACCGTTCGGGGCCCGCCGGGTGGGTTGCGACGCGCGGGACGCCGTGTCTTGCAGTTGACCACCCATCGAAATCGTTCTGCCTCGAACCGACGATTCCAATACGATTCCGGAATGGCGCCAAACACGCAGCAATCCACGATGTCGGCGGGCGAGGTCGTGCTCGGCCTGCTGGTCGAGCAGCCGGGCACGTGCTACCAGCTCGACAAGCTTCTGGCGGAGCGCCTCGGCTCGGCCCAGTTCGCCCGCGGCACCGCGGCCAGCGCGGTGCGGCGCCTGTTGCAGCGCGAGCTGGTCCGTCCCGCGGACGACCAGGACGATACGGGCCTGCACGCGGTCGGCGGGCGCAAGAAGACCGTCTACGAGGCGACCCCGGCGGGCGTCGAGCACTTCAAGCGCTGGCTGAGGACCTCGACGCAGACTCCGTCCGTGCGCGAGGAGCTGAACGCGAAGATCGCGTTCTGCGGACCGCGGGATCTGCCGCGGATGATCGAGATCGTCCGCGAGGGCGAGCTCGCCTGCGCGCAGCGACTGCAGGAGCTCAACCGGGAGATGCGCCTCGAAGCGCAGGCCCCTGTGACGGATAGGTGGACGCGGCTGATGCGGCTGCTGGCGAGGAGCGGGGAGGTCGCGTGGTGGGACGCGAGGATCAAGTGGCTCCAGGGCATGCGGCTGTTCCTGGAGAAGGAAGCCCCGCGCTGGCGGGGCGCGCCGGGCTCCGGGCCCCCGCGGCCGCCCGCGCGGTGATGGACGCCGTCCTCTCGCTGCGGGGGGTGTCGCTGAGCTATCCGCGTGGGCGCCGGCACGTCGTGCGGGTGCTGGCGGACGTCTCGCTCGAGCTCGAGCCGGGCGAGGTCGTGACCGTGCTCGCGCAGCGCGCCCAGGGCAAGACCTCGCTGCTGCGCGTCGCGGCGGGAATGCAGCGACCGGACAGGGGCGAGGCGCTGTTCGCCGGGCGGAGCCTGTGGCGCCTCTCCGATCGGCGGCGCTCGCGACTGCTGCGAGAGGAGATCGCGCTGGTCGAGCGCGCCGCCCCGCAGCTCGACGTGCCGGTGCTGACCGGCGTCGCCCTGCCGCTGCTCGACGTCCACGGCCGGCGCGGCGCCTATGTGCGCGCCAAACAGGCGCTCGCCCGCGTGGGGATGTCCGAGTGCGCCCGCCAGCGCTGGAGCGAGCTGGCCGACTGGGAGATCGCGCTGGTCGCGCTCGCGCACGGGATCGCGCGCGAGCCGCGGCTGCTGCTCGTCGACGACCTCGCCGCGACGCTCGGCATCGGCGAGACCGACGAGCTCGCCAGGCTGCTGGGCGCGCTCGCCGCGGAACGGGGAATCGCGGTGCTGATCTGCGCGGGCGACGCGGGCCTGACGCTCTGTGCCAAGCGGGTCGCCTCGCTCGGCCACGGCGAGCTGCTCGTGTCGTCCCCGGCGCCGCGGCCCGCGTTCGGGAACGTGATCGACTTCCCCGGCGCGCGTCCGCGGCGCGCGTCGTCCTGATGCTCGAGCTGCGCGACCTCGTCAAGCACTACCGCGTCGGCGACGACGCCGAGCCGGTGCGCGCCGTGGACGGGGTGTCGCTGTCGGTCGCCGCCGGCGAGCTCCTCGCTCTGTATGGGCCGAGCGGCTCCGGCAAGACGACGCTCTTGATGCTGATCGCCGCGCTGCTCTCGCCCGACAGCGGCACCGTGCTCGTGGACGGCCGCGACGTTTCCGCCCTGACCGACGCCGAGCGCGCGCGCTACCGGCTGCGCGAGCTGGGCTACGTCGACCAGGCCTCCGACCTGCTCCCCGGCGGTAACGTCGTGCAGAACGCCGCGATGAAGCTGTGGCTGCTCGAACACGCGCGCCGGGCCGAGCTGCGCGTGCAGCCGCTGCTCGTGCGCCTCGGGCTCGGCGATCGCCTGCTCCATCGCGCCGACCAGCTCTCGATGGGCGAGCGCCAGCGCGTGATGATCGCCCGCGCCCTCTCGACCGAGCCGAAGCTCGTCCTCGCCGACGAGCCCACCGGCGCCCTCGACACCCAGCGCAGCCGCGAGGTCCTGGGGCTGCTCGCCGAGGTCTGCCGCGAGCGGGGCGCCGCCGTGCTGCTCGCCACCCACGACCCGCTGGCGACCGCCTTCGCCGACCGCGTCCACGCGCTGCGCGACGGGCGCGTCGTCGAGTATGAGCCCGACCGCTTCTTCGCTCCGCGCTTGGCGTCCGAGGCCGCCTTATAGGCGATGCGCCTTTCGAACATCGCCCACCTCTACGTGGTGCGCCTGAAAGCGCGCGTGGTGCTGGTGCAGGAGCTCTTCGCGGTGCTCGGCATCGCCGTCGGCGTGGCGCTGCTGTTCGCCTCGCAGGTTGCGAGCACGAGCCTCGACGCGTCCGTGGGCCAGCTCGCCAATGGCGTAGTGGGTCAGTCGAAGTACCAGCTCAAGGCCCGCAGCTCGCAGGGCTTCAGCGAAGCTCTGGTGGGGGAGGTGCAGCGGCTGCCCGGCGTGCGCGCGGCGGTGCCCGTGCTCGAGCAGGAGGTGAGCGTGATCGGTCCGGACGGAAGCAGGCCGGTCGATCTGATCGCCACCGACCCGCGCTCTGTGCATCTGGCCGGACGGCTCCTGCGACACTTTACCGCCGCGCAACTCATACATAAGCGCGTGCTTGCACTACCGGCGCCAATCGCGAACGAGCTCGGCGTGGGACCTCTGGAAGTCGTCAAGCTGCAGATCGGCGCACGAGTTGTGTCGGCCCTCGTTGGCGCCGAACTGACGGCACGAAACATCGGGCCGCTGGTCGACAACCCGATCGCGCTTGCGCCACTGGCCTACGCTCAGAAGCTGGCTGAAATGCAAGGCCGGATCACGCGACTCTTGGTCCAGACGCGACCTGGAGACGACCGCGAGGTGCACGCTGGGCTAGTGCGACTGGCCGCGGGGCACCTGAATGTCGAGCCGGCGGACTTCGACGCCACGCTCTTCGGTCAGGCGGCTGGCCCAATCAACCAGACGACGATCCTGTTCTCGACGATCTGCGCACTGGTGGGCTTCATGTTCGCGTACTGCTCGATGCTGCTCACGACGCACCTGCGACGAGGGCTGGTCAGAGATCTGCGCCGCGATGGCGCGACTCGCTGGGGAGCGGTTAAGGCACTGTTGTTCGATGCGTTCGTGCTAGGAGGCGTTGCCTCGCTGTTGGGTTTGATACTGGGAAAGGTTCTTTCAACCCTGGTGTTTGGATCGAGTCCGGGGTATCTCTCGTTTGGCTTTCCGATTGGATCGGCGCAGATCGTGGCTTGGCAGAACGTGGCCATCGCTGTTGCCGCCGGCATGCTCGCAGCCTGCGTCGGCGTGCTGATGCCAATACGGGACGTCTGGGCGCGTACGCCACACGCCCGCTCTTGGAGAACGTCGATCTTCAGCCCATGGAGGGGGGGCATGCTGGCGGGCGGGTTGGCGTGTCTCGGCGTCGCGACTGCGGTCCTTGTCACCGGAGTCCGGAGCGTGCAGGTC
>DASQGE010000067.1:0-6736 GCA_035632775.1 Solirubrobacteraceae bacterium | reverse complement strand
AAACTGCGCGACCCTGCCGTTCAACCCGACGTTCACCGCCTCCACGCAGGGGCAGACGAGCAAAGCCAACGGCGCGAGCCTGACCGTCAAGGTCACCTCCACACCGGGACAGGCGAACATCGCCAAAACCACCGTCACCCTCCCGATCGCGCTGCCCTCCCGCCTGACGACGATCCAGAAAGCGTGCGTCGACAGCGTGTTCGAGGCGAACCCCGCCGGCTGTCCGGAAGGGTCGGTCGTCGGCACCGCGATCGTGCACACCCCCGTGCTGAAGAGCCCCGTCACGGGCCCCGCGTATCTGGTCTCCCACGGTGGCGCGGCGTTCCCGGACCTGGAGTTCGTGCTCCAAGGCGAAGGGATCACCCTCATCCTGGACGGACAGACGAACATCAAGAAAGGCATCACCAGCTCCACCTTCGACGCGGTGCCCGACGCGCCCGTCTCCTCGTTTGAAACGGTGCTGCCCGAGGGTCCCCACTCCGCGCTGACCACGAACCTCCCGGCGAGCGCGAAATACAGCCTGTGCAACACCACCCTTCAGATGCCGACCGTCATCACCGGCCAGAACGGCGCCGTGATCGAACAGAACACCAAGATCAGCGTCCAGGGCTGCCAGGGCGTCGCGGGCTCCAAAACTAAAAAGCTCACCCGCGCGCAACAGCTCAACAAAGCGCTCGCCGCGTGCCGCCACAAGTACAAGCGCTCCCGCGCCAAACGAGCCGTCTGCGAAAAACAGGCTCGTAAACGCTACGCCGCGAAGAAGGCCTCGCATAAGGCCACCAAGGCCGGCCACGGCAAGAAGCCGTAGGCGGGCCTGGCGCCGCCGGGAGGCCGGACGCCGAAGGGAGGCCGGGCGTCGAGGGAGGCCGGGCGTCGAGGGGAGGCCGGGCGTCGAGGGGGTGGCATGACAGGGGTGGGTGCTTCGTATAGCTGCGCAACCGCTTCGTGTGGCGTCATGCGCCTTGTGGCTTGCCGGCGTTTCGGGTGGCTGAATCTGGGTTCTTATGCTGTTGGTGGCCGGTCTGCGACCGGCTATGGGGGTAAGCGGCGAAATTGAGGAGGCGATCCGGGGCTGGAACCGGCGCGTGTGGGTCGGCTAGGTAAAGAGGTCGCGCCGTTCGAACAGGGTCGCGCCGAGCGCGGCGAGCGCTACGGCCGCGACGGTTACTCCTAGGAAGGAGAGTGGATCGATGCCGTCCTCGATCGCCTTGCCGTAGTAGCGGAACACCGAGACGTAGCGGATCGCGTCGAGGCTCGGATCGAGCCGGCCGGCCAGATCGACCACGTACATCCCCACCAGCGCGCCCGCCACCGACCCGGTGACGATGCTGGTGCGCAGCGAGAAGCCGGTGACGACGATCCCCAGGCTCCCGAACAGCAGGGCCAGCGGCCAGACGTTGGCAAAGCCGGCGAGCGCGGAGGAGAACGACAGGCCCGCGCCCGACAGCAGGCTGCCGATCGAGGTGAGGGCCAGGGCGATGGCGAGGACGGCCGCCAGCTCGATCGCCGTGGCGCAGAAGCCGGCCGTCACGAGGCGCCGGCGGGACACCGGCGCGGAGAGCAGCACGTCGAGCCGTCCGCTTTCCGCGGCGCCGGAGAGGCCGCTGGCGACCGAGCGCACCGCGAGGTAGCCGACCGCAAGCGGCACGATCAGGCTCAGCATCTCCGCGTGCAGGTACTGCTCGACCGTCGACAGTTCGCCGACCCCGAAGGCCTCCTTCAGCGCCGCCGGGTAGTTGCGGACCGCCTTGGCGAGCGCGGCTTCGATCGAGGGGAAGATGGCGACTATGAAGGCCGACCACAGGCCGAGCGGCAGGCCCCAGGAGAGCAGCGATCGGCGTCGTTCCCGCAGCTGCGCGGCGATCAGCGCCGTCAACCCGTTTCGCCCTCGTAATAGGTGAGGAAGACCTCCTCCAGCGTCGGTCGCGCGAACTCGAGGTCGAGGACGGTGTGGCGGGCGATCGCCTTGAGCACCGGGTCGATGTTCCCCGCGACCTTGAAGCTGACGCGCCCATCGCCGGCCTCCAGGTCGCTCACGCCCGGGAGCTCGCGCAGCCCCGCCAGGTCGACCGGCTCGGCGAACTCGACCGAGACCCGGCGCGGCGTCTTGTCGAGCAGGTCGGACACGCGCTCCACGGCGACCACCCTTCCCTCGCGGATGATCCCCACCCGGTCGCACACCCGCTCGACCTCGTCGAGCTCGTGCGAGGAGAGGAAGACCGCGCAGCCGCGCTCGCGTTCCTCGCGCACCAGCGCCAGGAACTCCTCCTGCATGAGCGGGTCGAGCCCGCTCGTGGGCTCGTCGAGGACGAGCAGGTCGGGTCGGTGGAAGAGCGCCAGGATCAGACCGATCTTCTGCCGGTTGCCGCGCGAGAGCTGTCCCATCGGCCGCTCGAGGTCGGCCCGGAAGCGCTCGGCGAGAGCCGCGGCGCCACCGAGCCCCGCGACGCCGCGCAGCCGCGCCAGCAGCGAGATCGCCTCGCGCCCGGTGGCGAGCTTCCCATAGCCGAAGTCGCCGGGCAGGTTGCCGAGCCGCGCGCGGATCGCGACGCTGTCGCGGCGGCTGTCGAGGCCGAAGACGCGGGCGCTGCCGCGGGTCGGGTGCAGGAGGTCCAGGAGGGTGCGGATCGTCGTCGTCTTGCCCGCGCCGTTGGGGCCGAGGAAGCCGAAGACCTCGCCCCGCTCGACCGCGATCGTGATCTCCTCGACGCCCCGATGGCTGCCGTAGAACTTCGTCAGCCGCTCAGTCTCGATCGCCGGCACGAGACGATTCTCGCAGGCGGTGGCCGCCGCCTGCGGGCCTGGTGTGGGACGCACGCGGGGAGGGGGTCAAAAAGCCCCGTGTCCACGGGGATCTTCGGGTGTGCCGCGTCTACGCCAGACTGTCCACACCGGCCTCGGCGACGACCTCGACGGTCGCCGCGATCAGCCTGGCGCGCAGGGTGTCGGCATCCTGAAAGGGACCGGCCGAGGCGCCTGCGGTGCGCTCGATCCGCGTCTTCCCGTCCATGGTGACCTCCTCGCCTCCCTCCATAGTCCCTCTCCTGCTACCCGCGTCTTCCCCGAAACCTCCCTGCAATTTCGTGGGACAAACTAGAACACACCCCGCCGATTTTGTCAAGGTGCTGTCAAGCCATCGCCGGCGCGAGATCCCGCCGGCGCTCGATCCGAGCGTGCGCGGATACCCCGTCAGGCGCTCAGGCAAGCGGATTTCCGGGGAAGGCCCGGCGCGGCGCCCGCGTGCCTCCCGCCGCCGGCGCTAGGCCGGCGATGAGGCAGTAGCCACCGTCTGGCGTATTCGGTGGTCGCTCGCGCGGGCGTGCCCGCGAGCGCGTTCCACGAGGTCTTTCAGAGCGAGGAGGAGTGCTTGCAGGCGGCGTTCGACGAGGGTGTCGCCCGGCTCTCGGAGGCGGTGCTCGAGGCCGCCCGGCGCAAGGAGCGCTGGCTCGATCGGGTGCGCGCCGGTCTCGTCGCGCTGCTCGGCTTTCTCGACGACGAGCCGCGGTGGGGCCGTCTGCTGATCGTGCAGGCGCCCCTGGCGGGAGCGGCCGCGCTGGAGCGCAGGCAGCGCATGTTCGGCGTGCTTGCCGCGCTGTTGAGCGAGGGGCGCGTGGAGGCGGGCGGGGAGCTCGTGGATACAGGGCTCGCGGGTGTGAAGCCGGCGGACGGGGAGCTCACACCCTCGCCGGCGCTGACGGCCGAGCTGGTCGTCGGCGGCGTCTTCGCGGTCATCCATGCGCGCGTGCTCGACGGGAACGGCGGGCCGCTGGTGGAGCTGGCGCCGTCGCTGATGTCGTTCGTCGTCGCGCCGTATCTCGGCCAGGTTGTCGCGGGCGCGGAGCTTTCGGGCAGGCCGGCGCCCACGGGCGAGGCGCCGTGGCGGGCGGTCGAGCGCGCCGAGCGTCCGATCCGCGCGACGTATCGCACGACGCTGGTGCTGCGGGCGATCGCCTCGGCGCCGCAGTCGAGCAATCGTGAGGTGGCGCAGGCGGCCGGGCTCGCCGACGAGGGGCAGGCCTCGAGGCTGCTGGGTCGGCTGGAGCGGCGGGGGCTGGTCGAGAACGTCGGCCTCGGTCAGGCATACGGCGAACCGAACGCCTGGCTGCTCACGCCCGACGGCCGGCGCGTCGCCGAGCTGAGCGGCTACGGCCTCGGCCTCGACGCGGCGCCCGTGGTGACGGCGAGTCGCAAGGCGAGGGAGGCCGCATGACCGAGAAGCGTGCATCTGTGCGGGGGCCGGTGGCGCTCGTGTGGGTGAGGAGTGCGCGTTCGTGTGGGGGCCGTTGGTCCCGGTCGGGCGCGCTGTCGCAAGCGACCGGCGCCGGAGCTCTCGGGGGAGAGCCCGGGCGTCGTTCGACCATGACCCGAGAGGACAAAGGAGCAGTGGACAAGTGAGACATGTAAGGATGCTGGGGCTCTGCCTCACAGCGATGTTTGTCCTGGTCGCGTTCGGCGCGAGCGGGGCTCAGGCCAGCCTGCCGGAAATCGGCAAATGTGAAGCGACCGCGGGGAACACCGGCGGCAAGTACAAGAATGCCGGCTGCACCGAAAGAGCCAGTCGCAAAAAAGTGGGCGAAAATGAATACGTCTACTACGGCGGCTTTGAATGGACGCCGCTGCCATCTACGGGCAAATGTCTGTCGCTGGAAGGCCATCCGGGCGGCCTCTACACGGATGCCGCGTGCACCGAAAAGTCGCCGAAGGTGAAAGGTCTATACCAGGGCGGCTATGAACTGTACCTCGAAGGCATCGGAGGCGAGAAAGCGACGCTCGGCGGCGCGGGCACGGCCACGTATGAAACCCAGGCCGGCAAGAAGATCGTATGCCCGCGCCTGGGTAGCAATAGCTATACCAGGTTCACGGTTAGCGGGGCGAAGACGGCGTACTGGGACTTCGAAGGATGTGTGTCGGAAGGGGAAGAATGCTACACCCCGTTCTCGGCCCTTCGCGAAGGCGAGATCAACGACTTCTACCAGTGGTTCTACGAAGGAAAAAATGGCGTGGAAGAACTACCAACAGAACTTCCCGTGCCGGGCTGGGTGGGGAAGCTGGGCTATATCGAAGGCAAGCACACGAGTCCGGTCGTGGGCGTGGCGTGGACGTCGAGAAACAACGAACGTTTCTTCGAACCGATCGAATGTGAAGCCCAGGCGACAGGCACCTTCTGGATCGGCGGCAACAGGCGGGGTGGCAACACGATCATCGCGAATCTGGCGCCGGTCAACCAGATGACGACGAGCTATACGGAAACGTACAGTTCGCCTTCGCCTGGTGTTCAGGCGGTGAAACAGTTCGAAAGTCAGCACAGCCCGTATGTGCTGCAGGCGTTCGTCAAGAGCAACTGGGAACCGGTCGCGTTGAACGCGCCGTTCAACTACACGACGGAAAGGGCGATCGAGATCAAAGCGACGCCGTAAGACCATGGGCCGCTGTCCGGACCTGGGGTCCGGGCAGCGGGTCTCCACCGGGCAGTATGGCTGGTAAATCAGCAGGTTTCCCGAGTAGAGGAGCAGTGGAATACATGAGACGTCTCAGAGTCGTAGGTTTGTGTCTGATCGTGGTGTTTGCGTTTGGCGCGGTTGTTTCGGCGAGTGCGTCGGCGGGGACGGAACCCGCGTTGTGGGAATGCGCGAAAGCCGCGACGATCAAAGTAGGCACAATCAAAAAGTATGTGGGTGAATATACCGATAAGCATTGCAGTATCGCGGCTACCACGAAACAGAAAGAAGAAGGTCTTGTCAATAAGTATGGGCCGTTCCAGGAATGGAATCTCGCGGCTAAAAAAGGCAAAGCAAAGGTATTCACAGGCGAAGGCTACAAACATGGTGGCGCGAACCTTGTAATCGCCGGTGTCGGTGGTCTGAGCTGCGCGACGGTCAAAGACACGGGTGAGTTCACGGGCCCGAAATCGGCTGGCAATGTGGTCGCGACGTTCACGGGTTGCGAACTGCTTCACCATCAGTGTGAGACGGGGGTGACGCTTGGGGAAATCAAGACGAATCCGTTGAAGGGCGAAATCGGTTATATCAACGCGTCGTTGCATCAGGTGGGTGTGCTGCTTTCCCCGGAAGGGACGTATGCGACCACTGGGCTGCATTGCGCCGAAATTGCGCTCCGGACCTCCGGGGGTGTGATCGGGGAAGTCGTCTCCAAACAGAATGTTTACACCACCGAAGCGACGCTCAATTTCGAACAGGCCGCGGGTATACAGGCACGTAGGACGCTCGAAGGTTTCCCGGGCGAATACAACCTGGGAACCGAAAAAGCGAGCTGGCCCGAAGAAGAAGAATGGAACGGGCCGTACGAATCGGGGGAGTCGGGTAAGGTGAAGGGCAAAGGCGAAGAACTGGTGTTGAAAGCCTAGCTTTACCTCTGGAGAACACAGGTGTGTGTGGGGTTGCACACATGTGCGGCCCCACACGCGCGCCACCCACCACGCCAGCGATGAGACCACACGACCGACATGACACCTTTTCCCCGTCGGGCATTCGCATGCTGCGTCTGGCGTTTGTGCTGTGTGTGCTGCTCGTCGCTTGCGCCTGTGTGTGCGTGCCGGTGTTTGCGTTGTCGGTGCGTGGTCATGTCCCGGATGGTTCTTTCGGGGCTTTGGGTTCTGGTGATGGGCAGTTCTCGGGATCGGTGGCGGTGGCGGTCAATGAAGCCGGCGGTGATGTGTATGTTCTTGATCGTGTGAACAGTCGTGTCGAGCGTTTCGATTCGGAAGGGAAGTTCGTTG
>DASQGE010000066.1:0-18145 GCA_035632775.1 Solirubrobacteraceae bacterium | reverse complement strand
ACGTGAGGCCTCACGTCGAGGACGCCGAGACCTCGTCCGTGCGCGCGCGGGTGCGCGTCGCGTGGCAATACATCACCGAAGCGCCCACGCTGCGCGGGCTGCTGCTCGCCCAGGCGATCGCGCTCGTGTTCTTCGAGTTCTCGCCCCCGCTCGAGGTCGCCTATGCCAAGGCGTCGCTGCACGCGGGCGACAGCGGCTACGGCATCCTGCTGGGGGTATGGGGCCTGGGCGTGGCGATCGGCAGCATCGTGTTCGCGCGCTCGATCAAGCGCTCGCTCGGAGTCCTGCTGAGCGCCTCCACGCTCGCCGTCGGGATCGCCTATCTGGGCTGGGCGGTGGCGCCCACCTTGGGCCTCGCGTGCGCCGCGGGGCTGATCGGCGGGGTCGGCAACGGCGTGCAGTGGGCGGCGCTGATCAGCGCGGTGCAGCGCCTCACGCCGCAGCGCCTGCAGGGACGGCTGATGGGCGCGGTCGAATCGCTCGGCGCGATCTGCCCCGGGATCGGCTTCGCGCTCGGCGGCGCGATCGCCGCGCTCAGCTCGCCCCGGAGCGCGTTCCTCGTCGCCGGGCTGGGCGCGACGGTCAGCACCCTCGCGTTCGTGCGCCTGCGGCTTGGCGCCGTCGCGGGCACGCCGGGAGCGCCCGCGGATGCCCGCGGAAACCCGGTGGGCGCGGACGGATGGAGGGCGCCCGAGCGCCCCGCGGCGGCGCCCGTGAGCGATCCCTCCACCCGCGGGCCCGCGATCCGACCCGAAGCCTCCGCCGCCACGGATGTCGGGCTGGCCGGCGCGAAGCCACCATCGGGCGCCCAGAGCGCGCGTTAGGGACCACGCCCACGTTGGGGACCACGCGAAATCCGCCGTCCAGTGCGCACAGCGCACCTTAAGGACCACGCCAAACTGGCCGTTAAGTACGACAACAGCGAAACGACATGACCACGCCGAAGCTGACCATCCGTGTCTTCTGCGCCGCCGAGGCGCTGCTGCTCGCCGGCGCGCTCGGCGCGGCCGCGTGGCTGTCGAACGCGCAGGAATGGCAGCCGCTGCTGCTCGTCGGGCTGCTGCTGGCGCTGTCGCTGGGCGGACAGCGTCTCGTGTTCACGATCCGCGGCCAGCACCTCTCGGCCGGGTTCGTCGCCCAGGTGCTGGCGATGAGCCTGCTCGGGCCGGCTCCGGCCGTGGCCGTGGCCCTTGCGGCGGCGATCTTCATCTCGGTCGGCCGTCAGCTGCCGCTGTCGGCGTGGCTGAACAACCTCGCCACGTTCGCGGTCTTCCCGCTGGTCGGAGGCTTGCTCGCACAGGTTCTGATCGGAGACGTGCACGATCCCGCCAACCAGCTCGCCCAGAGCGTCACGTTCGGGCTGGTCGTGTTCGCGGTGTTCTTCGTCGCGCTCGCGCTCAACTTCGGCGGGATCGCGCTGGACAACCGGATCGTGGAGAACCGCAGGCTGATCGGACAGGTGCGCGAAGTGTTCGTGCCGATGCTGCCCGGCCACGTCTCGGCGGGCGCGCTCACGGCGGTGCTGGCCGTCGCCTACACGAACCTCGGCCTGCCGGTGCTGTTCGGATCGGTGCTGGTGATCGTGATCTTCCAGTACCTGATGATCGCGCTGCTTCGCTCCGAGGACCGCGCCGACCAGCTGGAAGCGCGCTCCGTGCACCTGGCCTCGCTGCAGCTCGGCGTGCTGACGACGCTCGTCGAGACGCTCGCGCTGCGCGACCGCATGACCGCGCGCCACGCGGCCGCGGTCGCCCGCTACGCGCGTGCGCTGGCGCAGGAGACCGGGTGCTCGGAGGCCGACCAGGACCTCGTCCACACCGCCGGCCTGCTGCACGACATCGGCAAGTTCGCACTGCCCGACAGGATCCTCAAAGCCGAGGTGCTCTCCGACGAGGACTGGGCGGTGATCCGCCGCCATCCGCAGGACGGGGCGACCCTCGTCGGGCGGCTCGACGGATACGGTCCGGTCGCGGACGCGATCCTCTACCACCACGAGCGGGTCGACGGCGGCGGCTACCCGGCCGGGCTGATCGGCAGCGAGATACCGCTCGCCTCGCGCATCATCGCGGTCTGCTCGACCTACGACACGCTGACGGCGCGCGAAACGTACCGATCGCCGATGACCCCACAGGACGCGATGGCCGAGCTGCGCCGGGTGGCGGGCCGCCAGCTCGACGCCGAGCTGGTCGAGAGCTTCATCGCGATGCTCGAGCGCGAAGGCCCGATCACGTTCGCGCACGGCGACGACGCCGACTTCGAGGCCGAGCTCGCGTTCGAGCGCCGCGCGCGCAAGATCGCCCAGCCCGCCCTGAGCTAGCCGCATTTTCCGCGGGTTGATGCGGCTAAGCCTGGATCCACCGATTTCGCGGTCGCCTCGGCACCGGATGGCGCATCGCCAGGCGCCATCGCCGTCGCCCCGAGGGGTCACCCTACGGGCGCTCCGTCGATGTCCCCTGGCTCGACCCCCGACACCGATGCTCAACCCGCCATCGGCGGATCCAGGCTAAGAACCTCTTTCCCATCAGGCGGTGCTGACCGATCTTCGATCGGTGGGGCGTCCATGGACCAAGCTGGGCGACGCGGGGCGGCGAAGCACGTGCTGGCGATCGTCCGGGATCGGTCAGCGCCGTGTCCAGGGACGCATTCCGGGCGTGCCGATCTTTTTGAAAGCGGTTCTAAGCCGTTAACGCGAAGACGCCACGCGGAATCGCGCGGCGCCCTCAAATCAGGCCGTCTGTGCGACCTCTCCAATCGTTATTTGTGATAACGCACGATAGCTCTCCTTCGCCAGGGCCCATGGGCCTTTTGCGAGGCGGCCCTGTCGGTCTCCATCCACACAGGACTACCGCTACCTTTGATAAGGGTAGCACCGGATAGTAACGGGATTAGACGGATTGTCCATCTTGAGTAGGTTTGTGCAGGATTGCTTGCACCAGCAGGATCGCGGCGCCGCAGGCTCGACGCAGTTTCACCCGCAAAAACGTCCACAAACGTGCAGCACGCTCAACTTTCCGAGCGGACCGCCGATACATGGCCACGTCCACCCCGACCGACGAGGCCAACATGCGTTCCAACCACACCCATCCCGACCGCCGTCTCGTGTTCACGAGCTCCGAGGCGGCCGACTACATCGGCGTCTCGCTGGCAACCATCCGGCGTTGGACCGACGCCGGCCACATCGCCTGCTACCGCACGCCCGGCGGCCAGCGCCGCTTCTCGAGCGACCAACTCGACGAGTTCATCGCCTCGCTCCAAGACGACGCGGAGCACACGCCTCAGAAGGCGGCCTGAGCCTGAGCCGGGCAGACCGCAAGCCCGGGGCTCCCCGACAGCCGCGGCGCCACCGCTCCCAAGCAACCGCTCTCAGCGCACCGGGTCGACCCGCGTGAGCGGTCCGTCAGGCGCGTCCGTCGCGGGATCAGCGCGCCAGGCGGCCGAACTTCTCGCGCAGGCGTCGATAGAACGAGGAGCCCGGGAGCTGCGCGATCGTGCCGACCGCGTCGACGAACCGCGCGTCGATCGACTCCCCCGCCGGGATCTCGCCCACCGGGCGCCCGTCGACCGCCACGTCGAGCGGCTCGCGCGAGTGGTTGTGGATCGTCAGGCGATCGCCCGGCGCGACGACCAGCGCGCGCGCGGTCAGCGAGTGGGGTGCGATGAACGACACCACGAACCCCTCCACGCCCCACGCCATCACCGGGCCGCCGTTGGCCAGGTTGTAGCCGGTGGAGCCCGCGGGGGTGGAGATCACGAGGCCGTCGCAGCGCACGCTGCCGACGATCTCGCCCTCCAGTGCATACCCGACCTCGGCGACCCGCTCGCCGACCTTGCGATGGATCGCGACGTCGTTGATCCCCGCATGCCGCCCGATCGGAGACTCGACGGTCTTCAGCCGGCCGTCCGGCGTGTCGAGCACGATCGCGGGCAGCCGCAGCAGCTCGAAGTCGCCTGCGAACGCTCGCACGACGCCCTCGCGCAGGTCCTCGGGCTCGACCGTCGCCAGAAAGCCGATCTCGCCGAAGTTGACCGCGAACACGGGGACGTTGGTGCCCGCATAGCGCTGCAGCGCCCTCAGGATCGTGCCGTCCCCCCCGAGCACCACGCACAGCTCGACCTCGTCGATCACCGGCGCGTCCAGCGCGACGCCCGGCCCGGGCGCGATGGGGTGCTTGCGCGTCTCCTCTGGGTCCAGGCGCATCGTCACCCCGGCGGCGGCCGCCGCCTCGATCAGCTCGCGCAGCGCCCCGGTCGTGTCCGACGGGCGCCTGTGGGTGAACACGGTCATCTGGCGCGAGCCCGTCCGGTCGGTCATGGCTCGATCCGCCCAGCCATCCGGCTCAACGCCTCGATCCCCTCTGCGCCCCCTTCGCGCGCGGGCTCGGCCAGATGGACGAACGTCTCGCGGTTGCCCTTCGGCCCGGGCAGGCCCGAGGAGTGATAGTCGAGCACGCTCGCTCCCAGCGCGAGCGCCGCCTCCCCCACGCTCACGAGCGCCGCCCGCCGGTCCGCGGGGTCGCGCACCACGCCGCCTTTGCCGACCCGCGCGCGGCCGACCTCGAACTGAGGCTTGACCATCGCCAGCAGATCGTAGGTCGCGGCCATGCACCCGAGCACGGCGGGCAGAACCGTCGAGAGCGAGATGAACGACACGTCGATCGTCGCCAGGTCCGGCGCGTACGGGAGCATCGCGGGGGTCAGCGCGCGCGCGTTCGTGCGCTCCAGCACCCTCACCCGCGGGTCGGTTCGCAACCCGAAGGAGAGCAGCCCGTAGCCGACGTCCACCGTCACCACGCTCGCCGCGCCGCGCTGAAGCAGGCAGTCGGTGAACCCGCCCGTCGAGGCGCCGACGTCGAGTGCCCTCCTGCCGATCACCTCCAGGCCGCACGAGGCCAGCGCATTTGCGAGCTTGATCCCGCCCCGCGAGACGAACGCGGGCCCCTCGCGCACGCTGATCCGCTCGGCCGGGTCGACCAGCTCGCTCGGCTTCTGCGCCCGGCGCTCGCCCGTCCCGACGCGCACCTCCCCCGCCATCACCGCGACCGCCGCCCGGCTGCGCGAGGAGAACAGGCCGCGCTCGGCCAGCAGGGTGTCAAGACGCACACGACGCTCGCTCATCGCTCGCACGGTATCCGCTCTTCACGCGCGCACCCGTCGCCGCGCAGCCCTCTCGAGGGCTCCTCTGTGATCAACATCACACATTCACGCTCTCCGGCCGATCAAGATAGTGAACGACCCGAAGTACAGCAGCATCCCTCCTCCCCGAAGCGGCCCGCCTCCCCAGCGGGTCGCTTCTCTTTGTGCCCGCCTCCCTCGCCGCCCGGCGACGCTCAGACTCGCCGCCCGGCCTCCGCGCCGTGCGCTCCCGCGCGCCGGCGGCTGTGGTGACCGGCTTCGACAGCGTCTGTGCTGGCAGGAGGAGCTTCCGGGTCTCCCACCCGAGAGCCCGCCTATTGCGAGCTCACGCTCCGATCGCAGCCGAGTCGCGCGAGAGGATCGCCGCCTTCACGCGCTCGGCGATCCGCGCGCCGGTGTACCCGACCTCGTCGTGCAACAGCGCCGGCTTGCCGTGCGTCACGTAGCGGTCGGGCAATCCCACCCTGAGGATCCGCGGGGTCGCGCCGGTCTCGTTCAGGGTCTCCCACACCGCGCTGCCGAACCCGCCCTGAAGCACGCCCTCCTCGACCGTCACGAGCAGATCGTGCTCGGCCGCCAGCTGCGCCATCAGGCCCGCGTCGATCGGCTTGGCGAAGCGCGCGTCCGCGACCGTCACGTCGATCTCGCTCGCGCTCAGCTGGAGCGCCGCCTCCAGCGCCTTGCCGACGCCCGAGCCGTAGCCGATCAGCGCGACCCTCCTGCCCACCGCGCCGCCCGCACCGCCCTCCCTGAGGATCTCGCCGGTGCCGATCCGCAGCTCGCGCGGCTCGGCCGGCAGCTCCACGCCGACGCCTTCCCCGCGCGGATACCTGAGCGCGATCGGCCCATCGTCGTATGTCAGCGCCGTGCGCAGCATGTGCACGAGCATCGCCTCGTCCCGCGGGGCCATCAGCACGATGTTCGGCAGACAGCGCAGATAGGCGATGTCGAACGCCCCATGGTGCGTCGGCCCGTCGTCGCCCACCAAGCCCGCGCGATCCATCGCGAACACCACGTTCAGCCGCTGCAGGCACACGTCGTGCACGATCTGGTCGTACGCGCGCTGCAAGAACGTCGAGTAGATCGCCGCCACCGGCTTGACTCCCTGAAGCGACAGCCCCGCTGCGAACAGAACCGCCTGCTGCTCGGCGATCCCCACGTCGAAGTACCGCTCCGGCAGCGCCTTCTGCAGGATACTCAGCCCCGTCCCCGAATTCATCGCGGCGGTGATCCCGACCACGCGCTCGTCCCGTTCGCACTCCCGCACGAGCGCCTCTCCGAACACCTGCGTGTACTGAGGCGGCGGCTCGACATGTGTGCTCCCGGCCGCCGGCGCGCTCGGCGCGGGCGCGCCGTTGGAGATCGACTTCGGCTTGGCCGCATGCCACTTCTCCATCCCCTCCAGTCCGCCCTCCTCGGCCGGAGCGAACCCCTTGCCCTTGACCGTCGCGATGTGCACCACCACCGGCCGCTGCGCCGCCAGCGCCTCACTGAGCGCCTCCCTGAGCGCGTGCACGTCATGCCCGTCGATCACCCCCATGTACGCCCAGTCGAGCTCCTCCCACCACAGTCCCGGCGCCCAGAACGCCTTGATCGACTCCTTCAGCTGCGGCCCCAGCCGCTCGAACGCCGCACCGATCCCCCCCGGCAGCTTCGCCAGGCCGCCCTCCACGCCCGCGCGCGCATGCCACAGCTTCGGGTTCAGCCGCACCCGGTTGAAGTACCTCGACAGCGCTCCCACGTTCGGCGCGATCGACATCCCGTTGTCGTTCAGCACCACCACGATCGGCGTACCCAGACCCCCCGCCTGGCTGATCGCCTCGAACGCGACCCCGCCCGTCATCGCGCCGTCGCCGATCACCGCCACGACCCTGCCGTCCTCGGGAGCCCCCTCGCCGTCGGCGCGCTCGGCGTGCCCTGGCTTCCCGTCGCGCGCGCCATCCGCCGCGCTCGCCTCGCGCGATCCGATCCGGGCTCGGTGGCGCATGCCCTCCTTGATCCCGACCGCATACCCGATCGACGTCGACGCGTGCCCCGCGCCCATGATGTCGTGCTCGGACTCCTCGATCGAGCAGAACGGAGCCAGGCCGCCGTACTGGCGGATCGTGCTCAGCGCCTCGCGCCGGCCCGTGAGGATCTTGTGCGGGTACGCCTGGTGTCCTACGTCCCACAAGATCTTGTCTTTCGGCGACTGCAGCAGCGAGTGCAACGCGACCGCCAGCTCACACGTGCCGAGATTCGCGCCGAAGTGTCCGCCGATCTCCCCGACCGTGTCGATGATGTGCTCACGTACCTCTCCCGCGAGCTGCGCCAGATCGGCCTCGGACAGCCCTTTCAGATCCTCCGGGCCGTCGATCGCGTCCAGCAGCCGCTTCTCCGGGGAGCCTTGCTCGGGCCGATCGGCGCCATCGACGCCTGAGGTGCTCGGATCGCTCTTTGGCTGCTTGCGGCTCATGAGGTGCGCGTGTAGATGAAATCAGCTATCTGCTCGAGCTCCACCGCCGCGTGCCCGGAGCCGCCGATCGCCCGTGCCGCTTCGACCAGCGCCGCGCGCGCCGTCTGGTGCGACTCCGCCGCCAGCTCTCTTGCTCGTTGGATGCCGAACTCGCTCACGTATGTTCGCTTGCCGTGCCGCTCGTCGCTGCCCCGCGGCTTGCCGAGCGCCGCGTCCGTGCCGGTCACGTCGAGGATGTCGTCGACGATCTGAAACAGCACACCCAGCTCGTCCGCAAAGCGCCGAAAGAGCATTGTCGCAGGTCCGTCGATTCCACCCAGCAAGAGCACGCAGGTCACGGACGCCCCTATCAGCCGGCCGGTCTTCAGCTCGTGCAGCCTTCTCAGCTCCGCCGGCCCCTCTGGCTCCCGGGGTCTGACGTCCGCGTACTGGCCCCCGACCATCCCATCCAGGCTCGTCGCTCCCGCCAGCTCGGCGGCCGCCAGCAGCACCCGCTCGGGCTCGGAGCGCTGCTCCGTCAGCAGGTGCCTGAACGCCTCCGCATACAGACCGTCTCCCGCGAGGATCGCGACGTCTTCGCCATACTTCACATGGCACGTCGGCATGCCCCTGCGCAGCTCGTCGTCGTCCATCGCCGGCAGGTCGTCGTGGATCAGCGAATAGGTGTGGATCAGCTCGATCGCCGCCGCCAGCGGCAGCATCTCGCGCTGCCGAAGCCCCACCGCGCGCGCGGTCGCGAGCGTCAACACCGGCCTGATGCGCTTGCCGCCCGCCAGCAGCGAGTACCGCATCGCCTCCTCCAGCCCCGCCGTCAGCGGCTCGCGCGAGAACCGCATCCCCTCCAGGTACCGCTCGACTTCCTCCCGCAGGTGCTCCGGGTAGTTCCCCTGCTCCGGACGCCGCTCCGCCGTCATATCGGCCGCCACAGCGCGCCTCTACAGCAGCGAGTCCTGGCCCGGCGCGACCGTCGAGGCTTCCGCCATATCGGCCAGCGCCCGCCGCTCGAGCTCCGCCGCCGCCTCGCCCGCGAGCCCCGCACAGTCCTCCACCAGCGTCGCGGCCGCGTCCGGCGACAGCTCCCCGGAGCGCAGCTGCTCGGCCGCCCGTTCCAGCTTGGAGATCAACTCGTCCAGGCGCTCGTCCACGATTCGCTCGGTCTCGTTCATACCGTCTCCCGCCTGTCGTTCACGGGGCCCCTTCCGCAACGTGCCTGCGGCCCGGCGCTCATGGGGCCCCCTGCGGCGCATTCTCGCGCACTTCGCGCAACACCGCCGCCAGCACCCCGTTCACGAACGCGGGCGCGTCGCTGCCACAGAACAGCTTTGCGCTCTCCACCGCCTCCTCGATCGCCCCCTCCGGCGGGATCGGCTGCTGCGCGGGAACGGCATCCGGATGCAGCATCTCGATCAGCGCCACTCTCATGATGCTCCGCTCCAGCGGCTGGATCCTCTCCACCGACCACCCGTGCGCGTGCCTGTCGAGGACCGCGTCCAGCTCCCCCGCCCGATCGGCCGCCGCCTGCGCGAGCGCGCGCGTCATCGGCGACGCGCCCTCGACAAGCGTCTCCTCGAGCGGCCTTCCCGTCAGGTCGTGCTGGTATACAGCCACCACCGCGGCCCTGCGCTGCTCGGCGCGACGCACGGCTAGTGGACCTCCCAGGAACGTTTCGCGTGCCTGGCTGCGCGGATCTGGCTCTGCGAAGCGAGATTCGTGACGGGTTTCGGGTCAAACATTTGTGGGAGACCCACTAGACCCGCCTCGAAGCGCCGATCGCGCCGACGCCCCCGCGCTGGTCCGGCACGCTGATCGACACCCGCTCCATGGCGCGCTCACGCACGCGAGACGTACTCGCCCGAGCGCGTGTCCACCCTGATCCGCTCGCCCACGTCCACGAACAGCGGCACCATGATCGTCGCACCCGTCTCCAGCGTCGCCGGCTTGCTCCCGCCGCCTGAGGCCGTGTCCCCGCGCAGCCCCGGGTCGGTCTGCGCCACCTCCAGATCGACCGCGCTCGGCAGCTGCACGTCAGATGGCTCCTCGTCGATGAACAGCACGTCCACCTCGCTGCTCGGCTTGATCCAGCGCAACGCGTCCCGCAGCGCGCTCTCCGCGACCGCGATCTGCTCGAACGACTCCGTGTCCATGAAATGCGCATCCGTCCCATCCGCGTACAGGAACTGCATCTTTCTCGTCTCGGTCCTGACCGGCCGGAACTTCTCCCCGGCCCTGAACGTCTTGTCGATCACGTTCCCGTCCGCGGCCCTGCGCAGCTTCGTCCGCACGAACGCCCCACCCTTCCCGGGCTTGACATGCTGGAACTCGAGGATCTTGTAGACCGTCCCGTCCACCTCGATGTGGTTGCCGTTTTTGAACTGGTTGGTACTCAGAGCCACATTGCCTACCCTTGATCTGGAGAGTCACGATGCCTAAACCTGAACGCTTCGACGGATACATACGAGTCAGCCGCAGAATGGGCCGCAAGGGACCCGGCTACATCTCGCCGACCGTGCAGAAAGAGGCTATCGCGCGCTGGGCAGAGTACCGGGGCGTGGAGATCGCGGCCTGGCACGTCGACGAGGACGAGTCCGGTGGGACCCAGGACCGCCCCGGCCTGCGCGAGGCTATCCAGCGCATCGAGAGCGGTGAGACCGAAGGCATCGCCTGCTGGCGGCTGAACCGCTTCGCCCGCAACGTCGCCGGCGCGATCGAGGACGTCAAGCGCATCCAGTCCCTCGGCGGACATCTCGCGTTCGTCGAGGAAGACATCGACCCCACCGGCCCGTTCGGCTCGTTCATCCTGACCGTGCTTCTCGCAGTCGCCACGCTCGAGCGCGACAACATGGTCGCCGGCTGGCAGACGGCCAAGCGCCACGCGATCGAGCGTGGGGCGAAGATCAGCCCGACGCCCTACGGCTACCGGCGCCGGGACGACGGGACGCTTGAGCCGCACGGCGAACAGGCGCCACACGTGGTCGAGGCGTACCGCACCGCCGCAGTCCAGGACGTGAGCGCAGCGTGCATCTACCTCGTGGAAAACGCACCCGGGCGGACCTGGACCACCGCCACGGTGCGCCGGATGCTCGCCAGCCGGACATACCTTGGGGAGAGCCGCAACGGGTCGGCGGTCAACGCCGAGGCTCACGAAGCGCTCGTCTCGCGCTCGGAGTGGGAGGCGGCGCAGCGTGAGCCACGCCGCCGGCGAGCTGCCGCGACCTTCCCCCTCTCGGGCCTCGCTCGCTGCGGGACCTGCGGCAGTCCCCTCGTGGGCAGCCGCGGCGGTCCGATGATCCGCACCTATCGCTGCGCAGCCACGCAGAGCCGCCACAAGGGCGAACGGTGCCCACGCGCGGCGTTCGTCAACGCCGAGCCCCTGGAGCACCACGTACGCGAGCAGCTGCGAACGCTCCTCTCGCAGCTCGACGTGGAGATCGGCGAGGAGACCTCAGACGAGCTGCGCACACTGGAGCAGGCCGTCCTCGACGCCGAGAGCGAGCTCGACGCGTTCGCCGCTGACATCACACTCAGGCGAGCCCTCGGCGACCGCTACCACTCACATCTGGAGACCCGCATCCAGGCATTGGAGAGAGCAAAGAGCCACTACAAGGACTTCGCTCGGGAGGTTCAGGTGCGGGAGCGGATCAGCGCCGCAGACCTGCTCAACAGCGACGACCCGTTGATCCTGCCCGAGCTGCTAAGCGGCATCCTCGCGTCGATCGAAGTCCAGCCCGGACGCGGGAACCTGGCGAGCCGCGTCACGCTCATTCCAGTGGACGACGATGCGCCTGCCCGGATATCGGCGGCGCATGATGCGTAGGACCGCGTCCTGCGCACCATCGCGAGCCGCGGCGCTCCACAAGACGCGGGGGCGAGACTCGCTCGCCAGTGATCTATCTGTCCTTCCCACACCCTTAATGACCGCCAGCGCGGAAAATGGGCCAACGAACTGCCAGCGCGAGCAGCTCTGGCCTGACCCCCGTTGAATGGTCCGGGTGCTTTGAGAGTCTGATCGCCCTATCTTGGGCGGAAGGAGACTCGAATGAAGCGTCGTCGTCATACCCCGGAGCAGATCGTTCGCAAGCTGCGTGAGGCCGATCGTCTGTTGGGCGAGGGCAAGGACATCGCCGAGGTGCTGCGTCACCTGGAGGTGTCTGAGCCGACGCTGCACCGTTGGCGCAACCAGTACGGCGGGATGAAGGCCGAAGGCGCCAAGCGCCTGCGCGAGCTGGAGCGTGAGAACGGGCGCCTGAAGCAGGTCGTCGCCGAGCAGGCGCTGGATATCCAGGCGCTGAAGGAGATCAGCCGGGGAAACTTCTGAGCCCGGAGCGCCGCCGTCGTGCGGTGGCGATGTGCATGGCGCGCTTCGGGCATTCAGAGAGACGGGCGTGCCGGCTGGTCGGCCAGCACCGCTCAACCCAGCGGCTCCCTGCGCCACCACCACGGCCGGAGGACGAGCACCTGCGAGTGAAGCTGCGTCAGATCGCTCGCGATCATGCTCGTTGGGGGTACCGCCGTGCAGCCGTGCAGCTGCGCCGTGAAGGCCACACGATCAATCGCAAGCGGGTGCAGCGTCTGTGGCGCGAGGAGGGCCTGAGAGTGCCCCAGAAGGCGCGCAAGCGCCGCCGAGGCCACAGCAGCGATCCCGACGGCGCACGCCGGCGAGCGGCGCGTCCCGGGGAGGTGTGGGCGATCGACTTCCAGTTCGATGCGACCAACGACGCCCGGCAGCTCAAGAGCCTGAACGTCGTCGACGAGTTCACCCGTCAAGCACTCGCTACCCATGTCGCGCGCTCCTGCGACGCTGACGGCGTGCTCACCGTCCTCGATCGCCTGCAGGCCGAGCACGGAGCCCCTGAGTTCCTGCGCATGGACAACGGGCCGGAGATGATCGCTCAGGCGTTGAAAGACTGGTGCCGTTTCAACACGTCAGGCACGATCTACATTGACCCAGGCTCACCATGGCAGAACCCGTACGTCGAGTCGTTCAACTCACGGATGCGCGACGAGCACTGGAACGTCGAGGAGTTCACCACGCTCACCGAAGCACAGATCCTGACCGAGCAATGGAGAATCGAGTACAACACGATCAGGCCACACTCAGCGCTCGACGGGCACCCGCCCGACGAATACGCCGAGAAGTGGCAACAGGACCAGCAACCCACACCAACACTCTCATAACCGCTGGACCATCAAACGGGGGCCGGTCAGCTCCTACAGCGCCGAGTCGAAGCCGCAGAGCTTCGCCTCGCGTAGCTCGCCGGCGACCCGAGCCCTGGCCCGGTCGCTGCACGCAGAAGCCCGGACAGACTAGATGCACGGGCCCGAGCGGACCCATAAGCGGGCCCAACTCGATGGCCGCTTTTGCGGGCTCACGGTCATTAACCACGAGGGGCGCACACAACGCGATCGTCAATCAACGATGGAGATAAGCCCGATGAGCTACCGCATGAAGATCACCCTTCCAGACCCCATCAAGGCCCAGCTGGAGGAACTGGCGACGAGCAACGGAGAACCCGTGTCCCGCGTGGCGGCCCGAATGGTCTGCAACCAGGTCGCCGGTCTCGATGGGACAGGACAGAATCCCGTCCCGAACCCGGAATCGTCGATGACGTATGACGACGATCCCGACCGGCGCGCACCGTGGATCGAACCCTTCATGGGCGATCCGGAGTGGCGCACCCAGATGTGGGGCTCAATCGTCGCCCTCCACGGGCGCTACCCAAGAGAGCTGGAACATCTCAAGGACGGCTGGTGGAACGACACAGCCCACGTCGAGACCCTGTCCGCGCTCGTCGTCTGGCGCGACTGGATCGACCAGGCCGCGGACGACCCACGACACGAGCTGGCGTTCCACGCCCAGCTCTCCGACTACAGCCGGGAACTCCGCCAGGAAGGCGGCGGCGTCACACGGGCGTGGAAGCCCGGAGCGCCGCCGAACGAGTGGACCGGACAGTAGGGCCAGCACCGTCATCGAGTGGCATCTGCCGCCGCATCTATAGTTGACCACATGAATCTCGGCACGCTCGTCGCGGGAGGGAGTCCAACGCAGATCGTTCCGTCTGCGGGAGGTATGGATGCCTTCATTGACACATGCGAGACGCATGGTCCTGCATGGTTTGAGCGCACCACCGCCGCAAAGGTGGCCACGTTCAGTCTCTACGTGGGCGAACGTCTTGGATGGCGTACACGCGCAGCCGTCGACGCGATGCCGCTGGAAGCCACCACGATCATGGGGCGCATGGGGCTTGAGTTTATGGCCGCAGGCAATGGGCCATTCGCCGCGGACGCTCGCCGCGTCCTGGGCGATGTTCCGGCGGCAAACTGACGCGCTAACTCGACTTCGGCGAAACTACGCGGCATGACGTTCGCTCAGGCAATCGTGGAGATGCAGCCGATGTTTAGCAACATCGACGATCGCGCTCTCGCGACATATATCGTGTCGCCCGATCGCCTGCCCGAGGCTGAGGCAGTTGAGGGTTGTGCCAAGCGCGCTGTCCAGGGGGAGATAGACCCGACCGGTCGTCTCGCGATCAGTCGACATCGCTTGACAAAGTGGTCACTTCCTGGGTTAGCCGAGTATCTGGTTGAACGAGGAAAGCTCGATCCAGCCGACCCAGAGTGGGCTGAGGTGCTCGCGAAGTCGGTGAGCAAGGTTCTTGCCTGCGGGTGGCTCTATTGCTGCACTCCACAGGCGCACATCGTCCCAGCGCGAGATGAGCGATCGATATGGAAAGCATGGGCACCTTCGCTGGACGAGACATCACAGCTGATCAACGTCGTTGAGAAGTCGTTTGCTGAGGTGATCCAGCAAACCGGCATAAACCTTCTCGGAGACGATCTCAAGCAGTTTGGGATCGGAGGTTTGAAAGGACGGCTGAAACGAGAGATGATCGCTGTCCATATCATCACGCTTGGTTTCTATTTGCGAATGACGCAAACAAACGAGATCAAAGAAGACACGTTCGAGCGCTACTCAGCCGATTACTTCCGCACAAGCGAAACCAACGGCGAGATCGGTCAATGGGCTTGGTCCGCCTATCCTGATGCGTAGAGAGACGGGATAACACTGCGCAGCGAAGCTGCCAGCTCTAAGAATCGGCCTCCTCGAAACGCTCAACCATTTCCCTGGCCCTCGTCTTGGTCATCTTGGTTCCTCCCTGAACCGCTTTGCCGAGAGCGAACTTCCTGGCGATGTCAGACAGTCGGTCGGCAGCGCGCGGAAGCCAGCCGCGCTGAATCGCGAGCGCACGGATCATAGGTGGGTCGATCTTGTAGCCGCACAGCATGAGTGCCCTCAGCGCATCCACGGCCCGCGTTTTGTCCGACGGGTGCAGGACGTCGCCCGTCATGTGAAACGCGATGCTGGCGATCGCACCGACAACGGCGGGATCGGCAGCTTCGGCGGGAAAGTGCTTGCCCGTGCGGGGATCAGTGGCCCCCCAGACGCGAACCCAGTCGGCGAGACCGTCACGCTCCCAGCCCGTCGCGCAGATCGCGGGCGGATCCATGTGTTCGGCCTGAGCTGCCATGTCCGAGTTCGCCCAGACGACGAGCACCGGCCCACGGAAGGCGTACGGCAGTTTTCGAGCGACGAGAATCTGGATGTCGCGCCCGTCCCAAAAGAACTGACGATTCTGCTTCGCCAGCGCGCTCCCCGCGTCTCCCGGCAAATTCGGAATGCTCTGGACCTCCGGGACCAGCACAGCGGCCTCGGTCATTCCTTTGGAGATTGCCTCGCGGACCAGCCAGTCGAGGCCATCAGCGACGAGCTGCTCGATTCTCGGGTGTGTGTCGATCACGTAGCGATCCACGCCATGTGACGCTAGCCGGTGGGTCGGAGGGCAATCTCCGCAGGAAACCAGCTCGGCTCTCTAAACGGCAGCTAACGCCGGTGCCAAGTCCTCCGCACTGGTCTCGACAGTCTCAGGGACCGTGACGGCGAGATGCCCGTCGCGATCCAGCAAGTGGCGGGCGCCGAGCACCGTGAGACCGACGATACGGTTCGTTCCCGGCGCGTAGCGGACGACATGACCCTCCGGGGTCTCCTCCCCCTCGCCTGTCTGGGGCTCGCCGACGTGCAGATAGAGCACGTCGCCCTCGGCGTCGTAGTCAGCGTGATCGAAGCTCAGCGGCCCGATGGTGATGTTTACGCGCTCCATGACTTGGGGTTCTTCCGGTTGGCGAACACGGACACGATCGTCGGCGTGAACTCGTTCCGCATAGATCTACGCTCTGGCGGCAAGCGGCCGCTCAAGCGGCGTGTCCGGCAACTCAGCCGGCGTGGCCGGCAACTCAGCCGGCGTGGCCGGCAGTAGCTGCTGCGTGTACAGCTCGAGCTCATCCTCGACGCGCCATGCGGAGCCTTCACAGTCGATGCAGAACCGTCCCAGACGGACTCGCTCGTCGGCGAAGATCGGGAGTCCCCACAGTTCCTCGATGCCCAACTTCATGTGCTCGGTCGGGTGCATCAGAATCGCTCTAGCCGGCACCCCGCACGTCCGGTTGTGATGCTGAACGCCAGCCTGGATGTTGCGGATGTTCTTGGCGAGAAAATCCACGTTCTAAGCTACCTCCCCTGCCACCAACGTGATCGTGAAGGCCACCTCGTCCGGCTCCAGATCACGCGACGGCATTCGACCGATCATCTCCCACTTGCCGCACGTGAGCGATTGCAGCAGGACCTGCCCTTGCTCGAGCGTCACCTCCGTGAGCGGCCCGCCTCCGGCGGGCTTAAACGCCACCGTGATCGATGTCGCCTCCAACTCCTCAACGACCTCGATCGCCAGCCCCGCCCCAAGCTCCCCACCAATCGTGCAGCGATACTCGCCCTCTGTCTCGCGCGCAGCCTTCAGCGCCTGCGGCGCCTCAATCGTCACCGCCTGGACGAACCGTTTGTCCCGATCCCGGTACATGCGGGCAATGTCCGCCTGCACCGGGAGCAGCCGCCCCTCCGCGTCAAGCTCCTTGCAGTACGGGAAGAAGTCATCCGGAGCGCCCGAGCGGTGGCGGCCGTAGGCCACGAGCCAGATCACTCCTTCGTCCTCGTCGTAGAAGGTCGCACCACGATGGTCGTGGCCATACCCGAGCCGCCAGATCTCCTGGCCAGACGACAACGGCCTGATCTGCTTCGAGGCGATCGCCTCTGTGGCGCGATCTTTGACGAATGCCTTGATGATCTCAAGGCCCAGGATCGACTCGAAGCTCGTCGCCTCGTCGGCGTTCAGATCCTCGTCGAGGCAACGTGCGGTCACGCGCAGTTCCCAGTCTTTGCAGATGTAGGCGCCCGCGACGGCACGGCCGACGAGCGAATCGGGACGATCCATGAATTTTCCATCCTAGACCTCACTCCAGACCGACTCCCGGCTATTGGAACCGCTACACGCGCGCTGGCTTCGTCTCGCCTGCCGGCTCGCTCGCGTCGCTTGCGGCACGCTTCGAGTTCAACCGCTCCACCGCCTTCGCCGCGCGGGCGTCCACGTTGCGGCTCGTGAACTCCGCCAGCTTCTCGAGCGTCCCGTCGCGCAGTAGCTTCGCCGTCTTCTCGAGATCCTTTGCGAACTCCTCGCGATGGTTCTCCATGTACTCGCGCCAGGCGTCAGCGATCAACTCGCCCGCCTGGACCTGCCGCAGCGAGGCGACCTGCGTAGCCTCGTTGTGGGTGTCCTCCGGTACGCGCACGACGCGTGTGCTCATGGTGGCGCTCATCGTTTCCTCCTGAGGTGGCCCGGCCGTCACACCGGGCTGGCTTGGTCTCTTGCCGGCTCATCCGGCAAACCTATCGTTTGGTTGCTGTAACAGCGTAACACAGTTATCGGCGGATTGTCGGAACTTCCTTAGCGCCTGTTTCCCGTGCAGGGAGGATCAACCGTCATCACACGACACGGTCGGCGTCTATGGCGTCGCCTCGTAGGGCTCGCTACCCAAGCCCTCTCAGGGTTGGTCGTCTCCGCAACTATGCCGGGGGTGATCCTCCACGACCGTCCAGCATGGCCGTCCGTTCGGATGCGATGCCAGACTCCTATGTGGTTATCGAACGCACTTGAACTGGTTGGTGGTGATCACGAAAATGCCTGCAATCAATTACTTTTTGATGTGGCTGACGTTCTAGTCCCGCCGGAAGCTTAGCCGCTCCGTCCGCACGGACCTTCGCGATCTGAGCAGCCGGAAACGCACCTCGCGCGATCGTCGCCCGCAGGGCTACGTTTAGCCAAGTGCTGAAGGCAACAATTCGATCTGTCTCCGCTCTCGTAGTCGGGTGGGCGCTTGGCCTGTTCGCGGCGACGCCGACCGGAAGTGCGGCCGCTTGTTTCCTGCGCTACAACCTCAATGCCGCGAACCAAAGCCCTGTCAGCCCCCGGGACAAGACGAGTCGGTTGGCAAGCATAGTCTCCAATTCAAGCGCCTTAGACCCGTCCTTCGGGCGAGCCGGCGTGGCGGTGATACAGGCCAACTTCGAACGCCCGCGGGCTTGTAGCGGCTTGCTTTATCCACATGCCGACGCCCCCGCGCTGGCGCTCCTGCCCGCAGGTCGGATCGTGCTCGCCGGCAATGGTCCGAACG
>DASQGE010000065.1:0-60689 GCA_035632775.1 Solirubrobacteraceae bacterium | reverse complement strand
GCGCCGATGTAGCCGATCGCGTACAGCGCCCAGTGCCAGCCGCCGCGCTCGCCGGTGACGAGCAGGATCTCGTCCTTGGAGAAGAAGCCGGAGAAGGGCGGCATGCCCGACAGCGCCAGGCCGCCGATCAGAAAGCAGGCGAACGTGAAGGGCAGCGCCTTGCGAAAGCCGCCCATCCGCTGCAGCGACTGCTCGCCGGCCATCGCGCCGATGATCGAGCCGGCCGCCATGAACAGCAGCGCCTTGAAGAAGGCGTGGGTCATCAGGTGAAAGAGGCCGGCCGCGTAGGCGCCGATGGAGACGCCCATGATCATGTAGCCGATCTGGGACATCGTCGAGTAGGCGATGACGCGCTTGATGTCGGTCTGCACCAGCGCGATCGTGCCCGCGATCAAGAGCGTCGCGGCGCCGACGACGGCGCCCGTGTCCTGTGCGGCGGGGGCGAGTTCGAAGAGGACGTGCATGCGCGCGATCAGGTAGACGCCCGCCGTGACCATCGTGGCGGCGTGGATCAGCGCGCTGACGGGGGTCGGGCCCTCCATCGCGTCGGGCAGCCACGTGTGCAGGGGGATCTGGGCGGACTTCGCGAAGGCGCCGACGAGCAGCAAGAGGCAGCCGGCGACGATGTCAGCTTCGCCGGAGTGGAAGACGTGCGGGGCGGCCTTGAAGGCGGCGAGGAGGTCCAGGGTGGCGGTGTGCTTGAAGATGAAGTACGTCCCCAGCACCAGCCCGGCGTCGCCGACGACGTTGATCACGAACGCCTTGATCCCCGCCCGCGTCGCGGTCGCGCGCCGGTACCAGAAGGAGATCAGCAGGTACGAGGCCGCGCCGACGAACGCCCAGCCGACGATCAGCAGCAGGAAGTTGCCGGCCAGCACGAGCAGCAGCATCGAGAACACGAAGAAGTTCAGGTACGCGAAATACCTGGCGAAGCCGCGGTCCTCGTCCAGGTAGGAGATCGAGTACAGGTGGATCATGCTCGAGATTCCGCTGACGATCAGGATCATGAACACCGACAGCGGGTCCACCAGGATCGACACCTGCGCATCCACGCCCGCCGTGTTCGCGTACTCCCACAGCGCCGAGGTGAGCTCCCGGTGCTGGGGCGCGTGGTCCTGCAGCGAGATCAGCGTGCCCAGCGCGGCCAGGAAGGCGAGGAAGATCGCGCCCGTGCCGATCCATCCGACGCTGCGCGCGGGCAGCGTGCGGTAGCCGAACGCGATCGTGAGCGTCCCCAGCAGTGGGAAGGCCAGCACCAGCCAGGCGAAGGTCGTGGTATTCATGCCTCGTCCCCGGATCTGACATCGCGCCACCCTGGGCACGCAGGGCACGCAGGGCAAGGACACAGTGAGCGTGGCGTACCGATCGAAGATCGATGGAATCTCTGATCGGCCAGCACGCGAGCTGGCCGATCTCCGATCGGCGAGGACGCCGAGCCAGCGCCGCCATGCGTGTTCAGGGTGGTCATCAGCCCTGGAGCTCCCTCAGCTCGTCCACGTCGATCGGCAGCCTGCGCCGGTAGATCGCGACGATCAGGCCCAATCCGATGCACACCTCGCAGGCGGCGACGGTCATCACGACGAGCGCCAGGATCTGCCCGTCGCCGTTGCCCCACATGCGCGAGAACGCGATCAGCGCGAGGTTGGCGCCGTTGAGCATCAGCTCGAGGCACAGCAGCACGACCAGCGGGTTGCGCCGCACCATCACGCCGACGGCGCCGAGCGTGAACACGATCGCGGACACGGCGAGATACCAGTTGATCGTCATCGCGCGCCACCCTGCCGGCCGGCGAGCACGACCGCGCCCACGGCCGCGATCAGCAGCAAAAAGGACGAGACCTCGAACACGAGCAGAAAGCGGGTCAGGAACAGCTTGCCGATGTAGGCGGGGGTGCCGAACGCCTGGGGCCCCGGCGCGTAGCCCGCGCCGTTGGCGCCCACCGCCTCGAGGCCCGTGCCGAGCAGCGCGATCAAGAGCTCGACGAGCAGCGCGCCGCCGAGCACGGCCGCGCCGAGGCGCAGGCTGGAGCCCGCCGGTCCGCGCCCGCGCAACCGTTCTCCGAAGGGCTCCTCGCGCCCGCCGACGTAGGCGACGACGAACACGTACAGGACCATCACCGCGCCCGCGTACACCACGACCTGCACGGCGGCGACGAATTCGGAGCGCAGCAGCAGGAACAGCACGGCCAGCGACAGCAGGTGCCCGACGAGCGACAGCACGCTGTAGAAGGGGTCGCGCAGGACGACCACGCCGACGGCGCCCGCGATCGCGCCAAAGCCCGCGATGAAGAACAGGACCGCGCTCACCTACTCACCCTCATTCCTCAGCGGCGTCCGCTCGAGCGGCTCGGCCAGGAGCATCTCCTTGGTGAAAATCAGATCCGAGCGGTCGTAGGCGGAGAGCTCGTAGTCGTGGCCCATCGTGATCGCGTCGAACGGGCAGGCGACCTCGCAGTAGCCGCAGAAGATGCAGCGCGACAGGTTGATCTCGTACACGACCGCGTAGCGCTCGCCCGCGGAGACGCGATGCTCCGGGGTGTTCTCGGCCGCCACGACCCTGATGCAGTCGGCCGGGCAGGCGGCCGCGCACAGCGAACAGCCGACGCACTTCTCCAGACCCGTGTCCTCGAAGCGGTGGAGCTTGTGCCGGCCGCGAAAGCGCGGGTACACGGGGACCTTCTCCTCCGGATATTGGACGGTGACCGGACCCTCCTTGATCCGCGCGAGTGTCGTCTTCAGGCCGCGCGCGGTCTCGCGGAACGCGCGCCAGGCGCTGCGGGCGGCCCCGGGCTTGGGGGTGCGCTGGACCTCGACCACGTCGTCGCCCGGACTCCAGGCCGTGACGGTCACGCCCGCCGTGGACGGGGCGGCGGGCCGTGAGGGGGTCGGCTGAGGGGTCGTGCCGGGCATGTCAGTGGGTAACCACCACGAGCACGGCCGTGACCAGCGCGTTGAGCGTGGCCAGCGGCAGGAGGATCTTCCAGCCGAAGCTCATCAGCTGGTCGTAGCGCAGGCGCGGCAGCGTCGCGCGGGCCCAGATGAAGAGGAAGGTGACGATCGACATCTTCACGAGCACGACGATCGGATCGATCCAGCCGGGCGGGTGGATGCCGAACGGCAGCAGCCAGCCGCCGAGGAACACGGTCGTGACGACGCCGGCGACGACGAGCACGTTGAGGTACTCGGCGAAGTAGTACGAGGCGAAGCGCCCGCCGCCGTACTCCGTGTTGTAGCCGCCGACCAGCTCGGCGTCGGCCTCGGTCAGGTCGAACGGGGCGCGGTTGGTCTCGGCGAAGCCCGCGACGAGGAAGACCAGGAAGCCGACGAACTGCGGCACGACGTACCACATGCCCGCCTGGGCGTGGACGATCCCGGTCAGCGACAGCGTCTGCGCGGCGAAGATCACGCCGAGGAGCGCGAGACCCTGGGAGACCTCGTAGGAGATCAGCTGCGCCGCGCCGCGCATGGCCCCGAGGAACGAGTACTTCGAGCCGGAGGACCAGCCGCCGAGCATGATCCCGTAGAAGGCGATCGCACCGAACGCGAACAGGTACAGCGGCCCGATCGAGACATCGATCCCGTACAGGCCGACGGGCGTGCCGAAGATGCGCTGGACGTCGCCGAACGGGATGATCGCGAACGCGGCGACCGCCGTGAGGATCGAGACGATCGGGGCGAACGCGAATAGGAAGCCGACGGACGTTCTCGGACGGAACTGCTCCTTGGTCAACAGCTTGAGGATGTCCGCGAGCGGCTGCAGCGCGCCGTAGGGGCCGACGCGGTTGGGGCCGTAGCGACTCTGGAAGCGTCCCAGCAGCTTGCGCTCGGCGATCAGCACGACGGGCACGAGCTGCAGGCCGACGGCGAAGATGACGATCGCCTTCAGGACCTGGATCCACCATTCTTCGTAGTAGCCGACGATGGCGAGCGGCGTCATCGATGTGCCTCGCGACGTGTCGGTATCGCCATGGTGATACGCGACTCTCGTGGAGAAACATGTTGCGACGCGTCGGTATTGACTATAGCTATACAGACTACTCGTGAGGACGTCTCGTGAAGAAACATCCCGCGACGCGTCGGTATTGACCATAGCTATACGTTCTCCTCGATCTGCCGATATGCGCTCGCCGCGGGGCGCTCCTGCCAGCGGACCCCTTTGCCGCCGATCTCCTCCAGCGTCAGGCCCGCGTAGAAGGGCACCGCGTCGAACAGCTGCCGGGACGCCATCGAGGCGGTCCGCACCTCCAGGTCCAGACCGATCCGGGCCGCGAGGTCGGCGAGAAGGAGCCACTGTGCGCGCGTGGAGCCCGGGTGGGCGACGGCGGGGCGCAGCCGCTGGATGCGCCCGTCGGGGTGGACGATCGTGCCCTCCTTCTCGGCATACGCCTGCGCGGGGAACACGACGTTCGCGTGCGCGCGGACGCCGTCGGTGAGGAAGGTGGCGTGCGCGACGACGGTCGCGGCGCGCTCGAGCGCCCGCGCCCACAGCTCGCCGTCGGGCAGGTCCGGCAAGGGGTCGACCTGCAGCAACAGCAGCGCGGTCAGCTCGTCCTCGGCCAGTCCCTGGGCCATCCCGTGGGCATCGAGCGGGCTTTCTTGGGGGGAGACACGTTCGCGCGCGTCCTCGCCACAGCTTGCGGCGCCGGTCGGGCACACACGGCGCAGCCGTGGGTCACTGGTCTCGCAGAGCCCGGGGTTCGCGTTCGGCAGCACCCCGGCCTCGCGCAGCCCGCGGCCGTTGGTCCCAGCCGGGATTTCCAAGAGGCCCGCGCCCGCGGTGTCGGCCAGCGACAGCGTGTCCGCGAGGCGCAGCAGCGCCTCGGCGGCAGCCTCGCCGCGGGGACCGGATGTGAGGCGCTCGCCCCACAGGATCACGATCTCCTCGCCGGCGTCCCGCAGTCGGGCCGCGAGCTCGCCGGCTCGCTCGCGCAGGTCCTCGGCGGTCGCCTGGACGAGCTTCGTGCCGTGGCGGCGGACGCCCTTGCGCAGGCGCAGGTCGAGGATCGGCGCGTCGGCGATCGGGTCGGCCGCGAGCACGAGCACGGCGTGGGCGAACTCCAGGTCTGAGACCTTCGCCTGCAGCCGGGGGTCGCTCAGGGCCCGGTGCAGCTCCAGCGCCAGCATGCCCGCACGGCGCGAGTCCAGATGCGGGGAGCCCAGGCCCTCGCGCATCAGGCGCGCGAGCAGAAACCCCTCCTCGTTCGTGGCCTCCCCGCCGACCAGGGCGCCCGTGCGCGCGCCCGCGCGCTTCAGGCCGGCCGCGGCCTCCTCCAGGGCGCGCTCCCAGGAGACGGGGCGCAGCTCGCCGCCGTCGCGCAGCAGCGGCTCGGTCACGCGCTCCGGACCCCCGACCCAGCCCTTCGAGCTGTGTGCCCCGGGGTAGGCGAAGCGGCCGCGGTCGCACAGCCAGCCGTCGTCGACCTCGGGATGCTCGCGCGCCTGGACGCGCAACACGCGCTCGTCGCGGACGGTGAGCGTGACGTTGCATTGGGCGGGGCACAGCGTGCACACGGTGCCCGCGTCCTCCACATCCCAGGGACGCGCCTTGAAGCGATATGGCTGTGAGGTGAGCGCGCCGACGGGGCACAGCTCGACGATGTTGCCGCTGAACGGAGCGACGTAGGGGTGGCCGTCGAACGTCGAGACGTAGGAGTGCGCGCCGCGCTCCAGCAGCACCAACTGGTGGTCTTCGGAGATCTCCTGGCTGAAGCGCACGCAGCGGTAGCAGAGGATGCAGCGCTCGCGGTCGATCGCGATCGTGGGGGAGAGCTCCAGCGGCTTGACGAAGTGGCGCTTGGGCTCGACGAAGCGGGAGATGCCTGGACCCCAGCCGAAGGTGATGTCCTGCAGCGGGCACTCGCCGCCCTTGTCGCACACCGGGCAGTCGAGCGGGTGGTTGACGAGCAGGAACTCGACCACCGCCTGCTGGGCTTCCTTCACGCGCTCGGAGGAGGTATGCACGACCATCCCGTCCTTGACGGGGGTCGAGCAGCCGGTCTGGAGCTTGGGGATGCCCTCGATCTCCACCAGGCACATGCGGCACGCGCCGACGGGCTGGCCCAGCTTCGGCTCGTAGCAGAACACCGGGATCTCGACGTCGCCGCGCTTGGCGGCGTCGACCAGCATCGCGTTCTCCGGGGCCTGCACCTCGCGGCCGTCGATGGTGAACGTGATGACTCTCTGCTCTGGTCGGGGCATCAGGCCGCCACCAGCCTGCGGTTCTCGATATGGGCTTCGAGCTCATCGCGGAACTTGGCGATCATCGAGCTTATGGGCATCGCCATCGCGTCGCCGAGGACGCACAGGCAGTTGCCGATGATGTGGTCGCAGACGGAGGCCATGATCTCCAGGTCCATCGGGGTGGCCTCGCCGCAGTCGATCCGTTCGAGCATCTTCACGGTCCAGTTGGTGCCCTCGCGGCAGGGGGTGCACTTGCCGCAGGACTCGTGGCGGTAGAACTTGGCGACCTTCAGCGCGAGGTCGAGGATCGGCGTGGAGTCGTCGACGACGATGATCGCTCCCGACCCGAGCATCGAGCCGGCCTTGGCGAGCGAGTCGAAGTCGTAGGGGATGTCGAGCTCCGCGCCGGTCAGGACCGGGGCGGAGGAGCCGCCCGGGAACCAGC
Source organism: Solirubrobacteraceae bacterium (assembly GCA_035632775.1). Lineage (GTDB taxonomy): Bacteria > Actinomycetota > Thermoleophilia > Solirubrobacterales > Solirubrobacteraceae > Palsa-744. The sequence continues at coordinate 54,065 of DASQGE010000065.1, read as the reverse complement.
ACTTGACCTCGCGCCCCTCGGGCGGCCCGCCGGCGAGGCCGTAGACGATCTCGCGGGAGGGGATGCCGAGCTCGATCTCGTAGTTGCCCGGCCTGCGCACATGGCCGGACACCGACACGAGCTTGGTGCCGGTGGAGGTCTCGGTGCCGAGCTTGGCGTACTCGGCGCCGCCCATCCTCACGATCGCCGGCACGGTGGAAAGCGTCTCGACGTTGTTGATCAGCGTCGGCCCCTGGTAGAGCCCCTGGTTGGCGGGGAACGGCGGCTTCAGGCGCGGGTTTCCGCGCTTGCCCTCCAGCGAGTCGAGCAGGCCGGTCTCCTCGCCGCAGATGTACGCGCCCGCGCCGCGGTGCACGAGCAGCGACAGCGAGTGGCCCGAGCCGAGGATGTCCTCGCCGACGTATCCCTTCGCGCGGGCTTCCTTCAGGGCCGCGTCGAGGATGTCGGCCTGCAGCACGTACTCCCCCCGGATGTAGACGAACGACCGTGTGGCGCCGGCCGCGTAGGCCGCGATCACGATCCCCTCGATAAGCATGTGCGGGCTCTTCTGCATCAGCTCGCGGTCCTTGAACGTCCCCGGCTCGGACTCGTCGGCGTTGCAGACGAGGTACTTCTCGATCGAGCCCTTCGGCAGGAACGAGACCTTCTTGCCCATCTGGAAGCCCGCTCCGCCGCGCCCGCGCAGGCCCGAGGCTTCGAGCTCGCCCAGCACGTCCTCAGGGGTCATCCGCAATGCCTTGCGCAGCGACTCGTAGCCGCCGCGCCGCTCATACACCGCGAGCGTGTTCAGCCCCGGCTCGTCGATGCGATCGAACAGCAGCTTCGTGCTCACCGGCCCGCCTCCGGGTCCGCGCACGGGCGGCGCGCGAGCTGCATCTCAGGGAGCACTTCCCTGCCCGCGCGCGCGTCCTCCAGCAGCCGCGGGACGTCCTCGACGGACAGCGGGCCGACGTAGGCGCCGTCGACCGAGGCCATCGGCGCGATGTCGCACGCCCCCAGGCACTCGAACGCGCGGACGTTGAAAGCGGGGTCCTCGCCCGCGGCGTCGCGTACGGCCGCGTACAGCTCGTCGGCCCCGCGCAGCGAGCAGGAGATGTTCGTGCACACGTACACGCTGTGCTCGCCCACCGGCTCGGTCTCGAGCATGTCGTAGAACGTCGCCACCGCGTCCAGCGAGGCCGGCGTGACTCCCATCACGCACGCGACCTGCTCGATCGCCTCCGGCGAGCACCAGCCGTGCAGCCGCTGCGCCGCCTCCAGCGCCGGCAGCGCGGCCGAGCGGCTGTCCGGGTACAGGGCCATGTGGGCCTCGATCTCCCTGCGCAACCCCTCCGGGACCGGCGTGCTCGCCGGGTCGGGGATCGTCGCCGGGTACTTCTCCAGATCCGCGGGCATGTCCCAGCCGCGGGCGCTCATGACCCTCGCTCCCAACCACGCCATCCTGGGCACGCAGGGCAAGCTGGGCAAGGACGCACCGAGCGAAGTGTGCTCGGCACATGAGCTGGCCGATCGGAGATCCCTCTGATCTCCGATCGGTAGGACGCCGATCCAGCGCCGCCATGCGTGCTCAGGATCATCGGTCGATGCCTCCGAGGATCGGGTCGAGCATCGCCAGCGTGGCGATCAGATCGGCGATGTAGCTGCCCTTGGCCATGTGCGACAGCGCCTGCAGGTTCACGAAGCTGGGGTCTCGCATGTGCACTCTCGCCGGCTTGGAGCTGCCGTCGGAGCGCACGAAGCAGCCGAGCTCGCCCCTGGGAGACTCGATCGGGTAGTACACCTCGCCGGGCGGCGCCCTGAAGCCCTCTGTGACCAGCTTGAAGTGGTGGATCAGCGCCTCCATCGAGGTGGCGAGCTCGTGTCGCGGGGGCAGCGCGACCTTGCGGTCCTCGGTGATGTGCGGTCCCTCGGGCAGCCCGTCCAGCGCCTGCTCGATTATCTTCACGGACTCGTACATCTCGGCCAGCCGCACCGCGAAGCGGTCGTAGTTGTCGCCGACCGTACCCACCGGGATCTTGAACTCGAAGTCCTCGTAGGAGCTGTACGGGTCCGCCTTGCGCAGGTCCCACGGATTGCCCGCCGCGCGCAGCAAAGGACCCGTCACCCCGAGCGACAAAAGCGTGTCCGCGTCCAGCGGGCAGGTGCCGCGCAGCCGCCGCAGCAGGATCTCGTTGGCGCGCAGGATCGCGCCGTACTCGTCGGCGCGCTTCGGCATGATCTTCAAGAACTCCCGCAGCTTCTGCTCGAATCCCGCGGGTATGTCCTCGATCACGCCCCCCACCTGGAAGTAGCGGGTGTGCATGCGCTGGCCGGAGGACATCTCGAACAGGTCGAGGATCTGCTCGCGCTCACGCAGGCAGTACAGGAAGATCGAGATCGCGCCCAGGTCCAGGGCGCTCGTGCCGAGCCAGATCAGATGCGAGGCGATGCGATTCAGCTCCAGGTGGATCACGCGCAGGTACTGCGCGCGTCTGGGAATCTCCACCTCCAGCAGCGTCTCCACGGCCCCGCAGAACGCCATCGCGTTGAAGTAGTAGGACAGGTAGTCCATGCGCTCGACGATCGGGATCGCCTTCCAGTAGGCCTTGTCCTCGGCGGTCTTCTCGATCCCCGTGTGCACGTAGCCGATGATCGGCTTGATGTCGCGCACGACCTCGCCCTGCAGCTTCACCAGCAGGCGCAGCACGCCGTGCGTGGCGGGATGGTGGGGACCGAAGTTGAGCGTCAGCAGCTCGTGCGTCGCTTCGTCGGAGGTGTCGCGGGAGTCGCTCGGAAGCTGCTCCCGCACCGGCGCGAGCATGGTCAGCACCGCAGGGCCTCTGGCCCCGCGCCCCGATACAGGGGGTCGGCTTCCGGGCGGCCTTTACCGGCCGGGCTTCGCCCGGCCTCCTGCTCGCGCCGGCGATACCCGGACAGCGACGGCTGCTCGGTGGCCTTCATCGTGCCGCCGCCGCGGCGGCGCGCGTGAACAGCACCGGTTCGCCTCCGAGCGGGAAATCCCGCCGCTGCGGATGCCCCTCGTAGTCCTCGGGCATCAGGATCCGCCGCAGGTCCGGGTGCCCCACGAACACCACCCCGAACATGTCGTACACCTCGCGCTCCTGATGGTCGGCCGTCGGCCACTCGCCCGTCACCGACTCGACCTCGGGCGCGGTGCTCGGCACGCGCAGCTTGACCGTTATCCGGTCGACCCTGCTCATGTCGAGCAGCTCGTAGATCACCCCGAGCCGCGGCTCCTCGGGGTAGTGGTCCACGCCGTGCAGGCTCGCCATGAACGTGTAGCCCTTCGCGCGCAGCTTCGCCAGCACCGTTCGGATCTCCGCCGGCTCGACCGCGACCGTCGCGCGCTCGCGGAAGTACACGGTCTCGAGCGCGGCGTCGCCCAGCTCCCCGGCGATCAGCTCCAGACCCGTGGCGTCAGGCATCTAAAGGCTCCCGCGATGCCGGCAGGTGCGGTGACCGGCGCCGGCGGCGCCAATCGGGACCCCTGGCTTGCGGGTCTCCCGAAAAAGCCCGCCCATGCGACGCTTACGCATCTGCCGGGACCTCCTCGGTGCCGACGGCCTCGTAACGCTCGCGCCAGCCCATGTCCGGGTCGTCCTGGACCAGCTTGCGCAGCTTCAACACGCCGTGCATCAGCGCCTCTGGGCGCGGCGGACAGCCCGGCACGTGCACGTCGATCGGCATGAACTTGTCGGCCGGCACCAGCGCGTAGTTGTTGAACACGCCCATCGAGCTGCAGCACGCGCCCATCGAGATCGCCCACTTCGGCTCGAGCATCTGGTCGTAGAGCCTGCGGATGATCGGCGCCATCTTGATCGATACGCGCCCCGACAGGATGATCAGATCGGCCTGGCGCGGGGACGCGCGGAACGCCTCGAAGCCGAACCGCGCGATGTCCATGCGCGAGGCCGCGGCATGGAACTGCTCCATCGCACAGCAGGCCAACCCGAAAGCGAGAGGAAAGAACGAGTTCGAGCGCGCCCACGCGACCGCCCTGTCGAGCGTCGTCGTCAGCACGCGCTCTTCCACATGCCGTTCGAGCTCGGCGCCCTCCAGGTGCGCCGACGGGTTCGGTCCTTCGATCTCGCCGCCCCGCAGCAGCTGGCGCGCGTTCAGCGTCTGCACCCGCAGCGCGCGTCGATCCGCCGCCGCGCCGGCCGATCCGCCGCCCGGGATGGGGCTCTGGGCGCCGGAGGCTGCCGCCGGCCCGCCGAGCCGCTCCCGTTTCATCTCCACTCGAGCGCTCCCCTGCGCCACACGTACGCGAACGCGACGAACAGCAGCACGACGAACGTGACCGTCTCCGCCAGCGCGTATCCCCCGTACGCGCGCAGCTCGATCGCGATCGGATACAGGAAGACGACCTCGATGTCGAACAGGATGAACAGCATCGCGATCAGGTAGAAGCTGATCCCGAAGCGCATCCCCTGCTTGACCTCCGACGGCAGCCCGCACTCGTACGGGTCCTGCTTGTGCGCGACCTTCCGCCGCGGCCCGATCGCCGAGTTCAGCACCGCGAACGCGACGCCCACGCCCCCGCCGAGCAGGAGGAATACGATCGCGGGGAGGTAGCTGCGCAGCACGAAGCGCTGTTATATCACCGCTTGTGGCAATGTGTTACATAGTGACGATCGGCTCGAAATCGTGACCCAGGCGGTCGTCGCCGGCGCCATCGCGGTCGCCGTCCTCAACGCCATTCCGGCCCTCCTCGGCGGGTGGCGCACCTATCGCGGCGAGTCCGCCGCCGATAAGAGCTCGGCCAGCAGGTCGGCCAGCACGTTCTGGATCCTGCTGCGCATCGGCCAAGGCTCGGCCCTGACCCTGGCGATCCTGGTCGGCTCGCTGTCCGTCGCGGGGAAGTCCTCCACGGACACTCTCTTCTACCTCTACGCCCTGCTCCCGCTCGTGGTCGCGTTCGTCGCCGAGCAGCTGCGGGTCGCCGCGGCGCAGACGATCCTCGACCAGCGCGGCCTCCCCGACGCGCAGGCCGTCGGCGCGCTGCCCGAGGCCGAGCAGCACGCGGTCGTCGCCGCGATCGTCGCCCGCGAGATGGGCATCATGGCCCTCTCGGCCCTCGTCGTCGTGTTCCTCGCCCTGCGCGCCGCCGGGACCGCCCACGGGTTCTGAGAGGCCGTGGAGCTATATATTCCCGCCGCATGAAGCCAGTCCTCACGACGATGGCCCTGCTGGCGTGTGCCGCGGTCCTCGGCGCCTGCGGCTCCCAGGGCATCCAGGTGGCCAAGACCAGCCCCTACCACCGCGGCGCGGTGCTGTTCCGCGACCACTGCTCCGGATGCCACACGCTGTCCGTCGTCGGCGCGGAGGGCTCGGCGACGAGCATCAAGGACCGCCTCAAGACGAGCGGCCCCAACTTCAACATCCGCAAGGAGAACGTCGAACAGATCCTCTACGCGATCCGCAACGGCGGCTTCTCCGGCGCGATCATGCCCGAGAACATCGTCGTCGGCGGCGATGCCAGGGAAGTCGCCGAATTCCTGGCTCGCTACTCGGGCTCGCAGGCGCAGAAGGTGCCGTCCGTGAACATCACCCTCTCCACCAAGTAGACCGGCTCGGGGAGTCCGCCGCGTGCTGGACCTCAAGCGGATCAGGCTGGAAGGTGACGCGGTGCGCGCCGCCCTGGCGCGGCGCGGCGCCGACGCGGCAGCGGGCCTCGACCGCGTGATCGAGCTGGACGCCCGCCGCCGCGCGCTGCTGCCCGAGCTGGAGGGGTTGCGGGCCGAGCAGAACGAGGCCAACGCTCGAATCTCCGCGGCGGCCGACCCCCAAGCGCGTGAGCACGAGATCGCGGCGATGCGGGAGGTGGCGGCGCGCGCGAAGGAGCTGGAGGGCGAGCTGGCCGCTGTCGAGGAGCGGCTGCAGGCCGCGCTCGCGCCGCTGCCCAACCTGCCCGACCCATCCGCCGCACCCGGTCCCGAGGACGAGCTGTTGCGCACGGTCGGCGACCCCCCCAAACTCGACTTTCCCGTCCGCGACCACCTGGAGCTCGCCGGGCCGCTGATCGACATGGAGCGCGCCGCACGGCTGTCGGGCGCACGCTTCGCCTATCTGCTCGGGGAGCTCGTGCTGGTCGAGCTGGCGCTCGTGCGCTGGGTGCTCGAGAAGCTGCGCCGCCACGACTTCCAGCCGGTGATCCCGCCGGTGCTCGTGCGCGAGAACGCGCTCTACGGGACCGGCTTCCTGCCCGACACCGAGCAGCAGATCTACTCCCTGCCCGAAGACGAGCTGTACCTGCTCGGCACCTCCGAGGTCGCCCTGGCGTCGCTGCATGCGCAGGAGATCCTCGAGGCCGAGCGCCTGCCGCTGCGCTATGCCGGCTTCTCGCCGTGCTTCCGGCGCGAGGCCGGCGCGGCCGGAAAGGACACGCGCGGCATCTTCCGCGTGCACCAGTTCGACAAGGTCGAGATGTTCAGCTTCGTCGCGCCCGAGGACTCGCCCGCCGAGCACGAGCGCATCCTCGCCATCGAGGAGGAGATCCTGCAGGACCTGCAGCTGCCCTACCGCGTCGTAAACATCGCCGTGGGCGATCTCGGGGCCTCGGCTGCGAAGAAGTACGACTGCGAGGCGTTCCTGCCCAGCCAGTCGCGCTACCGCGAGCTGACCTCCTGCTCCAACACCACCGACTACCAGGCGCGCCGCCTGGGCATCCGCCTGCGCGCCGAGCGCGGAACCGAGAGCCTGCACACGCTCAACGGCACCGCCGTCGCGGTCGGCCGCACGCTCGTGGCGCTGCTGGAGAACGGCCAGCAAGCCGACGGCGGCGTCGAGCTGCCCGAAGCGCTCGTGCCCTACGGCGCGCCCGCGCGGCTGGCGCCCGGGGCGCCATCCTCCTGACGGCTCTTTCGCGGCCCGCCCGTCACAGCCGCGAAATCCTCGCCAGAGCCGCCTGGCGATTAGTAGCGGCTTCCCAGCAGCTGTATGTGGTCCGCCTCGGCCGCGCCTGCGAACGGCCGGATCAGGCCGAAGCGGGCGAGCGTCGCCTGGGGCACGCCCTCCACGCCGGGCGTGTCCGACGCTTCGCCGCGCGTGTGCGGGTCGTCGGCGAAGCCGCCCACCTCGACCGAGTGCTGCGGCGAGCGGTAGCCGGAGATGCCGATCAGGTGCAGGCGCAGCGCGACCCCGAGCTCGTTCAGGTGGGCCGCCAGCGTGGGCTCCTGGCCGACGCTGTAGTCGGTGCCGGGCGCGGGGAAGAAGCCGTATTCGCCCTGCGGCGCCGAGCCGAAGCCGCCGACCGGGCCGGTGTAGGCAAGGGTGTTGCCGGCGGCCGCCAGTTCGCTCCTCGCAAGCGTCGAGAGCTCGTGTTCGAGCGACTGCTTGTGTGACTGCAGCGCGCTCAGCTCGGCGCTCTTGCGGTCGCGGGCGCGCACGTACCGCAGCTGGCGGTTCACCAGCGCGAGGTGCAGCTGGGCGACCACGTCGCGCTGCACGAGCACGGCGCTCGTCTCGCGCGCGTGGCTCGCCTCGAGCGACGCCAGGCGCTGCGCCTGCGCGGTCACGAGCTTCTGCTCTTCGGCTACGTGCATGGTCGCGGCGGCGTTCTCGCGCGAGATCGCGCGCAGATCGTCGATGCGCTCGATCAGGTCGGCGAAGCCGTGCGCCTCGAGGATCACCGTGGCGATGTCCGGGGGCGGGGACTCGTACGCGGCGATGACCTGGGCGACGAGCACCTGACGGTCGTGTCCGAGCTGGACTTGCAGCGCAGCCAGCCGCGTCCGCGCCGCGTGCAGCTGCCGCTTGAGGCTCGCCAGCAGCCTGCGCTCGACCGCGAGGCTGGATTCGAGCGCGCTCAGCCGCGCCTGCAGGTCGTCGATGCTGCCCTGGAAGCCCTCGATCCGGCTGGTGTCCGCGCCGATCCCGGAGTGGAGTTCGCCTTCGCGCGCCTGCGAGGCGGCGATCCGGCCTTCGAGGCTGCCCGCGCTCGAGCCACCGGCCGAGGACGGTCCAGCCGCCGGTCCGGCGATCAGCGCCGCAGCGGCCAGGACGGCCGCCGCGGTCGGCGCGAGCACGCGCATGCGGCGTGCCCGGCGCAGGCGCGGATCGGCGCGGCGCGCGTGCTCGCGCGGCTCGCCCTCGCGCGAGCGCATCGACGTGCGGCATGGACGCATGGACGGAGCAAGCTAGCCCGACGACGGCGCGAGCACAAGCGATTGGGCGCTCGTGCAGGCGGTCTTGCAGGCGGTCCGACGACTGGACATTAAGAAGATCACTTCTCTTGTTACTCTCAAGCTGACAGGGGTCAAGAAACGGTGGCTGGGGGAACAAACGGAGGGGTTGGACAGTTCTCGCGTGGCCGCACGAAGGAGCCGCGTGGAGGACATCCAGAGAACACAGATCCTCGAGGCTATGGCTGCGCTCGTCGCCGAGCGGGGCGTTGGCGAAGTGACCCTGGCGGACATCTGCGCGCGCGCCGGCGTCTCGCGCCGCACCTTCTACGACCGGTTCCCCGACCGCAACAGCTGCCTGCTCGCGGCGTTCGAGCTCGGTGTGCAGCGCGGCGCGGAGCGAATGGCGCCCGCGTACGCCGCCCAGCGCCGCTGGCGCGACGGGATTAGGGCCGCGCTGGCGGAAGGGCTGCGCTTCCTCGACGACGAGCCCGCTTTCGGGCGCCTGCTGGTCGTGCACTCGTTCAGCGGGTGCGACGAGCTCGTGCGCCGTCGCGCGGAGATGCAGGCCCTGTTGTGGAATGTCGTGGACCGCGGGCGCTCCGAAGGGGCGGCCGGACGCTCGGAACCGCCACCGATCGTGGCCGAGGGCGTGGTCGGAGCGGTCCTGGCCGTGATCCAGACGCGCCTGCTCGCCCAGTACGCGCAGCCGCGGGACGAGCGTCCGGCGATCGAGCTGTTCGGCTCGCTGATGAGCCTGATCGTGCTTCCCTACCTCGGTCCCAGCGCCGCCCAGCGCGAGCTGAGACGCCCCGCGCCGCTGCCGCTCAGGCGTGACGGCGAGCCGGTGGCTCGCCTGTCCGACTTCGAGGATCACGGCGTGCGCCTCACCTACCGCACGGGGCGCGTGCTGAGCGCGATCGCCCAGTACCCGGGTTCGAGCAATCGCGAGGTCGCCGAGCGCGCCGGCATCGTCGACCAGGGCCAGATCTCCAAGCTGCTCGCGCGCCTGGAGCGCGCCGGCGTGATCACCAACCTCAGCGAAGGGACCTCGCGCGGGGCGCCCAACGCATGGAGGCTCACCGAGCTCGGCGAACGCGTCGAGCACGGGGTCGAAGCGCGCTTCGGGAGCTCCCGCCAGCCGGGAGCCTAGGTCCGTCCTCCGGGGGTCGCTAAACCAAGCTCGCCGAGGTGGCCACGACGGCCGGCGCTATCCCGGGAACGGCTGCGGCTCGCGCCGGCCCGCGACATAGCTCTCCTCCGGCTCGAGCATCGTGCGGATCTGCTCGCGCAGCTCCGGGCCGTCGGCATGGCCGTGCATGGAGACCGCGTGCGCCGCGGCCGTCTCCACAACCTCCGCCTCCTCGCCGATGATCGTCAGTGTGCAGTTGTTCTCGCTCTCGAAGCGACGGCAGTCAGCGATCTTGCGCATCTCCGAACCTCCCTGAGGGGTTGTCGTACAAAGGGTCTCGTGCGACTGTAGACATCGCAACGCCGGCTGTCCAGCGGGCCCGCGACTTGGCTCGCGCGGCGCGAGCGCCGCCATGAGCGCCGCCATGAGGACGGAACGGGTGCGCAGGTCCAGCCCCGTTCGCCACTACGCTGAGGTCCACCATGCGCCCGTTCGGCTTCCTGCTGGCCACCGAGCCGCCGCCCCGGCGGCTGGGCGTTCTCGTCGCGATCGGCGCGGTGGCGTTGTGCACGCTGCTCGTCTACCCCCTGAAGCAGATCGCCCCGGTGGTCTCGCTCGGCGTCGTGTACCTGCTGGCGGTGCTCGTCGTCTCGGTGATCTGGGGGGCGTGGCTCGGCGTGCTGACGGCGGTGCTGAGCGCGGCCGCGTTCAACTTCTTCCACCTCCCCCCGGTCGGTCGCTTCACGATCAAAAACCCCGACAACTGGGTCGCCCTGATCGCCTTCCTGGTCGCGGCCGGCCTGGCAAGCTCGGTGGCCGAGGTCACGCGCGCGCGCACCCGGGAGGCCGAGGAGCGCCGCCGCGAGGCCGATCTCTCCGCCGAGATGGCGCGCCTGCTGCTGCGCGGCAACAGTCTTTCAGAGGCGCTGCCGACGGCCGCGGCGAGGCTGTCGCAGGTGCTCGGCCTGCACTCCGCCGCGATCGAGATGGAGGCGCTCGAGGCAGACGGGCGCCGGATCGCGTTCCCGCTGCGCGAAGGCACGCGTCGCCTGGGCACCCTGCTCGTCGGCGCGGACACGCCCGAGGCGAGCCTGCGGCGCCTGCAGGAGCGCGTCGTGCCGGCGCTGGAGGCGCTGCTCAGCGCGGCGCTCGAGCGCGAGGCGCTGCTCGGCGAGGTGGTCGAGACCGCCTCGCTGCGCCGCGCCGACGTCGTCAAGACCGCCGTCCTGCGCGCCGTCTCCCACGATCTGCGCTCGCCCCTGACGGCGGTCGCGGCCGCCGGCGAGGCCGTCGCGCTGCCGAACCTGTCCCAGTCCGAGCGCGAGGAGCTCGCCTCCGTGATCGAGCAGGAGACCCGTCGTCTCGCGCGACTGGTCGAGAACCTGCTCGACCAGTCGCGCCTGGAGGCGGGCGTGGCCGAGCCGCACCGGCAGTGGATGTCGGTCGACGAGGTCCTGACGGCGGCGCTGGAGGAGCTCGCGGCCAAGCCCGAGGAGTTCACCCTCTCGATCGACCGCGACCTGCCGCTCGTGCGCGCCGACTCCGCGCAGCTGGAGCGCGCGTTCGTCAACGTGCTCGAGAACTCGCGCCGGCACTCGGGCGGGCACCCGGTGTCGGTGCGCGCCCGCGCCGTGCGCACGCACGCGGGCAGCAACGATCGCGTGATAGTGCGGGTCGTCGACCGCGGCCCCGGCATCCCTCCGCTGCAGCTGGAGCGGGTGTTCGAGCCGTTCTACCGCGCGGGGACCACCCGCGGTGGACACCGCGGCTCGGGCCTCGGGCTGGCGATCGCCCGCGGCTTCGTGCAAGCCAACGGCGGCAGGCTGTACGTCGAGTCGCTCCCCGGCCAGGGAGCGACGTTCGTGTTCGAGCTGCCGCTCGATCCGGTCGTGCCCGCGCAGGACGGGCAAGGCGCGGCGGGGCAGCCGGACGAGCATGGCGCGCACGGCGAGGCCGGCGGCGACGGGTCCGGCGGGATCCGAGCCCCCGGCGAGCCGCACGCGGCGGGCGGGCGCGATGGCGGCTGACGCGGCGCGCGTGCTGGTCGTCGACGACGAGCTGCAGATCCTGCGCGCGCTGCGGGTCGTGCTGCGCGAGGCCGGCTTCGAGGTCCTCGCCGCCCAGAGCGCCGCGGAGGCGCTCGACCGCGCCGCGCTGCATCCGACGCAGGCGGCGATCGTCGACCTGGTGCTCCCCGACGGCGATGGGATCGAGGTGACGCGCAGGCTGCGCGAATGGAGCGAGATGCCGATCCTCGTGCTGTCGGCGATCGGCGAGGAGGAGCAGAAGGTGCGCGCGCTGGAGGCGGGCGCGGACGACTACGTGACCAAGCCGTTCGCCGCGCGCGAGCTCGTCGCCCGGCTGCAGGCGGCGCTGCGCCGCGCGCCCGGAGCGAGCGCCGGCGGCGAGGAGCCGCGCATCGAGGTCGAGGGGCTGGCGATCGACTTCGCCGCGCGCTCGGTGCGTCGCGACGGCGAGCTCGTGCACCTGACCCCGATCGAGTTCGACCTGCTGCGCGTGCTCGCCCGCAACCGCGGCCGTCTGATGACCCATCGCATGCTGCTCACCGAGGTGTGGGGTCCCGGCTACGCCGACGACGTGCAGGCGCTGCGCACCCACATCGCGCGCCTGCGCGCAAAGATCGAGCCGGAGGGGACCGTCCCCCGGTACATCGTCACCGATCCCGGGATCGGATACCGCTTCGCGGGGTGAAGGTGGGGCGGGTCTTGGGAGACCCGTGAGCCGGTTGCTGCGTCGGTTGCCGTCGGCGCCGGTCACCGTACCTGCTGGCGTTGAGGGGGCCGCTTTAGCGGGTTGAGAGCTACGAGCCACTGACTGCCGTACGCCGTCACGAAATCGTTATGCGCGCGCGGTGGATCGTCATGCGGCCGTGATGGCCGCTGGCCAATAGTGCAGGCATGGACGCAGTAGCCGTGGTGCTCGGGATCGTGATGTTCCTGATCCTCATCGCGATGGTGGCGGGGATCGAGCGGATATGAGCTTCTCGTTGCCGATGGGCGCGTTGATCGCGCACATGAGCGGCGCCGACGTGTTCGGCCTGGTCGTGTCGATCCTGATCATCGCCTATCTGTTCTACGCGCTCATCCGCGGGGAGAAGCTATGAGGGTCGAAGACCCGGTCAAGAGTGCCTGGAAGGCACTCAATCCCATCAAAACGTGGGGCGGGAGGCCCCACGGAGCATGACCTTCACCGGCTGGCTGACGATCGTCCTGTTCGCGGTCGTCCTGACCGCGTTCGCGCTGCCGCTGGGCGGCTACATGGCGAAGGTGTACACCGGCAGGCGGGTGTTCCTGTCGCCGATATTCGCCGGGCCCGAGCGCTTCTTGTACGGCGTCCTGAGGGTCGATCCGAAGCGGGAGCAGGACTGGAAGGGGTATGCGAAAAGCCTGTTGATCTTCTCGCTCGCGGGCTGGCTGCTGCTGTACCTGATATTGCGCACGCAGGACGCCTTCTTCGTTCCCCACGCGCTCAACCCGCTCGCGTATCACTCGGCCCCGTGGAACGTCACGTTCAACACGGTCTCGTCGTTCATGACGAACACCAACTGGCAGTACTACAGCGGCGAGACGACGATGAGCTACCTCAGCCAGATGGCTGGGCTGACGGTGCAGAACTGGCTCTCGGCCGGCGTCGGGATCGTCGTGGCGGTCGCGCTCGTGCGCGGGATCGTCTCCCGCAGCGGCAAGGGCATCGGCAACTTCTGGCAGGACCTGGTGCGCACGGTCCTGTATGTGCTCGCGCCGATCTCCGTTCTCGGCGCGCTGGTGCTCGTCTCGCAGGGGGTTATCCAGAACTTCACGACATACCTGACGGCTCACACGATCACCGGTTTGACGCAGTCGATCGCGATGGGTCCGGTCGCCTCGCAGGAGGTCATCAAGGAGCTGGGCACCAACGGCGGCGGCTTCTTCAACGTCAACTCGGCCCACCCGTTCGAGAACCCGACGGCGTTCACCAATCTCTTCGAGATGCTGCTGGTGCTGATCATCCCCGCGGCGCTTGTGTTCATGTACGGGCGCATGAGCGGCAACCGCCGCCAGGGCTACGCGATCTACGGCGTGATGATGTTCATGTTCCTCGGCGCCGCGGCCGTCGCCTACATCGCCGAGGCGCACGGCTCGCCGGCCCAGCACGCGGCCGGCCTGCACACGCACGTGATCTCGGGCTCGAGCGGCGGCAACATGGAAGGCAAGGAGCAGCGCTTCGGAATTGCGGGCTCGGCGCTGTTCGACGTCGTCACGACCGTCACCTCGTGTGGCGCGGTGAACAGCGCGATCGAGTCGTTCACCGGCATCGGCGGGGCCGTGCCGATGGCCAACCTGTCCGCCAGCGAGGTGATCTTCGGCGGCGTGGGCACGGGCTTGTACTCGATGCTGCTGTACGTGCTGCTGGCGGTGTTCATCGGCGGCTTGATGGTCGGTCGAACCCCGGAGTGGCTCGGCAAGAAGCTCGAGGCGAGGGAGATCAAGCTCGCCGGGCTGGGCATCCTGATCACGCCGCTGGCGGCGCTGTTCTGTACGGCGATGGCCACCGCCAGTCATGCCGGTCGTGCGTCGATCTCCGAATTGGGGAAGGGTCCGCAGGGCTTCTCCGAGACCTTCTACGCCTACCTGTCGCAGGCGAACAACAACGGCTCGGCGTTCGCCGGCTACACCGGCTTCATCCAGCCGAAAGCCGGCAACCTGGGCTCTCACGGCGTCACCTTCGCCGACCTGCTGGGAGGCTTCGACATGCTGTTCGCGCGCTACGCGCCGATCCTGTTCGCGCTCGCCGTAGCCGGCGCCCTGGCGGGCAAGCGCGTCACGCCCGCGGGCCTCGGCACGATGCGCACCGACAACCCAACCTTCGCCGTGTTGCTGATCGGCGTGGTCGTCCTCGTCGGCGCGCTGACCTTCTTCCCCGCCCTGCTGCTCGGCCCGATCGTCCAGGGCCTGACGGGACACCTTTACTGAGCCATGCGCCGCGACATCGTCACATCCGCTATCGCCATCGTCGTGTTCACGATCCTGCTCGGGCTCGTCTACCCCCTGTTCATCACCGGCGTCAGCCAGGTCGCGTTCCCGGGCGACGCCAACGGGCAGAGGGTCTATGTGGACGGCAAGCTCGTCGGCTCCAAGATCATCGGGCAGAACTTTGGGACGCCGGTGCTCGAAAAGAACGGCAAGCCCAAGGAAGTCAAAGGCGCGGTGGTGACCGAAGCGGATCCGCGGTACTTCCAGACGCGCCCCTCGGCGACCGAAGGCGGCGCGTACAACGCAGCTGCGAGCACGTTCTCCAACCGCGGCCCCAATGACAAGGCCACCGAGGAAGCCGACGCCGAAAACATCAAGGCCTATATCGAACTCAACAAGCCCTACGCCCCGGGTCTGACCGTGGCGCAGGTTCCCGTGGACGCGGTGAACACCTCCGGCTCGAACCTCGACCCCGAAATCTCACAGGCCAACGCCTGGATCCAGGCCCGCCGCGTCGCGGCCGTGCGCCATCTCTCGCTGAGCGTGGTTGACGGGCTGATCGCCAAGTACACCGACGGACGCGGGCTCGGCTTCTCCGGCGAGCCGGGAGTGAACGTGCTCGAGCTCAACCTGGCGCTCGACCGGCTGACAGGAAGGACAGGCTGATGGCGAGCGTGCCCGCACACACCGAGCGTCAGGCGGTATCGCTGTTCCAGCGGGACATCGTCCGGCGCGCTCTGATCGACAGCGTCAAGAAGCTCGACCCGCGCGTGCAGATCCACAACCCGGTGATGTTCGTCGTGGAGATCGGCTCGGTCATCACGACGGTGACGTGGCTGATCCAGGTGTTCGGCGGCAAGCCGCTCGGCGGCGGTCACGAGGCCGCCTGGTACACGTTCACGATCTCGTTCTGGCTGTGGCTGACGGTCGTGTTCGCGAACATGGCCGAGGCGTTCGCCGAGGGCCGCGGCCGCGCGCAGGCCGACACCTTGCGGACGATGCGCAAGGAGACGGTCGCGCGGATGCGCGACGGCTCGACCAGGGCCGCCTCCGAGCTCACGCGCGGCGACGTCGTGGTCGTGACGGCGGGGGAGCTGATCCCCGGCGACGGCACCGTGATCGAGGGCATCGCCACGGTCGACGAGTCGGCGATCACGGGCGAGTCGGCGCCGGTGATCCGCGAGTCCGGCGGCGATCGCAGCGCGGTGACGGGCGGCACGCGCGTGACCTCGGATGAGATCGTCGTGGAAATCACCCAGGAGCCGGGGCACTCGTTCCTCGATCGCATGATCGCGCTGGTCGAGGGCGCGGAGCGGCGCAAGACGCCGAACGAGATCGCGCTGAACATCCTGCTCGCGGCGCTGACCCTGATCTTCATGATCGTCGTGGCGACGCTGCGCCCGTTCGGCCTGTTTGCGGGCACGGCGATCTCCGAGACCACCCTGATCGCGCTGCTGGTCGCGCTGATCCCGACCACGATCGGTGCGCTGCTGTCGGCGATCGGGATCGCCGGCATGGACCGGCTGGTGCGCCGCAACGTGCTCGCCCTGTCCGGGCGCGCCGTGGAGGCGTCGGGCGACGTGGACGTGCTGCTGCTCGACAAGACCGGCACGATCACGATCGGCAACCGGCTCGCGTCGGAGTTCATCCCGATGCCGGGCGTGCCCGAGTCCGAGCTGGCCGAGGTCGCGCAGCTGGCCTCGCTCGCGGACGAGACGCCCGAGGGCCGCTCGATCGTGGTGCTGGCCAAGCAGTACGGCATCCGCGAGCACGACATGTCCACGCTGCACGCCGAGTTCGTGCCGTTCACCGCGCAGACGAGGATGAGCGGCGTCGACGTCGACGGCAGGCGGCTGCGCAAGGGCGCGGGCGACGCGATTGTCGAGCTCGTCAAGAGCGAAGGCGGCGCCCCGCCGCCCGAGCTGCAGTCCGAGCTGGATCGCATCGGCAGCGAGGGCGGCACGCCGCTGGCGGTCGCTCGCGACAGTCAGGTGCTCGGCGTGATCTACCTGAAGGACACGATCAAGGAGGGCATGAAGGCACGCTTCGACCAGCTGCGGGCGATGGGCATCAAAACGGTGATGGTGACCGGCGACAACCGCCTGACCGCCGCCAAGATCGCCGAGGAGTCCGGCGTCGACGACTACCTCGCCGAAGCGACGCCCGAGCGCAAGCTCGCGCTGATCCGCGAGCAGCAGCAGGACGGCCGGCTGGTGGCGATGACCGGCGACGGCACCAACGACGCGCCGGCGCTCGCCCAGGCGGACGTCGGCGTGGCGATGAACACGGGCACCCAGGCCGCGCGCGAGGCGGGCAACATGGTCGACCTGGACTCCAACCCGACGAAGCTGATCGAGATCGTCGAGGTCGGCAAGCAGCTGCTGATCACGCGCGGCGCGCTCACCACCTTCTCGATCGCCAACGACGTGGCCAAGTACTTCGCGATCCTGCCGGCCGTGTTCATCGCGACCTACGCGACCAGTCCGGGCGGCAAGGGGCCGCTGCACGTGCTCAACATCATGAACCTGGGCACTCCGCAGTCGGCGATCGTCTCCGCGATCATCTTCAACGCGATCGTGATCCCGCTGCTGATCCCGCTGTCGCTGAAGGGCGTGCGCTACCGGCCGATCGGCGCGAGCGCGCTGCTGCGGCGCAACCTCTGGATCTACGGCCTCGGCGGGATCGTCGCGCCGTTCGTCGGCATCAAGCTGATCGACCTGATCGTGCACAACCTGCTCGGGGGGTAGCATTGGACGCCAGATGAGGCGTCGGATTCCGCTGCCGTCGGCGTGGCGTCGGGAGGCGCTGCGCACGAACCTGTGGCTGGTGCCGACGGTCGAGATCGTGCTCGCGGTGGCGCTGTTCGCGGGCACCTATGCCCTGGATCGGGCCGCCTACGACGGAACGCTGCACCTCCCGTCTTGGGTCATCAGCGGCACCGCGGACGCCGGCCGCCAGATCCTGACCACGATCGCGGCGGCGGTGATCACCGTGGTGACGCTCGTCTTCTCGATCACGATCGTGACGCTGACGCTCGCCTCGACGCAGTTCGGACCGCGCATGCTGCGCAACTTCATCCGTGACCGCATCACGCAGATCACGCTCGGGTCGTTCGTGGCGACGTTCGTCTACGCGATCCTGGTGCTCGTCTCGATCGGCCCGGGCAGCCACGGAGACTTCGTCCCGCACCTGTCGATCACCGTGACGATGGCGCTCGTGGTGGCGGACGTCGCCGTGCTCGTCGTGTTCATCGATCACATCGCCAAGTCGATCCAGCTCCCGCAGGTCATCGCGAGCATCGCCGGCGACCTGTCGCGCGCGATCGATGCCGAGGTCGGCGTGTCCGGCCTGGATGCGCGCAAGACCGGGCCGTCGCTGTCGGAGGCAATGGTGCGACTCGACGAGGACAGCGGCGTCGTGCGCGCGACGAGCAGCGGCTACCTGCAGTTCGTGCGCATGGACACGCTGATCGAGAGCGCGTCCCGCAGCCACGCGGTGATCCGCCTGCTGCACCGGCCGGGCCACTTCGTCGTCGAGGGCCAGCCCCTGGCGGACGTCTGGCCCGCCGACGCGGCGCCCGGCGTCGCGCGGGCGCTCGGCGGCGCGCACGCCACAGGTCCGCACCGGACCCTCACGCAGGACCTCTCGTTCGCCGTCGACCAGCTCGTGGAGATCGCCATCCGAGCGCTTTCGCCGGCCGTCAACGACACCTTCACCGCACTGGCCTGCATCGACTGGCTCGGCGACGCGCTGTGCAAGATCGCCGATCGCTGGCAGCCGGCGACGGTGCATCGCGACGCCACCGGCCACGTGCGTGTGATCACCGTCACCGTCGGCTTTCGCCGCCTGGTCGAGCGAGCGCACGACAAGATCCGCCAGGCCGGCCGGGCGATGCCGGCGGTGATGATCCGCCAGCTCGACGGGCTCGCCAAGGTGATGGCGTACACGACCTCCTCGGCGCAGCGCGAGGTGCTGCTCGAGCAGGCGGAGATGATCCTGCGCGCGAGCGAGGAATCGGTGCCCGAGCAGGAGGATCGCGCGGACGTGCGCCGCCGCTACGACGCCGTGCGCTCTGCCGACGCGTCGAGGACAATGGGCTCATGGCCGACGAACGGGGACACCTGAAGGTCTTCATCGGCATGGCGCCCGGGGTCGGCAAGACCTACCGGATGCTGCAGGAGGGCGCCGCCGAAGCCGACAGCGGGCGCGACGTGGCGGTCGGCTACCTGGAGCCGCACGGGCGCGCCGAGACGCTCGCGCAGGCGGAGGGCCTGGAGATCGTCCCGCGCCGGCCCGTCGTCTATCGCGGCACGCCGCTGCAGGAGATGGATCTGCCGGCGGTGCTCGCGCGCAAGCCGGAGCTGTGCCTGATCGACGAGCTCGCGCACACCAACGCGCCGGGGGTCGAGCACGAAAAGCGCTACGAGGACGTGCGCGACGTGATCGAGGCGGGGATCGACGTCTTCTCGACCGTGAACGTGCAGCACCTGGAGAGCCTCAACGACCAGGTGACCCAGCTCACGGGAGCGCGCGTGCGCGAGACGATCCCCGACGAGGTGCTGTCGATGGCCGACGAGGTCGTGCTGATCGACCTGACCCCCGAGGCGCTGATCGGGCGCCTGCGCGCAGGCAAGGTCTACCCGTCCGAGCGCGTGCCGGCGGCGCTGAACAACTTCTTCAAGATCGAGAACCTCGCCGCGCTGCGCGAGACGGCGCTGCGCCAGGTCGCCGAGGACGTCGAGATCAAGCGGCTGGTGCGGGAGCCGCTTCCGCTCACGCGCCGCGACGAGGAAGGGCTTCCGGCGCCGCCCGAGGCGGGGCCGCAGCCGATCGCCGAGCGGCTGCTGGCGCTCGCCACGCTCGCGCCGCAGTCCGAGCGGGTGGTGCGGCGCGCATGGCGCTCGGCCCAGCGGCTGGACGCCGAGCTGGACGTGCTGGTCGTGCGCCCTCCCGGCCGCGAGCCCAACGCCTCCGACCGCGAGCGGCTGGAGGCGCTGCGGCGGCTGGTGTCGATGCTGGGGGCGCGCCTGCGCGTGGAGGAGGGCGAAGACGTGGCCGCGGTCGTCATCTCCGTCGCGCGCTCGCTCGGAAGCACATACGTGCTGATGGGGACTCCCGCGTCGCGCGAGGGCTTGCGCCGCCTTGGCCGGCCGATCGCCGGCCGGTCGCTGCTCACGCGCCTGCTGCGCGGGCTGCCGGGCGTCGACATCCACATCGTCGCCGATGCCGCCCAACGCCGGCAGGCGCCCGACGCCGAGACGCAGGCGTACGGGGCCGAGAATGAGGCCCCCGACGCCGAGCAGACGCCCTCCGCCGAGAAGGTCCCTGAGTAAGCGTCGCGTAAAGCTATTAAGATCGCGCAACCCTGGACGCCGACGGCTGTTCCAGACCAAGGACCCACATGAGACTTCTTCGCCGCCTACTCCCGATCGCCGTTCTCGCGCTGGCGCTCGCCGCGCTCGCGCCCAGCGCGATCGGGCGCTCCGCGAAGCCGCGCGCCCACACGTCGGCCTCGTACCTGACGGGCATCGGCGACGAGCAGGCCGAGATGTTCGGCAACCCGCTGTGGCAAGGGCTGCACACGAAAATCGCCCGCTACATCGCTCCCTACGACGCGGCCGTGCACCCCTTCTCGCTGAACCGTGCGAGGGCCTGGATCGGCGCCGCCGAAGCGCAGCACCAGCAGGTTCTGGTCGCGTTCTACCACTCCGAGTACACGCCCACGAAGATGCCGAGCGTCGCGGCCTACCAGCGCGACGTGCAGAAGTTCGTCAAGCTGTTCCCGCACGTCAGGCAGTACCAGTCCTGGGACGAGGCCAACCGCGGCAACGTGCCGCGCGCGTTCTCGAGCCCGTCGGCGGTCGCGGCGGCGGAGTACTACCAGGCGCTGAGGCGCGTGTGCAAGGGCTGCACGGTGATCGGCCTGGACGTCCTCGACGCACAGAACATCGGCCCGACCCTGGGCTACATCTCCGAATTCAAGCACGAGATCGGACGCCTGCGAACAGTGATGCCGTCGATCTGGGGGCTGCACAACTACTCGGACATCAACCGCCTGGAAAGCTGGCGCACGCACGAACTCGTGCAGGCGCTGGGCGGCCAGGTATGGCTGACCGAGACCGGCGGCATCGTGCAGTTCGGGGGGTCCTTCCCCAACAGGCACGGCTCGGGGTTGACCCGCGCGGCGAAGGTGCTCAAGTACATGTTCGCCGTCGCCGGATCGCGGTCGCAGATCAAGCGCCTGTACATCTACGACTGGACCGGCGGGTTCACCTCGACGCGCTTCGACGCGGGGCTGATGAACGCCCGCTATCAGCCGCGGCCCGGCTATGTCGTGGTCTGCCGCCAGCTGCACGCCCCACGCTGCAGCAAGGTCAAGCTGGCGAAGAACTAGCCGAGGCGGCCGTGGGCCGGCGCGGATGCTTTGTCCTCAGTCGCTCGCGTGCGTAGCACGCCACGCTCCCTGCGTCCGCGCCGGACCACCGCCTACGGCGGCGGTGCCCGCCCACGACCTCCTCGGGGGCGTGGTACTACGCCGAGAGCGTTTGGTCTGCCGGCGCGTTGCGCGTGAGCCGCATCGCGCCGAGGGCCAGCACGCCGGCGGCGGCGGCGAGCGGGGCGAGCGTGCGCAGGGGGTAGGAGGGAAAGCCCTTGTGCAGGGCGGTCGGGTCGCCGGCGTGCCGGATGTCGAGCAGGCCTTGGTGGTCGATGCCGAGCACGGTCGGCGCCAGCGCGGCGAACAGGCACCAGCCGACGAGCGCGAGCAGGCCGGCGCCGAGCGAGGAGCCCGACAGGCGCAGCCGCGGGGTCGCCCACGCCGCCAGCGCGACGGCGCCGCCCGCCGCCAGCAGAAACGGCCAGATCCCACCCCAGCCGCGCCCGAGGCCGTAGGCCGAGGCGATCGTCGGCTGGAAGAAGCCCTCGCGCAGGTAGCGCGCCCATACGACGGCCTCGGTCTCATAGCCGGTGAGCGGGTGGGTGATGGTGGCGACGACGGTGGTCGTGATCGAGACCGCCGCCAGCGCGATCGTCGGGCCCGGCCAGCGCCTGAGCGCCAGCGCCACCGGGAAGGCCAGGAACGGCAGCATCGTGGTCAAGAAGCGCGGGCCCATGAAGCCGCCGCCGAAGGGCAGGTAGTAGCCGGAGTTGTAGGCGACGTAGCAGAGGCAGACGCCGGTGATCGTCAGCGCCTCGGCGCGCTTCGAGCGGCGGTAGAGCAGCACCGTGCCGAGCGCCCCGAGCGCCAGCACGGGGGAGATCGTCAGCAGTCCGCGCGAGTCGAACAGCAGCGTGGCGAGCACCTTCAGGCTGGGGACGCCGATGCCGAAGAAGCCTTTGTGCTGGCGGGGGACGTCGGAGTAGGCGAGGTGCGTCCAGGAGTGGAAGGCGTAGTGGTTGTAGAGCAGCAGGGGCACGACGCCCACGACGCCGCCGGCGACGTAGGCGCCCGCGCGGCGCGCGACTGAAAGGGGCGTGAGCGCATCGCGGCGCGAGAGCAGGTACAGCCCGAGCACGGCCGCGACGAACAGGAGCGGGTACTCGGAGGCGATCGCATATCCCATCGCCAGGCCCGCGACGGCGAGCAGCATCGGGCTGGGCGGCCCGTCGCGCTCGCGCAGCATCAGCGCGAACGCGCCGAAGCCGAGGAAGGCGCTGAAGACATGCGAGAAGAGCAGCGTCGAGAGCGGCAGCACCATCGTGCCGAGGCCGAGCGCGACCGCGGCCGCCGCGCCGTAGCCGGGCTCGAAGCCGTCGGCCACGCGCCACACCAGCAGCACGAGCAGGAAGCCGGGCAGCACGTTGGCCCACAGGCCGATCAGGTAGATCATCTCGTCGTCGCTGCGCTGCGCCCGCGATTCGCGCGCCCAGGCGTCCGCGTTCACGAAGCCCAGCGCGTCGTAGAAGGGCAGCGCGAACAGCGCCAGGCCGGGCGCGCGGGCCGAGTAGAAGTGGCCCTTGTAGTAGGCCTTGTCGCCCGTGTTCTGCTGGTAGGCGTCGATCGTCGTGCGTTCGACGTTCAGCGAGCGGATCAGGTCGTAGTGGGAGGTCTGGTTCCAGGAGAAGCTCTGGATCAGGGTCGCGTAAGCGAGGCCGACGAGCACGATCGCGGCGAGCGCGAGGCGCTTGCGGGTGAGAAGCGCGCCGGGCCGGGCCGCGAGCCGGGCTTGCGTGGCGCCGCCCGGGGAGGCGGGCGCTGCCGGCGCGGCGCTCACCGGCGGGAACGGTCCGGGGTCTTGCCGGGCGGGCGCATCAGTCGCTTGCGTGCAGGGCCTTCGGACCCGGGCCGATTTCGTAGATCACGACCGAGCCGACCCGGCGGCGGGTCACGCCGAGGCCTGCGATCGGCTTGGCTGCCGCGGCCCGCGGGCTCGGGGGCTCGGCGGTCTCATAGCCGTGCAGGCCGGGGAGTCGCGGCAGGGCGAGGTGCAGGACGGCGGTGCGGATGCCGTAGTAGCGCAGCTTCTCGATGCTCGCGCGGTCGGGGAAGCCCGCCATGCCGCCGCGCAGGTCGTCCTCGGCCGGAAAGTCGAACGTGGAGTTGCCGTCGGCGATCTTCGGAAAGCCGTCGGTCGAGAAGTACTGCCAGACGCGGTCGGAGGCCCCGTCGGTGGGCAGGTCGATGATCGGTCCGGGCAGGCCGATCTCCGCGCGTGCGGGCTGGGGCACGACCGGGTGGCTGAGGTGCCCGGCGCCTTCGCCGACGAGACCGATCACGAGCGCCGCGCCGGCCAGCGCCGAGAGCGCCCCCAGCGAGCGCCGCCTGCCCCATGCGCCAGCCAGCTGTGCGAGCAGCTGCGCGCCGGCGCCCGCGAGCAGCGCGTAGAAGAGGGTCGCCAGCGTGAAGACGCGCCCGGGAACACGCACGCCGTCCCAGCCCGGCGCGAAGTCGTAGAGCAGCCGGTAGGGGTAGCCGGCCCCGGTCAGGCCGAAGCCGAGCGCGAGGATCGAGCAGACGACGATCCCCACGGCCAGGCCGATGCGCAATCGACGCGTGTAGAGCGGCGCCGCGAGGCCGATCAGCGCGAGCACGAGGATGAGACCGCCGGGGAAGAAGATGCTCTCGTTCTTGGAGTGCACCCGTTCGCGCATCCCCGAGGTGACGCTTCCCCAGACGCGATTCTCCGAGGAGGCTGCGAGCAGCGCGACCGGACCGGCGGAGTAGTTCTTGACTTCCTTGATCGTGCGCCTGGCGGTCGGGTAGTCGTGGGCGACCCGCAGGTAGGGGCGGGCCTGGTAGACGGCGACGACGCCGAGCACGGCGATGCCGATGCAGGTGACGGCGAGCAGGCGGCGGGGAGGCGCGGGACGTCCGGCCCGCCACCAGTAGACGAGCGCGAGCAGCGCGAGCACGGCGAGCAGGTAGCAGTACTGCAGGCCGAGCGTGAAGCCAAGGCTGACCTGCCAGGCCGAGACGAGCCAGCCGGCGAGCACCAGCGCACGCGAGGAGCGCCTGTAGCCGCGCGCGAGCAGGAACAGCGCCAGGGGGATGCCGCCGCTGGAGATCACATGCAGGTGGCCGGCCTCGGTGACGCGGTAGGGCGCGTAGGCGAACGCCGCGCCGGCCGCGCCGGCGCCGACGCGGCCGAGGCCGAGCTCGCGCGCGAGCAGGTATGCGCCGACGAAGCACAGCGACCAGGCGAACAGGAACAGGAGGTTGTAGCGGACGAGCGCGGCGACGGTGCCCGAGCCGAAGAAGCCGGCGGGGCCATAGCCGAGCAGGGAGTCGGAGAAGGCGAGGCTGAGCGGGTGGGGGTAGAAGGCGTTGGAGTCGAAGAGATGCAGCGGCTGATGCAGCATCGCGTGCCCCACCCAGGCGATCTCCCAGGCGGTGCGAACGGGATCGCCGAGATCGGGGGCGATGCGGCTGGGCAGGTGCAGCACCAGCGGCCAGCTGGTGACGACGGCGAGAATCACTCCGGCGAGTGCGACCAGCCCCAGCTCGGCCCGCCCGAGCGCGGGGGAGGGCGACCAGGACGAGCGTCGCTCGGCGGCGGGAGGGGTCGTGGGCCGATCCAGGAGCGCGCTCGCCATTGAACGGGGCAGGATACGCGAGCCGCCTGCGTATGGCCCAGACGGCAGATGCGCGCGTTGCTCCTCGGACGTTCCGGAGAGCGTATTTGCGCAAGACTGTCGGCCATGAAGGCGCTCGTGGTCGGAGCCGGGGGCGTGGGCGCGGCGTTCGCCGCGATCGCTCAGCGCAGGGAGGCGTTCGAGCGGGTGGTGCTGGCCGACGTCTCACCGCGGCGCGCGCGCGAGGTGGTGGCGCGGCTGGGCGAAGCCGACCGGTTTGCGGCCGAGCACCTCGACGCGTCGGACAGGGGCGAGCTGGTGAGGCTGATCTCGAGGACCAGGCCCGACGCGGTCCTGAACGCGTGCGACCCGCGCTTCAACGAGTCGATCTTCGGTGCCTGCTTCGACGCGAAGGTGACCTATCTGGACATGGCGATGACGCTCTCCGAGCCACATCCCAAGCGCCCGTACGAGCTTCCCGGGACGATGCTGGGCGAGCATCAGCTGGCCCAGCACGAGCGCTGGGAGCGGGCCGGGCTGCTCGCGCTGGTGGGGATCGGGGTGGAGCCGGGGCTGTCGGACGTGTTCGCCTCCTACGCGGCCGGCGAGCTGTTCTCGCAGGTACGGGAGGTCGGCGTGCGCGACGGCGCGGATCTCGTCGTGGAGGGGTATGAGTTCGCGCCCACGTTCTCGATCTGGACCACGATCGAGGAGTGCCTGAACCCGCCGCTGATCTGGGAGCGCGAGCGCGGCTTCTACACGACGGAGCCGTTCTCCGAGCCGGAGGTGTTCACGTTTCCGGAGGGGATCGGCGAGGTGGAGTGCGTGAACGTCGAGCACGAGGAGGTCGTGCTGATCCCCAGGTGGGTCACGTGCGAGCGGGTCACGTTCAAGTACGGGCTCGGCCAGGAGTTCATCGACGTGCTGCGCACGCTGCACAAGCTCGGGCTGGACTCGACCGAGCCGGTGACCGTGCGCGGGCAGGAGGTCGCGCCGCGCGACGTCGTGGCGGCCGCGCTGCCGGACCCGGCGACGCTGGGCGAGCGGATGACGGGACGCACGTGCGCGGGCACATGGGTGACGGGCACGGGGATCGACGGCCGCGAGCGCTCGACGTACCTGTATCACGTGGTCGACAACGAGCGCACGATGCGCGACTACTCCAGCCAGGCGGTGGTATGGCAGACGGCGATCAATCCGGTCGTCGCACTCGAGCTGCTGGACGAGGGCGTCTGGCGGGGGAAGGGCGTGCTCGGGCCGGAGGCGTTCCCGGCGAAGCCGTTCCTGGACCGCCTGGCGGAGCTGGGGTCCCCGCACGGGGTCATGGAGCTGAGCTGAGACCCGTCGCACGGCGCGCACCACGGTCCCTCCCGGTCCGTGTGCGCGCCGTGTCTCCCCGTGACGGGCGGCGTGCCCCCTGAGTCGCTAGAAACGTGCCGGGGCGTGCTCCACCGGTTCCTCGAACAGTCCGGGCTTGACCGTTTCGAGCTTGCGGGCGAAGAACTCGCGGAAGAAGGGCCGGGCGACGAGCATCAGGAGCACGCCGATCAACAGGCCGCCGATGCCCATCCAGATCGGAAGCGTGATGCCGAGGATCGGCTTGGATGCCACATTCGCGCGTTCGCCGTAGAACACCATCGCCTTGACGAACACCCCGAACAGGATCAGCCCGCCGATCAGCGGCGCGAGGCCGAGCAGGAGGAAGTCGCGCACGCTGTTGCGCAGCTCGCGGCGGTAGTAGACGGCGCAGGCGATCCCGGTGAAGCCGTAGTAGAAGCAGATCGGAAAGCCGATCGCGGTGATCGAGTCGGACAGGGCGCTTTCGGAGAGGTTCAGGATCACGACCGTCCATGCGATCGAGACTGCGCCCATCAACAGCGTCGAGAAGCTGGGGGTGAAATAGCGCTTGTGTACCCGCCCGAACGCTTTGGGAATCGATTTCCAGTAGGCCATCGACAGCGTCGTGCGGGCGGTCGGCAGGATCGTCGTCTGCGTCGAGGCCGACGCCGATGTCAGCACCGCGATGATCAACAGCTTGTCCCACGGCGAGCCGAACACGCTGTGGCCGAGCACGCTCAGCACGTCGCTCTGGTTGGCTTCGTTGGTGAGCAGGGCGGTGCCCCCGTAGGCCTGCCCGGCGGCGGACACGATCACGTAGATCAGCACGAGCAGGATCGTCGACATGACCGCGGCGCGTCCCGGTCCCTCGTTGGCGTCTTCGGACTCCTCGTTCACCGCCACTCCCGAGTCCCATCCCCAGTAGATGAACACGCCGAGCAGCACTCCGTCGACGAGCGCGCCGAACTTCATCGCGAAGGGGTTGAACCACGAGAGCGCCGGCTGGATCGAGCCGGCCGGATGGTTGCCGTAGACCTTCACGAACGTCACCACCGCGAACACGGTCAGGATCGTGATCTCGGCGCTGAGCAGGATCTGCTGCACGCGCGCGGAGAGCTCGATGCCGCGATAGCAGATCCACGTCATCAGGGCGATCCAGACGACGGATGCGGCGATCACCGCGCCCGTCGATTCCGCCGCCGAGTTCCAATCGAACAGCTTGAACGTGTAGATGCCCGCGATCTGCGCGAGCGAGGCCATCACGAGCACGTCGGCGAGGAAGATCGCCCAGCCGTTGACCCAGCCGAGCCCGGGCCCGAGCGCGCGCGTGGTCCAAGCGAACGTCGTGCCGGCGTCGGGGTCGGCGCGGTTCAGCCCGCGGTAGGCGCCGGCGATCAGGAGCATCGGCACGAACGCGACGAGCAGCACGGCCGGGGCGTGGACGCCGACGCCCTGCACGGCGACGATGAAGCCGAGCGTCGCCGCCAGCGAGTAGGCGGGGGCGGTCGACGCGACGCCGATGACGAGATTCGAGAGATAGCCGATCGCGTTCCTCTTCAGGCCCTTGTCCTGCACCCCGGTAGACGCCGGAGCTCCGGATACGGCGACGCTGTCGGTTGCCATCGCTGCGCTCCTCTCGAAAGGTCGTGGCAAACGTTACGTCCTCGATCGGCTCGAAAAAAGGGGCGTAATCCCCAAAACGTACGGCAGATTTTGTACGTCTCGTACAATGCACGTAGGGCTTCTTGAACGCGCGGCGCCTTGAGCTGGACATCCTGGCGGAGTACTGTTGTCCTGAGTGTCTAGCTGAAAGCTGTGCGTTTCAAAGGAGAGTGCGCGATGGCGGCCACCCCGACGAGCACCGATCCGAGCGAGAAGGCCACGGGCGCCGGAGCTGACCTCGGCAAGGCCGCGGGCGCTGGAGCCGGCCTCGGCCAAATCGCGGGCGAGGAGGCCGCGGGCGGGGCCAGCAGCGACCTGCAGGCGCTGGCGAAGCGCCACCTGTGGATGCACTTCACGCGCATGGGCGCCTACGAGGAAGGCGCCGAGATTCCGGTGATCGTCTCCGGCGAAGGCTGCTACGTCTACGACGAACACGGCAACCGCTATCTCGACGGGCTGTCGGCGCTGTACTGCGTCAACGTAGGCCACGGGCGCGCCGAGCTGGCCGAGGCGGGGGCGCGGCAGGCGAAGGAGCTCGGCTTCTACACCAACTGGAGCTACGCGCACCCACGCTCGATCGAGCTGGCGGCGCGCATCGCCGAGCTGGCGCCGGGGAGCCTCAACCGGGTGTTCTTCACCTCGGGCGGCTCGGAGGCGGTCGAGTCGGCGTGGAAGCTGGCCAAGGCCTATCACGCCGCCCGTGGAGAGCCGCGCCGACACAAGATCGTCTCGCGCTACCTCGCGTATCACGGCACCTCGATGGGCGCCCTGACCGCGACCGGGCTGCCGCCGCTGCGCGAGCCGTTCGAGCCGCTGACACCGGGCGGGCGGCACGTGCCGAACACGAACTCCTACCGCTGGAAGGAAGACCGCGAGGAGCTTTGGGCCGCCGATGCGATCGAGGAGGCGATCCTGTTCGAGGGACCGCATACGGTCGCGGCGGTGATCCTCGAGCCGGTCCAGAACGGCGGCGGCTGCTTCGTGCCCCAGGACGGCTACTTCCAGCGGGTGCGCGAGATCTGCGACCGCCACGGCGTGCTGCTGATCTCCGACGAGGTGATCTGCTCGTGGGGACGGATCGGGCACTGGTTCGGCTGTGAGCGCTACGGCTACGAGCCGGACATGATCACGACCGCGAAGGGGATCACCTCCGCGTACGCTCCGCTGGGAGCGGTGATCGCGGCCGACCACATCGCCGAGCCCTTCCTGCACGGCAAGGCGATCTTCAACCACGGCTTCACCTTCGGCGGACACCCGGTCGCGTGCGCGACGGCACTGGCGAACATCGACGTGATCGAGCGCGAGCGGCTGTGCGAGCGGGTGCGCGTCAAGGAGGTCAGATTCCGCGCGATGCTGGAGAGCCTGCGCGATCTGCCGATCGTCGGCGACGTGCGCGGCGCCGGGTACTTCCACGCGATCGAGCTGGTCAAGGACAAGGACACGAAGGCGACCTTCGACCACGAGGAAGCCGAGCAGCTGCTGCGGGGGTTCCTCTCGGGCGAGCTGTACCGGCGCGGGCTGATCTGCCGGACCGACGATCGCGGCGACCCGATCGTCCAGCTGTCGCCGCCGCTGATAGCCGGCGAGGAGCAGTTTCAGGAGATCGAGTCGATCCTGCGCCCCGTGCTGAGCGAGGCCTCAGAACGGATGGCACGGTGGAGCTCACCCTAGAGAGCCTGATCGCCGAGCTCGGATTGCAGCTCGTCAGCGGACAGGATGCCGCCAAGAGGCATGTGCGCTGGGTGCACATAACCGAGCTCGTCGATCCGACGCCGTGGCTGAAGGGTGGCGAGCTGCTGCTGAGCACGGGGATCCAGCTGGATGGCCCGAAGGTCCAGCGCGAGCTGATCGAGCGCCTCGTCGAGCACGAGATCGCCGGGCTCGGCTTCGGCACCGGCTTCGCCCACAAGCGGCTGCCGAGCGCGCTGGTGAACGCCGCGCGCAAGCATGATTTCCCCGTGTTCGAGGTTCCCTACGAGCTGCCGTTCATCGCCATCACCGAGCGCGTGTTCGCGCGGCTCGTGGACGAACGGTACGAGATGCTGCAGCGCAGCCTGGCCGGCGACGTGCTCGCCGAAGCGCTGACCGGGAACCTCTATCCGGAAGAGCTTCAGGCCAAGCTGCGCCCGTTCGGGATCGGTGAGCAGGCGGCGGTGCTGGCGTTCTCGCCGGCGGATCCGGCGGTCGCGGCGCCGCTTCTGGAAAGGGCGCTCGCGCGCGCGCAGGTGAGCAGCTTGGTGGCGATTCGCGCGGGGCTGCTGTGCGCGGTGGTCGACATCGACGGCATCGAGCCCGATCCGATCGAGCTTGCGGAGCGCATCCGCGCCGAGCTGGCCGCGCGCCTCGGGGTGGTGGGCGCCGCGGCCAGCCGGCCAGCCGCGACGCACTCGCTGCGCCTGAGCTTTCACGAGGCGCGCTGCGCGCTGGAGGCCGCACGGCTGCGCAACGGCGGGGAGACCGAGACGGTCGCCTCCTACCGGGACCTCGGCGCCTTCCAGCTGCTGCTGTCGCTGCAGGACGACGACGCGCTGCTCTCCTACTGCCGCGGGGTGCTCGGACCGGTCGAGCAGGGCGAGGGCGAGTACGGCGACGAGCTGCTGCGCTCGCTGGACGTGTTCATCGAGCACAACGGCCACTGGGAGAAGGCGGCCAGCGCGCTCTACTGCCACAGGCACACGCTGCGCTACCGGATCAAGCGGGTCGAGCAGCTGACCGGGCGCGACTTGAGCAGCGCACGCGACAGGATCGAGTTCTGGCTGGCGCTGCGCGGAAGGGAGCTGGCGCGATGAGGACCGCAGGTCCGATCAAGGGCGCCCGGAAGGCGCCCATCGATGTCAGAAGGGCCGACTGGATGGAGGCCCGAGCATGAAAATCGGTGTTCCCAAGGAGATCAAGTCCGACGAGTATCGCGTGGCGATCACGCCGGCCGGGGTGAGGGAGCTGAGCGCGCACGGGCACGAGGTGCTCCTTCAAGCCGGCGCGGGCGAGGGCAGCGCGATTGCCGACGAGCAGTTCGCGGCCCAGGGCGCGCGGATCGTGCCCGATGCGCCGGCGGTGTTCGAGGCGGCCGAGCTGGTGCTGAAGGTCAAGGAGCCCCAGCCCCTCGAGGTGCGGATGCTGCGCGAGGATCAGACGCTCTTCACCTACCTGCACCTCGCGGCCGAGCCGGAGCTCGCGCGCGGGCTGCAGCGCTCGGGCGCGACGTGCATCGCTTACGAGACCGTCGAGGATCGGGCCGGGCGGCTGCCCCTGCTGGCGCCGATGAGCGAGGTGGCGGGCAAGATCGCCACGCAGGCGGGCGCGTTCATGCTGGAGAAGCCGCTCGGAGGGCGCGGGATCCTGCTCGGCGGGGTGCCGGGCGTCGCGGCTGCCACGGTGCTCGTGGTCGGCGGCGGCGTCGTCGGGATGAACGCCGCGTTCATCGCAATCGGGATGCAGGCCGACGTGTTCGTCTTCGACCGCTCGATCGACCGTTTGCGCGAGCTGGAAGTCGCATTCGGCGGGCGCGCGTCGACCGTGTACTCCTCGACGCTCGCGATCGAGGAGATGCTGCCGGCCGCGGACCTCGTGATCGGCTCGGTGCTCGTGCACGGTGGCCGCGCGCCGCACGTGATCAGCCGCGAGCAGCTGAGGCTGATGAAGCGCCATGCCGTGCTGGTGGACGTCTCGATCGACCAGGGGGGGTGCTTTGAGACCTCCCGCCCGACGACCCACTCCGCGCCGACATTCGAGGTCGAGGGGATCACTCACTACTGCGTGACCAACATGCCGGGCGCCGTGCCGATCACCTCGACGTACGCGCTGACGAACGCGACGCTGCCGTACGTGCTCGCGCTCGCGGGCAAGGGGCCCCAGGCCGCGATGGCCGAGGATCCGGGGCTGCGCCTGGGATTGAACGTGCGCGGCGGCGAGATCACGCATCCGGCGGTCGTCGAGGCGCTCGCCGGGATCGAAGCCGAGGCCGCGGGCTCGCCCGACGGCGCGGAGCCGGCGCGGTTGGCGCCAGTCGGACAAACGAAGAGCTGAACGAGGAGAGGACGGGCATGGCGACCGCGACCGAAACGCTCAAGAACTTCATCGACGGCGAGCCCGTCGCCTCCGCCGGCGAGAGCGAGCCGATCCTCAACCCCGCCACCGGTGAGGAGCTGGCGCGGGCGTCGAGGTCGACCGCGGAGGACGTCGACCGCGCGGTGGGGGCTGCGCGCAGGGCGTTTCCGAAATGGTCGGCCGCGACGCCCGCCCGGCGCGCGCAGGCATTGCTGGAGCTCGCGGACGTCGTCGACGCCCACGCCGAGGAGATCGCGCGGCTGGAGGCGCTGAACGCGGGCAAGCCGATCGAGGCGGTCCGCAACGACGAGCTGCCGGTGATGGCCGACAACCTGCGCTTCTTCGCCGGCGCCGCTCGCTGCCTCGAGGGCCGGGCGGCGGGCGAGTACATGGAGGGGTACACGTCGTTCACCCGCCGGGAGGCGGTGGGGGTGGTCGGCCAGGTAACGCCGTGGAACTACCCGCTGATGATGGCGATCTGGAAGATCGGGCCGGCGCTGGCGGCTGGGAACACGGTCGTGCTCAAGCCGGCGGAGACGACCCCGGTCACCACCGTGCGGCTGGCGGAGCTGTCGGCCGGGATACTGCCTCCGGGCGTGCTGAACGTCGTGACCGGCCACGGCGAGCCGACCGGCCAGGCGCTGTTGGAGCATCCGGACGTGGACATGATCTCGCTGACCGGCTCGGTGCAGACGGGCAGGCACGTCGCGCGCACCGCCGCGGACAGCCTCAAGCGCGTTCACCTGGAGCTGGGCGGCAAGGCGCCCGTGGTCGTGTTCGACGACGTCGGTCTGGACAGCGCCTTGGAGACGATCGCGGGGACGGGGTACTACAACGCGGGCCAGGACTGCACGGCCGCGACCAGGGTGCTGGCCGGGGCGAAGGTCTACGACGACATCGTGGCCGGACTGGCCGGGCGGGCGCAGGGCCTGGTGATCGGTGACACGCTCGCGCCCGAGACGACGCTCGGACCGGTCAACTCCGCCAGGCAGCGCCGGCGCGTGGAAGGCTTCCTGGAGCGAAGGCCCGATCGCGCGGAGATCGTCACCGGCGGCAGGGCGCCCGAGCGGCCCGGCTTCTACCTGGAGCCGACGGTGGTCGCGGGCTTGGAGCAGGGCGACGAGATGATCCAGAGCGAGATCTTCGGTCCGGTCATCACCGTGCAGCGCTTCGTCGAGGAGGACGAGGCGATCGCCTGGGCGAACGCGACACGCTACGGCCTCGCTTCGTCGGTGTGGACACGGGACGTCGGCCGCGCGTTGCGCGTATCGAGGGCACTGAGGTTCGGCTGCGTGTGGATCAACGACCATATCCCGCTCGTCTCGGAGATGCCCCACGGCGGGTTCAAGGAGTCCGGGTATGGCAAGGACCTGAGCGTGTACTCGCTGGAGGACTACACGGTCGTCAAGCACGTGATGGCCAGCCTTCAGTAGGTCGATCGCGGCGCTATGCGCGGGCTGTATACCGTGGTATACTGATGTTGTGGCGAAGGTGATGGTATCCATGCCGGACGATCTCCTGAGCGAGGTTGACGCCGAGGCTGGCCGCCTCGGCACGACGCGCAGTGCTGTGCTGCGGCGGTTCGCCGACTTCGCGCTGCGCAGGCGTCGCGCGGATCGCGCCGCGGCGATGCGCGTGCTCTTGAGGCACAGCGCGCGCCACGGAGGCGCAGCGGCCGAGCGTGTGAAGGCCACGCGGCCCGGGGTGTGAGCACGCTCCTGCTGGACGCCAGCGCGATCCTCGCGGCGTTCGACTCCGACGACGACCTGCACGAGCCGGCGCGGGCGATTCTCACCGATTCTGAAGTCACGCTCGCCACGCTGGATCTCGCCCGTTACGAGGTGGCCGACGTGGCGCTCCGCGCATGGCGAACGCCGGATCGTGTCGCACCGCTGCTCGAAGCCATCGATCGGATCGGCAGTGACGGCGGCGTCCTGCTCTCGACGACCCCCCTGCTGACGCGCGCGGCGCAGCTCGCCGAGGAACACGCGATCTCCGTCTACGACGCTGCCTATGTGGCGGCGGCCGGCCAGACCGGCGGTACGCTCGTCAGCTGTGACACCCGGGATCTGATCGGCAAGGGGCTCGCGAGCAGCCCGGCGCACACGCGCAGCGAGAGAAGCCGCGCCGATCCCCAGTAGCAGCAGCGCTGCGTGCGTGAAAAGCTATCGGCGACTTGCGGCGTGCAAGCCGTGCGTAGATGACAGCGCCGACCGTCGCGATCGACCGGATCGTGGAATCCGTCGGGCCACGCGGGCCACGCGGGCGTAACCCGAGGGCGACGCGTCAGGCCCGCCGCCCGAGCACCTGGTAGACCGAGGTGAACCCGGTCTGGAACCCGTTGCGGGCCGCGCGCAGGTACAGGCGCCAGACCCGCAGGCGCTCGCCCCCGGCAAGGCGCTCGGCCTGCTCGCGGTTGCCATCGAGGCGGTCGATCCAGGCGCTCAACGTGTCGATGTAGTCCTGCGCGAGCCCCTCGACGTGCTCGGTGACGAACCCGGCGCGCTCCAGCGCGAGCTGGATGCGGGACAAGTGGAGGGGCGCGGCGTCGGGGAAGACGTAGCGCTCGGAGAACGGACCGGCTTCGGGATCGCCGTGGCGCAGGCGGGAGATGCCGTGGTTGAGCAGGCGCCCGCCCGGCTCCAGCAGGCCCGCGAGCCTGCATGCGTACTCGTCGATGCGGTTCGAGCCGACGTGCTCGACCATACCGATGCTCGCGATCGCGTCGTAGTGCTCGCCGCCGCCGAGGTCGCGGTAGTCGCCCAGACGGATCTCGACCTGGTCCTCGAGGCCCGCCTTCGCCACTCGCCGGCGCGCCAGCTCCGCCTGGTTGGGCGAGAGGGTGATTCCCACCGCATGCACGCCGTGGCGGGCGGCGGCGTGCAGCACGAAGCTGCCCCAGCCGCAACCGACGTCCAGCAGGCGCTCGCCCTCCTGCAGGGCGAGCTTCGCGCAGACGAGCTCGCGCTTGGCCAGCTGGGCCTCCTCCAGCGTGTGCGCTCCGCGTGAGAACAGGGCGCAGCTGTAGGTCATCGAGGCGTCCAGAAACAGCTTGAAGAAGTCGTTGGACACGTCGTAGTGGTGGCGCACCGCGCGCGCGTCGCGCTCGCGGCTGTGCCGGCGTCCGCGCGGGCGCAGCTCGCTGGCGGGGATCTGCGGCGGCCGCGTCAAGCCGCAAGCGCGTACGGCGGCCAGGGTCAGGCGCGCGCGCGTCGCGCGGTCGAGCGGGGGCGCGCGGAACGTGTCGAGCAGCGCGATCACCCGGTCGAGGTCGTCGGCTTCGAGCTCGCCCGCCGCGTATGCGCGCCCGAGACCCAGCTGCCCCGGGGCGCGCAGGAGGTGCCCGACGGCGGCCGGCGAGAGCGCCGTGAAGACGGGCCCGCCCGCGACCGTGGGCGCGAGCTCCGAGCCATCCCAGAAGCGCACGGCGAACGGCCGCTGCGGGAGCGCGCGCGCGAGCTCGCGGCGCAGCGGCTCAGTCCGGGCGAGCACCGCCGGCGCCACCTGTGCGCTCGTGGCCGCTCGCGCGCCGGGTCCGTAGACGGTGTCCGGCTTGCGGGCGGGCGGTCGGGTGCAGGGCTCTTAGAACCGCTTTCAAAAAGACCGGCACGCCCGGAATGCGTCCCTGGACACGGCGCTGGATCGCCACGTGACGGCTCGCACGTGCCACCAGCATGCGCTTCGCCGACCCGCGTCGCCCAGCTTGGTCCATGAACGCCCCACCGATCGAAGATCGGCCAGCACCGCCTATTTTGAAAGAGGCTCCTAGCCACACAGCGGTTACGCAGCCTAGGGGTCGCGCTGATAACTTGCGTGCCGCCACCATGGACCACGAAAATACTCCCGGCGGTCCGGAAAGAAGCCGGCCCGGGCCAGACGACATCCAGCCCATCTCGAACGAGGCCCTCGATCGTGCGCTCACGGGGCTCATCACCGTCGTGCCGATCGTCGCTCTGTTCTTCGTCGGCTGGCAGCTGTGGGATGGGCTGCTGCGCTTGTCTGACGTGTTCGTGTTCGCGATCATGTACCTGCTCACCGGGCTTGGCGTGACCGTCGGCTTCCACCGGCTGTTCACGCATCGCAGCTTCAAGACCTCACCCGCGTTGCGCGGCGTGTTCGCCGTGCTGGGGTCCGCCGCGATCGAGGGTCCGGTCATCTCTTGGGTGGCCGACCATCGTAAGCACCACGCGTTCTCCGACCGCCAGGGAGATCCGCACAGCCCGCACGTCGACCACGGCGTCGGCTGGCGCGGGGCGCTGCGGGGGCTCGCGCACGCGCATGTCGGCTGGCTGTTCATCCACACCCAGCGCGGCTCGCGCGAACGCTACGCGCCAGACCTGCTCGCCGACCCTGTGGTGGCGTTCGTCGACCGCACCTTCCTCGTGTGGACGGTGGGCGGTCTCGCGGCCGCGTTCGCGTTGGGCTTTGCGATCGGGGGGACGCTGCGCGCCGGGCTCACCGGCCTGCTGTGGGGGGGAGCGGTGCGGATGCTCGTGCTGCACCACATGACCTACTCGATCAACTCGTTGTGCCATTTCTTCGGCCGTCGCGACTACGTCACCGACGACCATTCGCGCAACCTCATCTGGCTGTCGCTGCCGACCCTGGGCGAGGCGTGGCACAACAACCATCACGCCTTCCCGACCTCCGCCAGCCACGGCCTGAGCTGGCGTGAGCCGGACATCTCGGCGCTCGTGATCCGCGCGATGGCGCGTATCGGGCTGTGCTGGGACGTGGTCAGCGTGCCCGAGGAGCGCCGCGGAGCGAAGCGATACCAGGTCGCGTAGGCCAAGGCGAGCCGAGGAACAGTCGCTCGAACCCCTCTGTCAGCTAACGTCGCAAGCGTGAACGCGCCATTGCCGCCCGATCCCGGCGATGAGATCGTCTCCGAGTCGGAGTCCGAGTCCGGATCCGACGCCGACCTGTTGAAGCATTACGACGTGCTGCGTCTGCGTGCGCCCAACCCCGGACCGTTCACGCTGTCGGGCACGAACACGTGGATCGTCGGGCGCCGGCCGGCCTGGGTCGTGGACCCTGGCCCCCTGATCGAGACGCATCTGGAGCGCCTGTTAGCGGCGGTCGAGAGTCGGGGCGGGCTCGGCGGCGTGGCGCTCACGCACGACCACGAGGACCACGCCGAGGCCGTGGGGGAGCTGCTCGCGCGCTATCCCGCGCCGCTGGCGGGCGGCCGCGGCGGCGTCGACGTAGAGCTCGCCGAGGGCGTGCGCTTCGGCCCGTTCGATCCGGTCGCGACCTCGGGGCACTCCTCCGACCACTTCGCGCTGATCGCCGACGGCGCCTGCTTCACCGGCGACGCGGTGCTCGGCGAAGGCTCCGTCTACATCGCCCCGCACCGTGGCGCGATGTCGAACTACCTGCTCGCGCTCACGCGGCTGCGGCTGCGCGAAGACTTCAACGTGATCTGCCCCGGCCACGGCCCGACGGTGTGGGATGCCGAGGGCAAGCTCGAAGAGTACGTCAACCATCGCCTCGACCGGGAACACGCGCTGATATACGCGCTCGGCCAGGGCCTGCGCAGCGAACGCGAGCTGCTCGACGCGGTCTGGCCGGACGTCTCCGAGGCGATGCGCCCGCTGGCGAGCGTCACGCTCGCGGCGCACCTGGACAAGCTCTACGACGAGCAGATCCTGCCCGAGGACGTGGAGCGGCCGACCTTCGAGAGCTTCGACTGGTGAGCGCGGCCGGCGCCGCCTCGGATCCGGGCGCGGGGCACGGGCCTGCGGAGGCCGCCGCGCATCGCAGGGGCGCGGGAGAGAGGTCCGGTCGCCCAGGCGCGCCGCGAGAGAGGTCCGGTCGCCCGGGCGCGCCGGGCAAGAGCGCCGGGCACGGGCTCGCCACGGTCGCCCAGGCGCGCTCGGCGTCGCCCTCGCAGGCGTCGCCGTTTCCGCCGATCGCCGACTATGGCTTTCTGTCGGACTGCCACACCGGCGCGCTTGTCGCCTCTGACGGGTCGATCGAGTGGATGTGCTTGCCGCACTTCGACTCGAAGTCCGTGTTCGGCGCGATGCTGGACCGCGGCGCGGGGAGCTTCAGGGTCGGTCCGTACGGCACCTATGTGCCGGCGGGCCGGCGCTACGTGCCGGGCACGAACCTGATCGAGACCACCTGGATGACACCCCAGGGCTGGCTGCGGGTGATCGACGGGCTGACGATCGGCGCATGGCATGACAACAAGCAAGGCACCAGCCATACGCGCGCCCCGACCGACTTCGACGCCGACCATTTGCTCGTACGGTGGGTCGAATGCGTCCAGGGGCAGGTGCCGTTCGAGCTGGTGTGCGAGCCGATGTTCGACTACGGCGTCACGCCCGCGCAGTGGAGCGTCGTCGACACCGGCGAGGAGGGCGGCTACGCGCTCGACGCGAGTGACGGCGAGATGCTGTTCAGGCTGTACAGCGACATGCGCACGGGGATCGAGGGCAACCGGGTGCACGCCCGCCACACGATGGTCGAAGGCGAGCAGCGATTCTGCGCGATCTCCTGGACGGAGGCCCGCGGCGGCCCGCGCACGGCCGAGCAGGCGAAGCGCTGTCTGGACGGTACGAGCCACTTCTGGCGCACGTGGCTGGCGGACGGCACATATCCGGATCACCCCTGGCGCTATCACCTGCAGCGCTCGGCGCTCACGCTCAAGGGTCTGACGTTCATGCCCACGGGGGCGCTCGTGGCCGCGCCGACGACCTCGCTGCCGGAGACGCCGAGGGGCGAACGCAACTGGGACTACCGGTACTGCTGGATGCGCGACGCGTCGTTCACGCTGTGGGGCCTGCACGCGCTCGGGCTGGACTGGGAGGCCGACGACTTCGTGCAGTACGTGGCCGATCTGCGACGCAACGAGGACGGATCGCTGCAGATCATGTACGGGATCAGCGGCGAGATGGACCTGGAGGAGTCGACGCTCGAGCATCTGAAGGGATACGAGGGCGCGCGGCCGGTGCGGATCGGCAACGGCGCGTACAACCAGCGCCAGAACGACGTGTACGGGGCGGTGCTCGACTCGGTGTACTTGCACTCCAAGCAGCGCGACCACATACCCGAGCGGCTGTGGCCCGTCTTGATCGACCAGGTGCGCTGCGCAGAGCGGGTGTGGAAGCAGCCCGACCAGGGCATCTGGGAGGCGCGCGGCGAGCCGCGGCACTATGTCAGCTCGAAGCTGATGTGCTGGGTGGCGATGGACCGGGGCGCGCGCTTGGCCGAACGGCGCGGCGAGCAGGAGCTCGCCGAGCAGTGGCAGGCGCTCGCTGACGAGATCGGCGCCGAGATCCTCGATCGCGGGGTCGACGGCCGCGGCGTGTTCCGCCAGCACTACGAAACCGACGCGCTGGACGCCTCGAACCTGCTCGTGGGGCTGGTGCGGTTCCTGCCGCCCGAGGACGAGCGCGTGCGCGCGACTGTGAGCGCGATCAAACGGGAGCTGACCGAGAACGGGCTCGTGCTGCGCTACCGAACAGATCAGACCGACGATGGGCAGCGGGGGGAGGAGGGCACGTTCCTGATCTGCTCCTTCTGGCTGGTCTCAGCCCTATCGGAGATCGGCGAGCATCGCGAGGCCGAGCACCTGTGCGAGCGCCTGCTGTCCTACTCCTCGCCTCTGGGCCTGTACGCCGAGGAGATGGAGGCTTCGAGCGGGCGCCAACTCGGCAACTACCCGCAGGCGTTTACGCACCTCGCGCTGATCAACGCCGTCACGCACGTGATCGCCGCGCAGCAAGGGTAAGGGTTCGCGCCAGAATAGATGGTGGGTTGAGGTGGTCGGGCCGTGGATGGCAGACGCCGCACGCGAGCGCAGGCGTGCTGGTAGCACGTCGAGCATCGCGGGTGGCGTATGACGCCGCGGAACGGCCGCATCAATCCCGCCAGATATTCTGGCGCGGGCCCTAAGAGGCTGTCGCCCGTTCGGCGGGGGGCGGCGGTCGGGATGGATTTTTGGAGGGGGCGGGTCGAGCGGCCCGGACCGGCGGGCTGGCAGCTCCCGCTGACCCCTGTGGGTGGGGCGGCGGCGGTGGCTCTTGGAGACTTCGCGGCGTCAGTAGCCCGGCTCGCCGGGCAGCAGGACGCGGGCGGAGTCGCCGTCGACGATCACCCTCGGCAGGACCGGCTTCACGACGAGCTCGCGCGCGTGGGCGAGCAGGTCCTCGGACGAGGGGAATGCCGCCAGCTGCTGGAGGTGCTTGATCGTGGGGAAGACGAGCACGATCTCTCCCGCGCGGTGGGCGTCGAGCGCCGCGGCCGGCGTGAACCAGCCGTGATCGACGCACTCTACGCCGTCGATCTTCGGCTCCTGGCCGTCGGGGAGGGGGGCGAGGAAGAAGTGCGTGTCGAACCGGATCTTCACCTCGGCCGGGGTGATCCAGCGCGAGAACTTGACCAGGGCGTTCGAGTCGTCAAGGACGATCCCAGCCTCCTCGCTGAGCTCGCGGATCGCCGCCGCGCGATGGGCGCCGTCGCCGTCGCCGTCGTCCGCGTCGACCGCGCCCCCGGGAAACACCCAGACGCCGCCCATGAACCTCGCCTCGGGAGTGCGCTGCACGAGCAGAACCTCGAGCGTGTCCGCGCCGCCGCGCAGCAGGATCACGGTCGCCGCCTGGCGTGGTCGGGTGGCCGGGCCGGGGTTGTAGTCCTCGCCCGGGGCCGGCCGACCGTTGGGCACGTCGGAGTCCATTCGGCTGACTTTACCTCCTGCTGGGGCGGCCGCTACTCTTCCGGGCATGAGTGAGACCTTGACGCTGCAGCGCTGGATCTGCGAATCCTGCGGCTACATCTACGATCCCGAGGACGGCGACCCGGACGGCGGCATCCCCGCGGGCACGGCCTTCGAGGACATCCCCGACACCTGGTTCTGTCCGGTGTGCGGAGCGCGTAAGCGGGACTTCGTCCTATACGAGGACTAGCTAGGACGCCGCTGAGCTGCGCGATGCGGCGTCCTCAGTCGCTCGCGTGCATAGCACGCCACGCTCCTTGCGTCCTAGCCTCGCTTGCTCACCGACGCCCTAGCGGGCCTCATCGGAGACCGCGGACGAGATGACCGATTGGAAGACGCTGCTGGCGCTCGACCGGGAGCGCGTGTGGCATCCCTACGCGGGCCTGCCATCGGCGCCGCCCGGGCCGCTGCCGGTGGTGTCCGCGCAGGGCGTGCGCCTGAGGCTGGCGGACGGGCGTGAGCTGATCGACGGTATGTCGTCGTGGTGGTGCGCGATCCACGGCTACCGGCATCCCGCGCTGGACGAAGCCGTACGTGAGCAGTTGGGCCAGATGGCGCACGTGATGTTCGGCGGGTTGACACACGAGCCGGGCGTGCGCCTGGCCGAGCGTTTGGTCGAGCTCGCGCCGGACGGGCTGGAGAAGGTGTTCTTCGCCGATTCGGGCTCGGTGTCGGTTGAGGTCGCGATCAAGATGTGCCTCCAGTACCAGCGCGCGCTCGGGCGGCCTTCGAGGACGCGACTGCTGACCGTCAGGGGCGGCTATCACGGGGACACGTTCGGCGCGATGGCCGTCTGCGACCCGGTCGGTGGGATGCACAGCCTGTTCACCGGCGTGCTGGCCGAGCACGTGTTCGCGGAGCGCCCGCCCGCCGGGTTCGACGCGGGACTCGACGGTCGCTGGGCCGAGCACGTCAGCGAGCTGGCCGCCGCCCACGCGCATGAGCTGGCCGCCGTGATCGTCGAGCCCGTGGTGCAGGGGGCGGGGGGGATGCGCTTCTACTCACCGGAGTGCGTCGCGCTGCTGCGGCGGCTGTGCGACGAGCACGGGCTCTTGCTGGTGGCAGACGAGATCGCCACCGGCTTCGGGCGGTCGGGCGCGATGTTCGCCTGCGAGCACGCCGGGCTCGCCCCCGACGTGATGTGCGTCGGCAAGGCGCTCACCGGCGGCTACATGACGCTCGCCGCCACGCTCTGCACGCCCGCGGTCGCCGCAGCCGTCTCCAGCGGCGAGGGCGGCGGGCTGATGCACGGGCCGACGTTCATGGCCAACCCGCTCGCGTGCTCCGTCGCGCTGGCGTCGCTGGGCGTGCTCACCGGCGGAGATCACGGGGGTGGCGAGGGCTCCGGTGGTCGTGGGGATGGCGGCGAGGCGGACAGGAAAGGAGGGGGCGAGGATTGGCGCGAGCGCGTGACCGAGATCGAGCGCACGCTGCGCTCAGGACTGGAGCCGGCCCGCGCGCTGCCTGGCGTCAAGGACGTGCGCGTGCTGGGCGCGATCGGCGTGGTCCAGCTCGATCATGAGGTGGACATCCCGGCTGCGACCGCGATCGCGGTCGATCGGGGAGTGTGGCTGCGCCCGTTCCGCGATCTGATCTACACGATGCCGCCGTATGTCATCGCCGAGGACGACCTCGCGCGCGTGACCGGTGCTGTGGTGGCCGCGGCCTCCGGCTGAAAGCGCGTTGAGCTCCGTCGGGTGGTGAGTTACAATTCCAAGTGGCTAGTGCGCTGATTGCTGCGGCATCTGCGTTCTCCGAGGGGCCCGGGCGACCGGGCCCCCTCCGGTTAAGCAAGCCCCTGACGGCCGCCGAGGCCGTCTGTGCTGCGGCCGCCAGGGCACCCTGTTATCTCGTCAGTCGGTCGATGACCAACAACGCGACAAGCAGGGCGATGGCTAGTGCGTATGTTGCTTCGGGCATTGCATCTCCTTTCTCCGGGGGTACGACCCCGGAACTCTCCGGAGAGGAGGTGCGTCCGCAGCATCTGACTGGCCATTATGCGATGCTAGGTTTCGCCTGGGATGAAACTCTCTGGCGGGCCGACGTTGCTCAACCAGCGCCGCCACGGGAGCGCATCGCCCGCCCGCGCGAGGTCGGTCGCGGCGGGGCTCGGCACGCGCGGCAGGACGGCCACTTCGACATCGCCCAGACCCGCGATCGTGTCGCGGTTGGAGCGTTCTATCTCCGCGGGTGCGTCCGGCCAGGGCGTGAGCACGATCGCGCGCACGTCGAGTCCCGCGCTGCGGGCCGCCTCCAGCGTCAGCAGCGTGTGGTTGATCGTGCCGAGACCAGGCCGCGCAGCGATCAGGAGCGGCAGCCCGAGCGCGGCCGCGAGATCGCGTACGGTGAAGCCGTCGGCGAGCGGTACCAGCAGGCCGCCGACGCCCTCCACGATCAGCGTGCCGCCGTCCTCGCCCGCCTCGCGCGCATGGGCGATCAGGTCGGCCGGGGCGATCCGATCGTCTCGCAGCGCGGCCGCCAGATGCGGCGACATGGCCGGGCCATAGCGCAGTGGCGCGACCTCCTCGGGCGTCATGTTCGCGGCGGCGGCCAGGAGCTCGTGATCGGGCGGCCGCTCCCCTGTCGGCTCGTCGAGGCCGGTGACGACGGGCTTGTGCGCGCGGACGCGCTCGCCGGCGGCAGCCATCGCGGCGAGCAGCGCCGCGCTCAGGACGGTCTTTCCGACTCCCGTGTCGGTTCCGGTTACGAACAGACCGCGCACGACCGCGCTCGTCGCGTGCGGCTTCCTAGGCTGCCCGTGGGACCGCGGGGATCTCGCGCTCGAGGTCGAACGGAGCGCTTGCCCTGGATGGCTCGGCGGACGCGGGCCGGCGGCCGATGGGCGAGCGAGCCGAGGACGCAGCGAGCGAAGCGTGCTCGACATGTGTGCTGGCCGATCTCCGATCGACGAGGACGACGTCATCGTCGTCCTCGCGAAGCCCAGCGGTCGCCAGACGTCCCATCGCTGGGAGATCGAGGCCCACCTCACGCGCCGCCTCGCCAAGGGCGCGGGCCGCGCTTCGCAGCTCGTCGGCGGTATGCGAGGCCATCGTCGCCAATCTGAGCCGCGACGTGCCGGCGGCGACCGTCGGCGGGCGGATCGCCTGGGCGAACACGCCCCGTCGCAGCGCCCCCTCGCACAGGCTCACAGCCGCGCGCTCGTCGCCGGCCACGAGCGGGACGATGTGCATCTCGACGTCCTCCGCCGGAAAGCCCTCGGCTGCGAGTGCGCGCCGCAGCACGCGCGCGTTCGAGCGCAGCCGCTGCACGCGATGGGGTCGCTCTTGCAGCAGCTCCAGCGCGGCGAGCGCTCCGGCGATCGCGGGCGGTGGGGGCGCGGTCGAGAAGATCAGCGGGCGCGCCGCGTTTATCAGGTAGTCGACCGTCGCCTCGCTCGCGCATGCGTACGCGCCGTAGGAGCCGAGCGCCTTGCCGAGCGTGCCGATCACGATGTCGACCTCGCCCTCCAGGCCCGCCTCCACGACGGCGCCCCGTCCGCCCGGGCCGAGCACGCCGATCGCGTGCGCCTCGTCCACGATCGTGCGCGCTCCGTAGGAGCCGGCGAGCTCGACGATCTCTTGAAGCGGGGCCACGTCGCCGTCCATCGAGAACACCGAGTCGGTGACGATCACCCGACCGCCGCCACCTGAGCGTCCCGCGCCGGGACGCTCACCGGACCGCGGGGCCGAGCGGACGCCGCCCCGGCCGCCGCCATGACGGCGCAGGAGCCAATCGAGATGGTTCATGTCGCGGTGCCCGTACACGACGACCTCCGCGCGCGAGAGCCTGCACCCGTCGATGATCGACGCATGGTTGAGCTCGTCGGAGAACACCGTGTCGCCACGACCGGCGAGCGCCCCGATCGCGCCGGCGTT
This sequence comes from Solirubrobacteraceae bacterium, assembly GCA_035632775.1. Taxonomy (GTDB): domain Bacteria; phylum Actinomycetota; class Thermoleophilia; order Solirubrobacterales; family Solirubrobacteraceae; genus Palsa-744. The sequence continues at coordinate 10,182 of DASQGE010000065.1, read as the reverse complement.
GGCGAGGTAGCCGGAGCCGAACAGCACGCAGGCCTGGGTGCGCTCGAACGCGGCGATGCGCTCCTCCAAGCGCCGGTGAATGGTCATCGTGCCCGACACCAGCCGCGACGCCCCCGCGCCCACGCCCCAGCGCATCGCGGCCTCGGCGGCGGCTTCGCGCACGCGCGGATGATCGGCCAGGCCGAGGTAGTTGTTCGAGCACAGCATCAGCACCGGCTTGCCGTCCAGCAGCACGCGCGGCCCCTGCGGTCCGCTCACCATCCGCAGGCTGCGCCTCAGACCGAGCTCCTCGAGTTCGTCCAACCGCCGCTCGATCTCGTTCATCTTCGACGCCCTCCTGCTCTGGCTATGGATTCACGGGCCCTAATCTCCCCAGCCGGCTGCGACCCTGCTGGGCGTACTCTCTGCATCTCGGCTGCGCCGGTGCGTCGGCGCCCTGTTCGGCGCGCCGTCGGGGCGGGGGGGCACGTTGCGCTTGGCCCTGAATCGCAGCTGCGTCGAGGGGTTCCACAACCGCACCCTCAGGCCGGAGCCGTCGCCCTTCTCACAGGAGCCGGTCGACGCGGACGCGGCCAGCAGCTCGTCCACGACGTCGGGCGTCTCCCCGGCCAGCCACTCCGTGCGGTTGTCCGGCCGCGGGTTGGAGCCGTTGTCGGGCTGGCGCGCGACGTTCAGGCCAAGCCGCTCGAACATCGCCCTGTCTTCCTCGGGCTCCGAGCCGAGCGTGGTCAGGAAGTTGCCCATCATCACGCCGTTCAACCCCGCCTTGACCGCCAACGGCTGCAGCTCGCCGAGGTTCTCCACGCGCCCTCCGCACAGCCGGAACAGCGCTTTCGGCAGGATCAGGCGAAAGATCGCGATCCACTTGACCGCCTCCCACGGGTCGATCGGCTCGCGGTCGCCGAACTTCGTGCCCGGCCTCGGGTTGAGGAGGTTGATCGGCACGCTCGTCGGGTCGATCGCCGCCAGCTCGAACGCCATCTCGACGCGCTGCTCGCGCGTCTCGCCAAGGTTGAGGATGCCCCCGACGCACGTCTCCAGACCCGCCTCGCGCACCGCCTCGATCGTGCGTATCCGCCCCTCGTAGCGTACGGTCGTGGAGACCTCGTCGTAGTAGCTCGACGCGGTCTCGACGTTGTGATGCACCCGCTGGATCCCGGCCTCCTTCAGCGCCTTCGCGCGCTCCGCGGACATGTGCCCGATCGACGCGCACCGCTTGAGGCTCGTCTGCTCCGCGACCATCCGCGCGCCTTGCAGGATCTTCTCGAAGTCCCGCTTCGACAGTCCCTGGCCCTGCGTGACCATGCAGAAGCGGTGCGCCCCCGCCGCCTCGGCCGCCTTGGCGTGCTCGAGGATCTGCTCCGGGCTCATCATCGCGTGCATCGGCGTCTCCGCCTCGGCGAACCGCGACTGCGCGCAGAACCCGCAGTCCTCCGCGCAGCCTCCCGACTTCGCGTTGACCAGCGAGCACATGTCGGTCGAGTCTCCGAACCGCTCCACCCGCGCCTCCCATGCGCGCTGCACGAGCGCTTCGATCGCGGCGTGATCCTCGATCTCGCCGAGGCTCTTCGCCTCCTCGCGGGTTATCAGCGGCGGCATGTCGCCACGGTACGGGCCGCGCCGGACGTCACGCCGTCTCGGCGGAAGGGCCGTAGGCCCGGTCACGGACGCCTGGAGGGCGTTCGTGCATGGCGATGGAGACGGCCGGACGCCGTCTCGGGCTGTTCGTACGGCCGGATGCCGTCTCTAGCAATTCCTCCAGCGCGGCGCGCGCTTCTCGGCGAACGCCCGCATCCCCTCGCGCATATCCTGCGACGCGAACGACTGCCTGCGCAGCTCGATCAGCTCTTCTTCGATGTCCGCCGGCAGCTCGCCCTCCGCCCTCAGCAGCGCCGCGATCACCCGCTTGTTGCCGAGCTGCGATCGCGGCGCGTTGCCCGCCAGCTCTCCCGCCAGCTCCAGCGTCACCGTCTCGAGCTCGTCCTCCCGCGCGACGCGGTTCACGAGGCCCCAGCCCAGCCCCGTCGAGGAGTCGACGTGCCGTCCGAGCAGGAACAGCTCGCGCGTGCGCGGCGCCCCGATCGCGTCGATGAACCGCCGCAGTCCCGTGTGCGAGTACACCAGCCCCAGCTTCGCCGGCGGCATTCCCAGCTTGATCCCGTCCTTCGCCACCCGCAGATCGCATGCCAGCGCCAGCTCCAGCCCGCCGCCGATCGTGTGCCCTGAAAGCGCCGCCACGGTCGGCCACGGGAACGCCTCCAGTGCGTCGATCGCTTCGGTGAAGGGGTGCGCCACCAACCGCTCGGCGCGTTCTTCGAATTCCGCCTCGGGGATCTCGCCGATGTCATACCCCGCCGAGAACATGCCGTTCGCGCCGGTCACCACCACGCAGCGGATCCGTCCATCCGGGTCGGCGAGCTCCTTCAGCGTGGCCGTGATCGCGTCGAGGATCGGATGGTCCAGCGCGTTGCGCTTCTCCGGGTTGGAGATCGTCAGCCGCGCGACACCCTCCGCCGGCTCGTCGAGGAGCAGCTTGCCTTCGGCCAGCGCGCGCGTCGTCATCACTGTTCCAGCACGACCAGCGTGTCGCCCTCGTTGACCGCTTGCCCCTCCTCGCAGCGGATCTCCGCGACCGTGCCCGCGTCTTCGGCCTCGACCGGCATCTCCATCTTCATCGACTCGAGTATCGCGACCGTGTCCCCCTCCTCGATCCGGTCGCCCACCTCGCACTCGATCTTCCATACCGTGCCTGTGATGTGAGCCTCCACGTCGACCACGCGCGTACCTCCTCGGAGCTGTGACTCTGGCGAGTATCGAATTGCCCTGCGACGGCCGCGCACAATAGCCTCTGCCGCCGACCCCTTCCCGTGGCGGACCCCCCATGAGCCCCGACACCTTCATCGTCGTCGCCGCCCTCGACGAGGCCGACCGGATCGGCGCGACCCTCGCCGCGCTGGCCCGCGCCTTTCCCGGCGCGCCCGTCTTCCTCGCCGACGACGGCTCCACCGACGCGACCGCAGAGCTCGCGCGCGCCGCCGGCGCGACCGTCGTGCGCAGCGAGCGCATCATCGGCAAGGGCCAGGCGATGACCGCGGGGGTGCGGGCGGTCCTGTCCGATGTCGACTTTTTTTGGGGCCCCGCGCGCGCGTGTGCGCCCGCGCGCGGTTACGGCGAAAAAGACAACTCTTCCGCGGAGTCTTCCGAGCCTTCCGTCGTCGAGCCTTCCGTCGTCGAGCCTTCGGTCGCCGAGCCGATCGTCGTCCTCTGCGACGGCGATCTCGGCGACTGCGCCGACCGCCTCGGTCGGCTCGCCGACGCCGTTCGCTCCGATCACGCCGACGTCGCCGTGGCCGTGTTCGCCCGGCGCGTCGGCGGCGGCTTCGGTCTCGCCCTTCGTTTCGCCCGCTGGGCCATCCGCCGCCGCTGCGGCCTTCTCACGCGCGCTCCCATCTCCGGCCAGCGCGCGCTGCGCGCCGGCGTCCTCCGTGACGTCCTGCCGTTCGCGCCCGGCTTCGGCATGGAGATCGGCATGACCATCGACGCCGTCCGCGCCGGCCACCGTCTGCTCGAGATCGATCTCGACCTCGCCCACCGCGCCACCGGCCGCACTCCCGCCGGCTTCGCCCATCGCGCTCGCCAGCTCGTCGACTTCATGCGCGTCTATCTGGCCAGAGCCTGAATCCCGAGTCGAAAGCTAGTCTCGTCTGCGCAAGATGATCCTCGCCATCGACCAGGGAACGACAGGCACAACCTGCCTCGTATACGACGAGCGCGCGCAGCCGATCGCCCGCGCCTATCGCGAGCTCCGTCAGCACTTCCCCCAGCCCGGCTGGGTCGAGCACGACCCCGCGGAAATCTGGTCCCTCACGCGCGCGGTCGCGCTGCAAGCCCTCGCCGCCGCCGGCGTCCGCCCGGGAGAGCTGGCCGCCGTCGGCATCACCAACCAGCGCGAGACCGTCTGCGTCTGGGATCCCTCCACCGGCGAGCCCCTGCACCGCGCGATCGTCTGGCAGGACCGCCGCACCGCCTCTCTCTGCGAGCAGCTGCGCGCCGCCGGCCGCGAGCCCCTCGTCCGCTCGCGCACCGGCCTCGTGCTCGACCCCTACTTCTCCGCCACGAAGATCCGCTGGCTGCTCGATCACGTGCCCGGCCTGCCCGCGCGCGCCCGCGAGGGCCGCGCCGTGTTCGGGACGATCGACTCCTGGCTGCTCTTCAACCTCACCGGCCGCCATCTCACCGACGCCACCAACGCCTCCCGCACGCTCCTCTACGACATCTCCTCCGGACGCTGGGACCCCGAGCTGCTGGAGCTCTTCGACATCCCCGCTCGCGCCCTGCCCGAGGTCCGTCCCAGCGCCGGACTCTTCGCCGAGACGCGGCCCTCCGCGCTCGACGGCCACGCCGTCCCCGTCGCGGGCGTCGCCGGCGATCAGCAGGCCGCGCTCTTCGGCCAGGCCTGTCTGGAGCCCGGCCTCGGCAAGAACACCTACGGCACAGGCTCGTTCGTCCTGCTCAACACCGGCTCCACCGCGCCCGCACCCGCGCCGGGCCTGCTCGCGACCGTCGCCTGCTCGACGGGCGCCCGTGCCTCCTACGCCCTGGAGGCGTCCATCTTCGCCACCGGCGCCGCCGTCCAGTGGCTGCGCGACGGCCTGGAGATCATCGCCTCCGCATCCGAGACCGAGTCGCTGGCCGCCTCGCTGCCCTCCAACGAGGGCGTCTACTTCGTTCCGGCTCTCACCGGCCTCGGCTCGCCCCACTGGGATCCCCACGCGCGCGGCGCCATCTTCGGGCTCACGCGCGGCTCTTCTCGCGCGCACCTGGCGCGCGCGACGCTCGAGGCGATCGCCTACCAGACCGTCGACGCCGTCCGTGCGATGGAGTCCGCCTCTGGGCAGCCTCTCGGCGAGCTCCGCGCCGACGGCGGGGCGAGCGCCAACGCCTGGCTCATGCAGTTCCAGGCCGACGTCCTCGGCGTCCCCGTCGTCCTGCCGAGCACCGCCGAGACGACTGCCCTCGGCGCCGGACTGCTCGCGGGCGTCGGCGTCGGCCTGTGGACGCTCTCCGACGTCGCCTCCGGCTGGCGTGAGCGTCTGCGCTACGAGCCGCGCATGTCCGAGGCGCAGCGTTCGGAGCTGCTCGCAGGCTGGGCAGACGCGCTGGCCCGCACGCGTTCGCGCTGAGCCTGGATCCACCGATTTCGCGGTCGCCTCGGCACCGGATGGCGCATCGCCAGGCGCCATCGCCGTCGTCCCGAGGGGTCACCCTGCGGGTGCTCCGTCGATGTCCCCTGGCTCGACCCCCGGCACCGATGCTCAACCCGCCATCGGCGGATCCAGGCTGAGCGCGAGTAACTTTGCCGATCCTGCGAGGTACAAGCGCTCAGATGAACGACCTTGCCCCGATGCGCCCGCAGGTCTACTCCGACCCGCGACCCAAGGAGCACTTCGACCGCTTCCACGAGCGCGCACGCACGCGCGAGCCCAACTGGGTATACGAGGCCACCCGCCTGCTCACCTCGCTCTACGCATACACTCTCCTGCGCGCCCGTTCCATCTCCTCCGAGAAGGTCCCCGGTCGCGGCGCGGTCATCCTCGCGCCCAACCACTTCTCCTTCATGGACCACTTCCTGATGGGCTGCTACATACGCCGCAAGGTCCGCTTCATGGCCAAGTCGCAGCTGTTCAAGCCGCCGATGCAGAGCATCTACAGCCCCGGCGGGGTCTTTCCCGTCCGTCGCGGCGCCCGCGACGAAGAGACGTTCGTCACCGCCGAGACGATCCTCTCGCGCGGCGGCGCGATCACGATGTACTGCGAGGGGGGGCGCTCGCGCACCGGCCGCATGGCCGAGCAGGCCAAGCCCGGCATCGGCCGCCTGGCGCTCGAGACGGGCGCGCCGGTCGTGCCGATCGCGATCCACGGGTCCTCGCACATTCGCAACTGGAGGCGCCTGCGCTTCCCTCGCGTCACCATCCAATATGGAGAGCCCATGCGCTGGACCCGCGTCGAGCACTCCACGCGCGCCCAGCAGCAGGCCGTCGCCGACGAGATCCTCGGCGCGATCCGCCTCCTCTATGCGGGCCTCGAGCAGCACGGCCGGCGTGGCATCCTCCGGCGCCTGCGCGCCCAGCGCCGCTCCGAGCGGAGCACGCGGCGGGTCGCCGTGCAGTGAAGAGACGTGCTCGCCGCCGAGCTGCTTCGCCCCGGTCTCTTGGACGGCGTCTCGGTCCTGGTCGCGCACGCGCCCCCGCCGGACGGTGACGAGCCGGCCGAGTCGTTCGCGCAGGCCGCCCGCGCGAGCTGCGCCGAGCTCGGCGCGCGGGTCCGCGCGCTGGCGTGCGGACCCGTCGTCGACGAAGCGCTCACCAACGCCGCCGTCACGTTCGCCGTCGCCGAGCTTGGCGGCCGTCTGGACATGCTCGTCGTGGACGGCCCCGGCCTGTTCGCGCGCGGATCGCTCACCGCCGCGCGCACGCCGGGGGATCGTGCCGCCGCGGCGCTTCGCGCATGCCTCGACGTGGCCTGGGATGCGACCCGCGCGGCCGTCAACCGCGCGTTCCTCCCGGCTGGGCACGGTGGGCGGATCGTCTACCTGGCGCCCGGGCCCGACGCGGGCGAGCACGCCGACGCCGCCCGCGCGGGCCTGGAGAACCTCGCGCGCACGCTCTCGATCGAGTGGGCCCGCCATTCGATCACGACCGCGACCGTCGTCCCCGGCGGTGACGGCTCCGCGGGCGAGGCGGCCGCGCTCACGGCCTACCTCGCCTCGCCCGCCGGCGCCTACTTCTCAGGCTCCCTGTTCGACCTGCGGGGCATCTGAGCGCCCCCCGGCCGCCGCTCCGGCCGGGATGCGGTCGCGATCGTGCCCGTGCAGGAGCGGTCGCGCGCGATCGTCGTCGCGTCCCGGCGGGCTCTCAGGCTCAGCCGGACATCCCCCCGAACAGCCCGCCCGTGATGTGCAGCGTCTGGCCGTGCACGTAATTGCTCCACGGCGAGCACAAAAAGAACACGCCGCCCGCGGCCTCCTCGGGCGTGGCCGGGCGGCCCAGCGGGATCAGCATCGAGGCCATCTGACGCATCTGCTCGGGGATCCCCAGCTGGATCGTCTCCCCGTCCTTCTCCATCTTGTTCTCGTCGACCTTCGCCTGCGTCAGTCGCGTGTCGATGAAGCCGAACGCCACCGCGTTGACGTTGATCTTGAACTGGCCCCACTCCTTCGCCAGCGTTTTCGTCAGGCCCACGACCCCGGCCTTCCCGGATGAGTAGTTCGCCTGGCCCGCGTTCCCGAACGTGCCCGAGGTCGAGGACACGTTGACGATCTTGCGGAACACCTCCCTGCCTTCCTCGCGCTCCTTCTTGGCCGGCTCGCGCAGGTGCGGCGCCGCCGCGCGGATCACCCGGAACGGGACGACCGTATGGATGTCGAGCATCGCCTGGAAGTGCTCGTCGGACATCTTGTGCACCGGCGCGTCGATCGTGTAGCCGGCGTTGTTGACGATGATGTCGATCTTCCCGAACTCGTCGATCGCCTTCTGCACCAGCTGATCCGGCGCCCCCGGCTTGGTCAGGTCTCCCGCGAACACCGCCGTCTCCCCGGCGATCTCGCCGGACGCCTGCTCGGCGATGTCGCCGTCGAGGTCGTTGATCAGAACCTGCGCGCCCTGCGCCACGAGCAGCTCGGCCGTCGCGCGTCCGATCCCGCGCGCCGAACCGGTGACGATCGCGGACCTGCCGTCGAGTACTCCCATAGCCCTTGTTTCTCCTCTTGTCGTTGCGGTTGTCGGGCTGGGAGACTACAGGCAAGAAACCGGTGCCCGGACGGCCGTCCGGCGCCGGGACGCCGCCTGTCCCGTGCGCTCGCCGGCTCGATCGGACTCGACAGGGCGGCTGCTCAGCTGGTGATGATCACGCCGAAGTCTTGCGTGTAGACCGCGCCCGCCTGGCCTTCCGCGCGTTCCGTCGGGGCGTGGGGAATCACGCCGATGCCCGTGTCCGTGTAGTTGGCGTCGAGGATGTTTTCGCGGTGCTCCGGCGACTGCATCCAGCTTTCGACGATCGCCTTCGGCGTCGCCAGCCACAGTGTTCCCCAGGCGATGTTCTCGCCGATTTCGTATCCGATCTTGGGGCTGTAGATGTAGCCGGCGGCCTGCATCCGGCTGAGCGGCGTGCTGCCGTCCGGGCCTTCGTGGCTGAAGTAGTCCTCCTGCGCCATGCTTTCGCTGTGACCCAGCGCGCAGCGCGCGAGCTTCGCGTTCGGCTTCAGCGCCCGCTCGCCGTGCAGGGCCCGTTCCCGGTTGATCAGGCACAGCGTCGCTTCGCGCGCCGCTTCGATGTTTTCCGGATTCGGCGTCAGGTCCGTCCCGTTGCAGGCGCCCGCCGGTTCGGTGGCCGGTTTCTTCGCCGGTTCCGTCGCGGTCTTCGGATGGCGCGTCTGGGTGGGGCGAGCGGCATGGGGGTTCGGCTCGGCGTGCGTCTTCTGCGGCCGCTGCCCGTTCGGCCTGGCGTGAGGAGCCCGGGTGGTCTTGACGACGTTCGCGGCGCGCCTGTCGTGCCGGGCCGGGCGCCTGGGAGTCGCTGCGCCGTCGTGCTTGCGCTGGCGCCCGTGTTCGCCGTGGCGCTCGAGTCGGCGGGGTGTCGTGACGTGGCGGACCCCGTTGTGGTGGCGGTGGCTGGAGTGCCTGCGCGCGTGTGCGCTCGCGCCCGCGGGGACCGCGATCGCGATCGGGACGGTCGCTGCGCAGGTCGCGAGTACGCGCGCGCTCGTCGCGCACGCTGTCGAGATCCTGCCAATGCGCATTCCGCTCACGCGGCGGAAGATCGGACACTCTCCCAACCGTCCTTAGGAGACCGTGTGAGCCTGGACGGATTCCGTTCGCCGCGCCGATCGCGCCGGCTCGCTCATGATGGTCTATATGTCCAGTGCCGTGAGCCGTCCCTACAGTCCCGGCGCGCGGGCGACTGCCTACGAGCTCAGCACGGGGCCGGCTTGGCCTACAGCCCCAGCACGCGGCCCAGGATCTCCCGCATGATCTCGTCCGAGCCGCCGCCGATCGGCCCGAGGCGCGCGTCGCGGGCGGCGCGCTCGACCCAGTACTCGCGCATGTAGCCGGCGCCGCCGTGGATCTGCAGGCAGGCGTCCATCAGCTCGAAGGAGGCCCGCTGGGTGAGCAGCTTGGCCATCGTCACCTCGCGCAGGGGCTCTTCGCCGGCGACGAAACGGCGCAGCGCGTCGTAGGTGACGCAGCGGGCCGCATACGCCGAGGAGGCGAGGTCGGCGAGCCGATGGCGGATCACCTGGTGGCCGGAGAGCGGGCGGCCGAACGCGTTGCGCTCGCGCGCGAACGAGGCGGTGCGCTCCCAGGCGAGCTGCATCGCGCCGACCGCGCCGAGGGCCATCGCCAGACGCTCCCACTGGAAGTTGGCCATGATCAGCTTGAACCCCTCGTGCAGGGGCCCGAGCAGGTTCTGGTCTCCCACGAACACGTCCTCGAACGCGATCGTGGCGGTGTCCGAGGCATGCCAGCCGAGCTTGTCGAGCTTGGCCGAGGTGACGCCCTCGGAGCGGTCGACGATGAAGAACGAGATGCCGTGATGGCCGCCTTCGGGGGTGGTGCGCGCGGCGGTGACGACGAAGTGGGCGCGCACGCCGTTGGTGATGTAGGTCTTCTCGCCCCTCAGCACCCAGCCGCCGTCGACGCGCTCGGCGCTCGTGCGCAGGCCGGCGACGTCGGAGCCCGCGCCGGGCTCAGTGATGCCGAGCGCGCCGATCTTCTCACCCCGGATCGCGGGGGCCAGATAGGCCTGCTTCTGCTCGTCGGTGCCGAACTTCCAGATCGGCGGGGTCGCGATGTTGATGTGCGCGCCGATCCCCGCGGCGGTCCCGCCCGAGCCGATCCGCGCGAGCTCCTCGGCGAGAACCGCCTCGTGCAGGTAGTCGCCGCCCTGGCCGCCGAGCTCGGTCGGGTACTTCAGGCCGAGCAGGCCCTGGCCGGCGAGCTTTGCGAAGACCTCGTCCGGGAACCAGCACTCGTCCTCCCAGGCCTGGGCATGCGGGGCGAGCTCGCGGTCGAGAAAGCCTCTGATCGACTCGCGCAGCTCCTCGTGCTCGTGTGTGAAGGGGGGCGTCGGATGGGTCATCAGCAGTGCATTGGTGCAGTTCCGACCGGCGCATGCGCCGGTCGG
>DASQGE010000064.1:0-36370 GCA_035632775.1 Solirubrobacteraceae bacterium | reverse complement strand
TCCCGTGCGGGTCGTGACAGGAGCCGCAGCGCAGCGAGATGGTCTTGCCGTAGTTCGCTTCGGCGCCGATCGGGCCGTTACCCCAGGCCGTCTGGCTGGAGGAGTCGACCGAGTGGGCCGAGGTGACCGGGACGCCGGTCGTCCTCACAGGGACTTCACCGACGTATCCGTTGCCGGATGGATGACCCGAGTCGATCAGCGCGTACTTGAAGCCCCCGCCGCGCAGGGCCCCGCGTGTGCCGGTCCGTTCGGTGTTCGAGTAGCCGACGCCATCCTGCACATCGGTGCTGGCACCGGTCGCCGAAGCGCCGTGGCAGGTGTAGCAGAGCTCTGTCTCGGGCTCCTTCAGCAGATAGGGAGCCTGGGCGGTGTGGGCCCGATGGCAGGCCGCGCACGTGTCCGTCATGGCCCCCGCGCCCATCACGTGCGGCCCGTTGTCGGCCGAGGCGTGGGCGGCGAGGAACAGCGATACGGCGTAGGCGGCGAGGAACAGCGCCGCTGCTCCTCTCATCCTCCATGTCGCCCGCATTCGGCGTCTGCTCCTGACTCTCAATATTCCCAGACCTGGACCCGGCCGTTTTCACGATCGGTGACGTAGATCCGCCCGCTGCCGTTGATCGCGATCCCGTTCGGATACCGGAACTGTCCATTGCCGATCCCTTCCACGCCGAACGATCCGATGTAGCTCGGCACTTCCGTCACCTGCTTGGGAAGGCGGTAGACATCGACGACCTGGGCGGTCGTGTCGACGACGTAGGCCCGGCCGTGGCCGTCGATCGCCACGCCGCGCGGCAGGTTGAGATCCCCTTCTCCAACCCCGCGCTGGATCGAGCTGCCGAGCCTGCCGGCCGGGTCGAGGATAGCCAGCCGGCCGTCGTTGCTGTCGCCCACGTAGACGTCGCCGCGCGAGTCGACCGTAAGGCCGTTGGGGAACCAGAACATTCCGCGAGACCCGAGCTGGCGCAGGGGCTGCTCGCTGCTGCCGCCGAAGACCAGGACGCGGTGATTCTGCCGGCTGCCGCCGACGTCGGTCATGTAGAGGTCCCCTTCCGGGCCGAAGGCCAGCCCGAGCGGGCTCGCGCCCTTCCCGAGGCGTCCGGTGGGTCGCATGGCGCGCAGGTACTTGCCGCTCGGGTCATACACCTCGACGTCTCCACGCAGCCGGTCGCTGACGTAGACGTCTTCCGTCCGCGGGCTGACCGCCACGTAGACAGGGAGGCGCCAGGCGCCATTATGACCCGGCGGCTTGAGGGTTCCAACCTGGTTGCCCGAGCCGTTGTAGACCCGCACGAGACGGGGCCCTTCGCTTTCGGTCACGTAGATCCGGTCGCCGGAGGGGCTGACCGCCACGCCCATCGGCTCGTCGACTCCGTAGATGCTGGAGACGTAGTGGGGGAGAGTGGGTGAGAGGCTCGGCAGCGGGCTTTTCCCGCCCAGCGCGCGGATGATGAGGAGGATGATGATTGCGAGCACCACGAGGATCGCCAGCAGCGCGGCGATCTTCCGCCGCCGGCGCTTGCGCTCCGCATCCGTGAGCTGATCGACCACACCGCTCGTGCCGCTCATGCCAGGGTCCAGCAGCGGTTTGCGGGCGAGCGAGAAGGTCTCGTCCTGTGGTGCCATCTCAGTTGCCTCCTGTGTGGACGCCGAGCCGGGCCAGGGCGGTGCGCGCGTTGAAGTTCTGAGGATCGGCGGCGAGCACCTTCCGGTACCAGTGGGTCGCGCTCGCAGGTTGCGACTCGGCCTCGGCGGCCATCCCGAGCCCGAGCATCGCATCGGCCGCGACCGGCCCCGAGGTCAGAGGCTTGAGCCTCACCACCGCGTCGGCCGGTTTCTTTTCGCAGAGCTCCACCATCGCGCTCGCGTATTCCGCCTGAGGCATGCGATGCTGAGCCCCGTAGGCCTTCGCAAGCTGCGCGTAGGGCTCGCACCAGCCGGTCGGCACGAAGAGCACCGCCTGCCGAAGCGCCTTGACCGCCCGTTCATAGGAGCCTGCCTCGAAGGCGGCCGTCCCCAGCAAGTACCAGGCGTCGGCGTCTGTCGGTTCGATCTTGAGGGCTTTCTGCACCTCCTGCATGGCTTCCGTCGCCTGGTTCTGTTTGAGCATCACCGAGCCCAAGCCGTAGTAGGCGGTCTCGAGCTGCGGATTGACGCGGGCGAATTCCGCGCCCGTGGTCCCGCCGATGAGCCGCTCGTAGGACTGCCTCGCCTGGGCGAGTTCTCCTCTTTCAGCGAGGATTTCGCCACGCCCGAGCAGCGCCGTGCTCTGGTTCGATTCGACCTTGAGGACCTCGGTGTACTGTTCGAGCGCGCCATCCGGTTTCTTCGCCGCCCGGTAGACGTTGGCGAGCTGCAGTCGCAGCCCGATGTTGGTCGGGCTGCTGCGGACCGCCTTTTCCCCGGCCGCGATCTGTCTTTCCACGAGCGAGGGGCCCGTATGGGGCCGGGCCAGGAAGTAGGCGACCGCCACGAGGGCGATGCCGATCACGACAGCCTTGATGCCGGCACGGATCAAACGATCAAGGGTCTGCTCACGCATACCGGGATTGTCGCGGCGCAAATCGCGCGACTCAATCCGCCCAGAGGTAGATTTGCGCATATATATGTGGATTTGAGATACAGGCGAACACCGGCTTCAGGCGGGCGCCGGCCTCGAGGTCGCCGGCGACGCGATGTCAGACGGTCTCGCCGCTTCGTCCGAGGCCCTGGCGGACGATGTAGGCGGCGGCCTGCGTGCGGTTGTCGAGCTGGAGCTTCTCGAGGGCGTTGTGGACGTGGTTCTTCACCGTTCCCTCGGTGATGAAAAGGCGCGAGGCGATCTCTGCGTTGCTGAGGCCGTCCGCCACGAGTTGCAGTACCTCCAGCTCGCGCCGCGTGAGCGCCGGCATCTCGGACGCTGGTGCCAGCTTGACCGGCAGCGTGGTCCCGTCGCGGATCTGGCCGAGCAGCCGCTTCGCGATGGCCGGAGAGAGGGGGGATTCGTTGCGCATCACCGCCCTGATCAGGGAGTAGAGCTCTGCCGGGCGGAGGTTCTTCAGCAGATACCCCTGTGCGCCGAAGCGAATCGCGTCGAAGAGATGGTCATCCGACTCGGACACCGTCAGCATGACGACCTTGACGTTCGGCATCTGTTCCCTGATGAGGCGCGTCGCCTGAACCCCGTCCATCACCGGCATCTCGATGTCCATGACGACGACGTCGGGGGCTAGCGCGCGCGTCTTCTCGACCGCCTCCAGGCCGTTTTCGGCTTCGCCGACGACCTCCAGGCCGTCCTGCCCGTCGACGAGCTCCGCGATCGCCGTGCGGAAGAGGGCCGTGTCATCGACGAGCAGGATGCGGATCGGCCCGGTCGGCTCCGGCATCTAGATGGAGGGGATCGGCGCTCGTGCGGGGACGTTGGGAAGCTCGGCGACGATGCGCGTGCCGCGGCCCGAGGCGGAGTCGGCCAGCAGCGTGCCGCCGATCATCTCCATGCGCTCGCGCATCGAGTGCAGCCCGAACCCGCCCCGGTCGGACAGCTCTTTGGTCGCGTCGAAGCCCCGGCCGTCGTCCTCGACGACGAACGTGACCGTGCCGTTGTCCTCGGCGACGCGGACGGTCGCCGCAGCTGCGCCCGAGTGCTTGCGCACGTTCGTGAGCGCCTCCTGGACGACCCTGATGATCTGGATCTCGCTGCGCGGGGGGAGCGCCAGGTCATGCTCGAGGCTCGCCTCCAGCGACGTCGCGATCCCGCACTGCCTGCTGTACTTGTCCAGGTAGGCACGCAGGCTGTCTAGCAGGTTGCGGTCGACGCGGCTGGATTCGTGCAGGTCGAGGATCGCCCCGCGGGCGTCACCGTAGCCCTCCTCACAGACATCCGCAAGCTCGATCAGCTCAAGCGCGATCGCCAGCGTGACGGCGTCCTCGCGCGAGGCGAGCGTGCGCAGCCGCAGGTGCACCGCTCCGAGGACCTGCGCGAGGCTGTCGTGCAGCTCGCGGGCGATCCGCTCCCGCTCGGCGAGGATTGCGCCCTGCCTTTCGCTCTCGCGCATTCGGGCACCGGCCACGGCGATCGAGGCGATGTCGGAGAAGGTCGTCAGGAACTCCCGATCACGCCTCTCGAAGGGGACCGCCGAGGTGCGGCCGATCCAGACCTCACCGAACGCTCTGCCCGAGCTGTGCACCTGGACCTGCAGGTTCTCCCTCAGCTCCGCGGATGAGCGCAGGGAGCGCGCGTAACCGAGGTCGTGGAGGTCATAGGCCTCCTCGGCGTCGGGCACGATGCAGACCCCGTCCCGCGGGGAGGCCGCCCCCGCCGGCGTCGAGTCGAGCTGCACGGATCGGGTCGTGGCGTGGTTGAGGCAGACGGCCGCGTGGTCGCTCGCCAACAGGTCGCGGCTGTGCCGGGCGACAGCGGCGAGGATGTCCGCGAGAGGGTCCTGGTTGGAGATCCGAAGCAGCACGTCGTAGAAGGCGTGGCCCTCTCGCTGCCTTCGCTGCAGGTTTGTGACGACCTGGGACGTCTCGGCCTGGGCGCGGGCGACGAAGTGGAACATGACGAACGAGAAGCCGATGATGGCGACGACAGTGAGCGCCGCAAGGACGATGTGGGGGCTGTAGTCGGCGAAGTCGTTCTCGATGACGAGGAAGCGGATCAGCTCGAGCGCAACGACGAAGAGCACCGGCAGGACGACGCCGGCAACCCTCAGGCGGCGGAGGGACACCGGCCCCGTGCCGATCCCGGTCTTCTGTCGCCTCATGCCACGGGGAGCTGCTCCCGTACCTTCTGAGAGGTCCACCTTCCTTAGCTCCCTTGGGTCGCCGTAGACATCGGCACTCAACATACCGGCCGTAAGCCGGCTATACCATTCGGCACAGGTATTCTACCGGACGGGCGGCTAGAACCGCTGGCGTGTGACCCCAAGACCGTGACGCGCCACTGGCTTCATGGCCGTCTACGTGATCGCCGGTCGGGCTAGTCTTCCCGTGGAGACTACGGAGAGTTGCTCCGTAGTGATCATGGTTCTGTGCGTGGCTTTTCCGCTTGTGGAGGCTTGCGTGTGCTTTTACGGTCAACGGCGTGCCGAGTGTGATGCTTGCTTCAGCGACTATGCGCGGAGACCGCGGACTCTCCAATGCGCCGCTGCTCCGTGCCTTGCGCGGTGAGCCTGTGGAGCACATCCCTGTCTGGTTCATGCGCCAGGCGGGGCGCTCGCTGCCGGAGTATCGCGCCGTCCGCGAGCGCGCGACGCTGCTGGAGATCACGCACTCGCCGGAGCTCACCGCCGAGGTCACGCTGCAGCCCGTGCGCCGTCACGGCGTCGACGCGGCGATCCTGTTCTCGGACATCGTCACGCCGCTGGAGGCGATCGGCTTGGATGTCGACATCCGCCCCGGCGTCGGTCCCGTGATCGCCGCGCCGGTGCGCACCTCGCGCGATCTGCGGCGGCTGCGCCCGTTCGAGCCGGCCGTCGACGCGCCGTGGCTGGCGGAGGCCGTGCGCCTCAGCTGCGCGGAGCTGAGCGTGCCGCTGATCGGCTTCGCCGGCGGTCCCTTCACGCTCGCGAGCTACCTGGTCGAGGGCGGCCCGTCCAAGACGCAGGCCCGCGCGAAGGCCCTGATGCTCGCCGATCCCCCCACTTGGCGCGCGCTGCTCGAGTACCTCGCCGACATCGCGCTGGCCTCGCTCGCCGCGCAGGTGCAAGCCGGAGCGCAGGCCGTGCAGGTGTTCGACAGCTGGATCGGGTCGCTCTCGGCACGCCACTACGAAGCGCACGTGCTACCGATCGTGCGGCGTCTGTTCGACGGGCTCGCCGCCCTGGGGGTGCCGCGCATCTACTTCGGCCTCGGCACCGGCCACCTGCTCGAGGCGATCGGCTCGGCCGGCCCGGACGCCGTCGGACTCGACTGGCGCGTGCCGCTGCGGGAGGGCCTCATGCGCCTGCCTTCGGGGACAGCCCTGCAGGGCAACCTCGACCCCGTCGCCTGCCTGGCGCCACGGCCGGTGCTGGAGGCCGAGGTCGCCGAGGTGCTCGCCGGGGCACCCGCACGCGGATACGTCTTCAACCTGGGCCACGGGGTGGCACCCGAGACAGACCCCGACGCGCTGACGCATATCGTGGAGCTCGTCCACGCCCACCGCGCGGCTCCGCGAGAGGCACCGATGAGCGAGGCAGACCGATGAGCAAGATGAACCCGCCGGCGAAGCGGATCGATAAGCGAAGTGAACCCATGAGCGAGGCAGACCGATGAGCGAAACTGCCGTGCTGGCGATGGCCTACGGGACCCCGGCGGAGCCCGAGCAGCTCGAGGCCTACTACACCCACATCCGCCGCGGACGCCCCCCCACTCCCGAGCTGCTCGCCGAGCTGCGCCGGCGCTATGAGGCGATCGGTGGCCACTCCCCGCTGCTGGAGCTCACGCGCGCGCAGGTGGCGGGGATCGAACGGGCGCTGGCCGAAGCGGGCCGCCCCGACATCCGGGTCGCGCTGGGGATGAAGCACGCGGCGCCCTTCATCGAGGACGCCGTCGCCGAGCTGGCCGGCGGCGGCGTACGCCGGATCGTCGGGCTGGTGCTCGCGCCGCACTACTCGCGGATGAGCGTCGGCGAGTACACCGAGCGGGCGCAGGCCGCGGCGGCCGGGCGGGCCGCGGTCTCGGTCGTGCCCTCGTGGCACCTCGCGCCCGGCTATCTGGACTTCCTCTCCACGGCGCTGGAAGACGAGCTGCGAGCGCTGCCCGCGGAGGCGGACGAGCGGGCGCACGTCCTGTTCACCGCCCACAGCCTCCCCAAGCGGATCCTCGACGAAGACGATCCCTACCCCGCGCAGCTGCGCGAGACCGCCGCCGCGGTGGCGGCGTGCACAGGGCTCGAGCGCTGGTCGGTGGCGTGGCAGAGCGCGGGGCGCACGCCGGAGCCGTGGATCGGCCCCGATGTCCTGGAAGCGATGAGCGAACTCGCAGCCTCGGGCGCGACCGCCGTCGTGGTGTGCCCCGCGGGCTTCGTCGCCGACCACCTCGAGGTCCTCTACGACCTCGACATCGAAGCTGCCTCCCGCGCGCGGGAGCTCGGGATCGCGTTCGCCCGAACCGCCTCGCCGAACACCGACCCGCGCCTGTTGGATGCGCTCGCGGGCGTCGTCCTCGACAGGTTGGCTCGGGAAGCGGTCACTGCATGAGCGAGCCCGAGGTCCCCACGGCGATGAGCGAGCGGCCGCTGGTCGCGATCGTCGGGGGCGGGATCGCCGGCCTCGCCGCCGCGGACCGTCTGGACGGCATGCACCGCGCGGCCGGCGGCGCGAGCTCCGCCGGGCCGCGGATCGTCCTGCTGGAGGCGAGCGAGCGCATCGGCGGCAACATCCGCACCGAGGAGTTCGCCGGACGCCCGCTCGACGTCGGGGCCGAGGCGCTGCTCGCGCGCGTGCCCGGAGCGCTGGAGCTGTGTCACGACCTGGGGCTCGAGCACGATCTCGTGGCGCCCGCAGAGGACCAGCCGTACGTGTGGACCGATCGTTTGCGCCCGCTGCCGCCGCGGCTGATGTCCGGCGTGCCCAACGGCTCGCAGGCGTTGATCGGCTCCGGCATCCTCTCCTCCCTGGGCCTCGCCCGCGCCGGCCTCGACCTGATCGTGCCCGCGCACCGTCCGACGCGCGATGCCTCGATCGGAGCGCTCGTGCGCGGACGGCTGGGCGATCAGGTGCTCGAGCGGCTGATCGATCCGTTGCTCGGAGGTATCCACGCGGGCAGCTGCGACGAGCTCAGCGTGCGCGCGGCCGCGCCCCAGCTGGAGGCCGCCCTGCGGAAGCGACGGAGCCTCGTGCGCGGACTGCGCGCGCTCGCCGGGGCATCGTCGCCGCAGGCTCCGACGGGGCCGACGTTCCTTACCCTCAGCGGCGGCCTCGAGGAGCTGGTGCGGACGCTGCACGAGCGGCGGGCGTGCGTCGAGTGTCGGACTCAGAGCGCGCCGCGGAGCCTCTCCCCGCTGCCCGCCGGCGGCGCGCGCCTGACACTGGCCGACGGCGAGAGCCTCGACGCCGACCACGTGATCCTGGCCGTGCCCGCCTTCGCCGCGGCGGCCATCCTCGCCGAGGCCTGCCCGGCGGCGGCAGGGGAGCTCGAAGGGATCTCCTACGCGTCGGTGGCGACGATCGCGCTCTCCTATCCGACCGAGGCGTTCGACGGCAAACCGACCGGGAGCGGCTTTCTCGTGCAGCGCAACCGCGGGCGCATGATCACCGCCTGCACGTGGTCTTCGGCGAAGTGGCCGCACCTCACGGGCGACACGGTGCTGTTGAAGTGCTCCGCCGGCCACGCCGCCGACCGCGCCGCGCTCGATCTCGACGACGAGCGGCTGATCAGCGCCACGTGCGCGGATCTCGCGCAGGCGATGGGTCTCCACGCGGCGCCGCTGGAAGCGAAGGTGTTCCGCTTCGAGCGGGCGCTGCCGCAGTACACGGTGGGCCATCTGGAGCGCATCGCGCGCATCGACGCCGCGCTGGCCCCGCTTCCCGGGGTGAGCCTCTGCGGCGCCGCGTACCGAGGCGTCGGCGTGGCGGCCTGCATCCGCGACGGCCAGACCGCGGCCGACGGGGTGCTCGCCGAGCTGGGCCGCTCCGAAGAGATCGGGCAGCGGTCGGCTGCGGCCGACCGTACGGCGGCGTGACGAGACGGCGCCTCGCGATCTGGGCGGCGGGGACAGCGCTGATCGGGTGGGCGATGATGACGCTCGGCGCATTCGTGCGCGCCTCCGAATCGGGGCTCGGCTGCCCCGATTGGCCCGCGTGCCACGGCAAACTCGTCGCCGGCGGCCACCACGCACTGATCGAGGAGGCCCACCGCTGGCTCGCCACGATCCTCGTTGTCGCGGCGGTCGGCCTGGCGCTGATGGTCTTCCGCGACTACCGCCGCGAGCGGCGGTTGACCCGTCCGGTGGCCTGGATGCTCGCGATGCTCGCGCTCCAGGTCGTGCTCGGCGGAGCGACGGTGCTGCTCAGCAACGTCGCCTGGACGGTCGTCGCCCACTACGGCGCGGCGGCGCTGTTGGTGTGGTCGATCGCGCTTGTGGCCGTGCGGCTCGCCTTCCCGGACGGCGAGCGGCCGGCGCGCGACTCGTTTTCGAGACTCACGGCGTGGCTCGTGGCGCTCGGCTTCGGCCTGCTCCTGGCGGGATCAACCCTGTCCAACGCCGGCTCCAACACCATCTGCGGCAGTGGATTCCCGCTCTGCAAAAGCTCGCTGCTGCCGACCTTGAACCACCTTGTCGTGATCGCCCTGATCCACCGCGTGTGGGCCGGAGCGCTGCTCGTGCTCGCGCTGTCGGTGCTCCTGCGCAGCTACCGCGATCGGGCGGACTCGCCGCCGATCAAGTGGACAGCGGCCGCGGTGTGCATCATGTTCGTCGTCCAAGCCGCTCTCGGCTTCCTCATCATCGGTGTGACCGACACGACCGCCACCGAGGTCGCGCACTCATCGTTCGCGTCGGCGACTTGGCTGGCGCTGGCGACGCTGGGGTCTTTGACGTGGACGACGGCGGCGGGCGGGGCGGGCTCCCATTACGCGGGGCACGGAGGCCCCGCGCCCGCTGCGCCCGTGGGCCTCACTCACTCACGCGGATGATCCCCCAGAACACGAGACTTCACACCACGCGCACCTCTCCTCGGCGCGGCTCGGACTCTTACGGCTGAAACGCGCAGCTCGGGTCGGCGGCGAGGTGGTCGCCGGTCACCGCGAACGCGCGCGCACGGGAGCCGCCGCAGATCTCGCGGAACTCGCAACGGCCGCACTTGCCCCTGAGCGCGCCGGGATCGCGCAGCTCGCGGAAGAGAGGCGAGTCGCGGTAGAGCGAGACCGGGTCCTGCTCGCGCACGTTGCCCGCCGAGATCGGCAAGAAGCCGGAGGGCATGACCTCGCCGAGGTGGGAGATGAACATGAATCCGCGGCCGTCGTTCACGCCCTTGCCGTGGCCGGGCCGATCCAGGCCATCGGTGAAGTGGAACCCCGCGCCCGCGGCGCGGTCGGAGCGCTGACGCACGATCCGCCGGTAGTGCGGCGCCGCGGTCGCCTTGATGTCGAAGCTGACCGTCTCGGTGAGCTCGAACAGCCGGCCGAGCACCCTCTCGTGCTCCTCGGCGGTGAGCATTTTCAGCCGCTTGCCGCGGCCGACGGGGACGAGGAAGAAGACCGACCACTGCACGACCCCGACCGACTCCAGCAGCGGCACGAGCTTCTCGAACTGGTCGACGTTGAGCGCGCACATCGTGGTGTTGACCTGAATCGGCAGATCCTCCGCGAGCGCGTTTTCGATGCCTTTGAACGTCCGGTCGAACGAGCCCTGGAAGCCCCTGAAGCGGTCGTGCACCTCCGGCTCGGCGGCGTCGAGGCTGAACGCCACCCGGCGGATCCCCGCCTCGCGGGCCTCGCGCATCCGCTCGCGCGTCGGCAGCGCCGTGGCGGTCGGCGTCAGCGAGACCCGCAGTCCGCGCTCGTCGGCGTGCCGCGCGAACTCGAACAGGTCGCGGCGCATCAGCGGATCGCCGCCCGTCAGCACGAGGATCGGGTCCGTGCCGAAGCCGGCGAGCATGTCGATCAGGCGCATCCCTTCCTCGGTGTCCAGCTCCCGCGGGTCGCGCTTGGGCTGCGCGTCCGCGCGGCAGTGTTCGCACATGTATGCGCACGCGCGCGTGACCTCCCAAGCGATCGTAAACGGCGCCGCGTCGAAGTCGTGCTCGCCGAGCCGCGCATCCCGCTCTTCGCGGGCCGAGCGCGCCTCGGAGCCGAGCTGGGGCGGCAACTGCGACAATCCCTTCATAGCGGGGACCCTATGCGGGGTGCGTGCCACGTCCAACCGTGGGATCTACTGGCTGGGCCGCGTGAAAACTTCGGAGTGCCCGCTCCCGCCGAGCCCGACCCACCGGATCGAGCAGGTCATTGACGATCTCCGTGATCCACTGATCCATGAGAGTTTGATTGGCGTCTCCACGGGCGCATCGAGGAATACCGTGCGTCCGTCAGAACTCGAATCTGCCGCAGACGACCTTGCGGCGCGCTCGACGGGGAAGTAAAGCGCGCCGCAAGCTGGGTCGGGAACCCTCACACGCTTGGAGGCCCCGGCACGAGGTCGGGGCCTCCTCCCTGCGCTCCCAGCGTGTTAGGAAATCGTTACCGGCGAGCCGGTAAGCGTCGCTTTCTTGAGCTTGTTCGTCTTGGTGCAAGGTTCGCCTGTGCCGGTAAACGTCGGCGTGAGCGATTCAAGCGTGCCGGAGATCCCCAGCGCCACGAACGGTCCTTCTTCGACTTTGCCGCTGATGCTCGCGCCCGGCACTTCGGTCACCGGGAGGGTGAGCGTCCCGATCGAGTTGCCCTGGCCCTTCGGCTTCCACTTGACGACTATCGTCCCCGCCGCCGTTTCGCCCGTGGCTTTCAGCGTGGCGCAGGTCACCGGGTTGGTCGTTTTCACGTGCGCGACGTACTTCGCTTCAGTCACAGTGCCCGTACACACAGTCAGAACGCCGTGGACGACGATGTTCTGCACCTGGGCCTTGCCGGTGAGTCCCGGCGAGAACGTCGCCGCCCCACTGTCGCCGCTACAGCTCGTGCCTTCGGCGGCGCTTGCCGGTGCCGAAAAGACGCCTGCCGCTCCGAGCGGCGCCATCAGCGACGCGAGTATCGACAATCGTGCAAATCCCGTTCGCATCCTTCTCTCCCCTTCGTAGGCCCTTTTCTGTATTAACGCCTGCAAGTCGCAGAGGTTGGCCGGAGGCGCAGAGATCGGGGCTCCGGCGCCGCCGGACCGCCTCGCCTGCTCAGTGCTTGTGCGGGCCCCCGTCAGGCGCTACGTTCGCGGCGCCGGCGGACTTGTCGCGTTCGCCGCGTCCCTGAGCCGACCCGCCGCCTCTTGCGCCGCCAGAATCGGGGGTCCCGGCGATGTTCTGCGGTCCAGCCTCTTTGTATGGCGAAGCGTTCTGAGGCCCCAGGCTCGCGGGTGTCGCCGACACGTTGCCGCCGTTGCCGTGGTTGACTCCGCCGTGTGCGCTGTTGCTGCTGTCGCCGTGAGCGCTGCTTCCACCGCTACCGTGACCGGCGGCGCCGTTGCCGTGGCTGCGGCTGATGTTCTGGCTGACGTGACTCCCGTGGCCGACGGGCTTCCTGTGGCTGGCAGCGCCCCCGATGCCGCCGTTGCGGTGGCCGTCACTCTTGCCGTGGCCGCCGCTGGTGCCGTGGCTGGCGGGATTGCTGCGGCTGGCAGTACCGCCGATGCCGCTGTTGCGGTGGCTGCCATTCTTGCGGTGGCTGACGGAGTTCCCGTCGCGGTGGCTGGCGCTGCCGCTGCTCTGCGACGCTCGCAAGCGCTGTTGGATGACCGCTACGGACAGTTGGCCTGGGTGACCGCCGACGCCTGGGAGTCGGCCGCCGGCTTGCGGGCGTGGAGCCAGCGTTGAGATGTCCCCACGTGGACCGGCCGTCGTTTCCGCCCCCACGGACGCGGCAAGTCGCAGCTGCGTGAGTCTGCCTGGGCTCGATGCTGGTGCTGCCGGCCCGAGGTGCGTGGTGGCGACGCCCAGCAAGGGCGCCCCGACGCCGGTGCTGGCGCCCAAGAAGGCCACCCCGGCAAGCAGCTTGGCGACAAGCGCCTTGACGCCGCCGCCGGCGAGCTCCGCGGCGGTCCCCACAGCAGACGCTCCAGCGGCGGTGCCGCTCACGCACGTGCCCGTACCCGTACCCGGCGCCCTGCCGAGCGCGGCCTCGAGCGCTCGGCGCTTGAGTGCGAGCGAGGGCGCCACGGGAAGCAGGATCCCGAGCCGCCGCCGCTGGCGCGAGAGCTCCTCCGCATAGTCCCGGCAGGCCGGGCATGAGCGTAGGTGACGACGAAGATGGCTCTTCAGCAGCGCGGCGCCGCGGGCCGTGGCGAGCTCTTCGCGGATCTCCCGGCAGTCGGCGTCGCGGGCTCGCCTCTCGGAGATAAGGCTCGTTCGCGCCTGGTAGACGTACGACTTGACCTGCTCGGCGCCGACTCCCAGCAGGGCGCCGATCTCGCGTTGGCTGAGGCCGTGCAGCTCGGCGAGGACCAGCGCGGCCCTCTGGCGCTCTGGCAGCTCGAGCATGGTCGAGAGCGCTTGACGCAGATCTTCCCGCTGCTCGACCTGCGCCACCGGATCCTCGCCTGGCTCCGGCACCCCGTCGCCCTCGCCGGCGGCTCGACGCTGGCGCAGGATGCTCAGGCAGGCGTTGCGTGCGATCGCAAACAGCCACGGGCGCACGGCGACCCGGCGCTCGTCTGC
This sequence comes from Solirubrobacteraceae bacterium, assembly GCA_035632775.1. GTDB lineage: Bacteria > Actinomycetota > Thermoleophilia > Solirubrobacterales > Solirubrobacteraceae > Palsa-744. Next base: position 23,114 of record DASQGE010000064.1, on the reverse strand, counting down.
CAGCAGCGACCTGTAAGCGGAGGCGAACGTAGACTGAACGGCATCCTCGGCGTCATGCCGGGAGCCGAGGATGTAGCGGCAGAAGGACAGCAGCTCTCGGCAGTGGCGGTCGTAGAGGATCTCGAACGCGGTCGCGTCGCCGCGACGCACGAACCCCACCAGTCGGTCGTCCGCGGCGAAGCGCAGCCAGGTGCGCGAGCCCATGCGCGACTCCGATCGGATACGTCGATGGCGATCGGCCAAGCCCTCTCCCCCGGGGTCATCGACAACGCTCACGCCGCGTAAGAACGCGGCGCGATCCAACCTCTGCGCCTGCGCGCCATGCAATAGAAACTTTAGCGCTCCCCCAAGACAAGCGGGCCAGGTGCAACGGAGGCTGCGACCGGGCGAGGAGGAGGAGGAGGAGGAGGAGGAGGAAGAAGAAGAAGAAGAAGAAAGGGGCGGAGGACACGCAGCACTCGAGCCACGCGGCCTGTGCGTGGGCGCTGCTCTACCCGCCGTCGAGCTCCTCGACGAGGGCATGCACCCTCTGGGCGATCTCCTCGCGGGTGGCGCGGACCTCCTGCAGCGGGCGTCCCTTCGGGTCGGGCAGGTCCCAGTCGAGGTAGCGCTTGCCCGGTATGTAGGGACACTCGTCACCGCAGCCCATCGTCACAACGATGTCCGCCTGCTCGGCCAGCTCGCGGGTGAGCAGCTGCGGGCGACGGGCGGCGAGGTCGATGCCGAGCTCGCGCATGACCTCGACCACCTCAGGGTGGACCCGCTCGCCGGGGGTCGTGCCGGCGCTGGACGCGCCGTGCCGGCCGGCGGCGTCGCGCTCGAACAGCGCGGCGCTCATCTGCGAGCGCCCGGCGTTGTGCAGGCACACGAACAGTACGCTCGCCATCAGACCTCCTCGCGCGCCGGGGTCGCGCCGGTCAGGCCGGGGTGCTCGCCGCGGACGAGCTGGTATGCGAACGCGCCGAGCGGAGCGCCGATCAGCGGTCCGGCGAGATAGACCCAGAAGTCGCGCCACTGACCCGACACCAGCGCGGGTGCGAACGAGCGCGCGGGGTTCATCGACGCGCCGGTGAGCGGCCCGCCGAACAGCGCGTCGAGCGCGATCGTCGCGCCGATCGCCAGGGCCGCAGGCGCGCCGACGGCGCGGGTGTCGGTCGCGACGCTGAGGATCACGAGCATCAGCAGGGCGCTCATCGCCACCTCCAGGATCAGCGCTCGGCCGGCCGCGATGCTCGGCACGGTCGCGCCGAGGTCGGCGGGCTGCGTCGGCCAGATCGCCCACAAGAGCAGCACCGCCAGCGTCGCGCCGGCGAGCTGCCCGGCCAAGTAGGCGAGCGCGTGGCGGCCCGGCAGGTGGCGCGTGAGGAAGAAGCTCAGCGTCACGGCCGGGTTGAAGTGCGCGCCCGATATGTGGCCGAGCGCGGCGATCGCGGCGAGGATCACCAGCCCGAACACGAGGCTCACGCCGACCGCTCCGAGCGCGCCGTGAGTGTGGGCGTTGGTGACGATCGCACCGCAGCCGGCGAACACGAGCGCAAACACCCCGAGCGCCTCCGCCCCGGTTCGTCGTGCGAGCTCCGATCGCCGCGGCTCTACCCGAGCCATGCGCGCAGCGCCTCGATCGGCGCCTCGCCGGCGATGAAGTAGTAGGCCCACAGCCCTCGCCGCTCGACGCCGACCAGGCCGCCGGCGACGAGCACTTTCAAATGCTTTGCCAGCGCCGCCTGGGAGATGTCGAACAGCGGCAAGAGCTCACACTGGCACACGGCCTGCGGCGCGGCCTTGCGCAGCGCGTCCACGATCCGCAGCCGCGTGGGATCGGCCAGCGCCCTCGCCACGACTGCGAGACTCCCGGCCTCCCCCGTCGACAGGTCCGGCTCGACCATCGGCGTGCGACAGCCGCCCGGCCTGCGTTGCCGCTCGGTGATGACAGGCATCGCGCTCGCCACGGCCGAACATCATACCCAACCAAACGGTTATAGAAAGATCTCTCCCACCCGCTAACGGATGACCGTCTGCGCGCGGGAGCCGGCAGGCGCCGGCACCTCCAGGTAGCGCAGCACCACGCGGCCGAGCACGATCATGTCGCCGCTGCGAAGGTCGGCCTGGCTGACACGCCGGCCGTTGACGAGCGTGCCGTTGGCGCTGCGATCGTCGAGGATCCGAGCGCCCATGCTGCGATGGACAAGGATCGCATGCCGGCGCGAGACCGAGCCCTCGTCGAGGTGCAGATCGGCCGACAGGCCGCGGCCGACGTGGATGACGCCCTGCCGCAGCGGAACCAGCAGCGTCTCCCCCGCTCCCTGGACCTCCAGGTAGCGTCCAGGTTCGGCCGCCTTGGGCTCGGTGGCGCGCCGGCGATTGCGCTCGTCTAGACACGCGATCACGTCGATCCTCTCGGTGACCCCGGCGTCGGCGGCGGAAGTGACGGGCGCTCGCGTGGGCATACGACCAGCCAACCTCATGCTACTCAGGCCCGGCTCAAGGTTCGTTAAGAAATGACGAAACCCGCAGACCCGCCCGTCCAAGCGCGGCTGCGACCCCCGGCCTGGCGTTGAGCGTGGGCGCAAACGCTTACCCTCCAGCGAGATGACCACTTCGCTCCCCCTCGCCGTCTCCGAGGGCATCGAGGCCGCCCTCCAGCTCGGCCCGCTGGCGATCCTCGGGCTGCTCTACGCGCGGCGAACCCGCACGCTCGCCGGCAGTGGCCGTCCCGTGCCGGGATGGCGCCAGGCGTGCTTCTACTCGGGCTGCGTGACGATCGCGCTCGCGCTCAGCTCGCTCGGGGGCGCCAGCCAGGAACTGCTGCTCGCCCACATGGTCGAGCACCTGCTGCTCGGCGACATCGCGGCGCTTCTGATCGTGCTCGGCCTGACCGGCCCGCTGATCGCGCCGATTCTGCGCATCGGCCTCTTCGACAGGCTGCGCATCCTCGCCCATCCCCTGATCGCCTTCCCGCTGTGGGCGATCGACCTGTACGTGTGGCACCTGCCGGTCTTCTACGAAGCGGCGCTGCGCCACACGGCCGTGCACGTGCTCGAGCACGTGATGTTCATCGGCTTCGGCATCAACATGTGGATGTGCCTGTTCGGTCCGCTGCCGATGCCCAGCTGGTTCGGCAACCTCGGCAAGCTCGCCTACATCGTCGCCGTGCGCCTCACCGGCACGGTGCTCGGCAACATCTTCCTGTGGTCCGGCACCATCTTCTATCCCTTCTACATCCACGGCGACGCCGCCTACCACATCTCCCCGCTCGCCGACCAGAACATCGCGGGCGCGATCATGATGGTCGAGGAGTCGTTCCTGACGCTCGGCCTGTTCTGCTGGCTGTTCCTGCGCACCGCCCGCGAGGGCGAAGAGCGACAGGAGCTCCTCGACTTCGCCCACGCACATGGCCTGGAGCTGACTGACGCGCGCGCCGCGCGCGCGGTCTCGGCCGGGCGCGGCGCCGAGCTGCGCGAGCGCCTGGAGGCCCGCGCCGACGTCTCCGAGCAGCAGCTATCCTGACCCCATGTGCGTCGGGTGCGCAATGACGGCCGGCTCGGCCGCGACCGGCTTCCGGGCATGGATGCAGACCCACAACTTCGACTGGCTCACTCCGCAACGCCTGCGTGCCCTGACGATCGGCGCGATGTGCGCCGCCGGACTCGCCTCCACGATCGGCTTCAGCGGCTCCACCCCGGCGTCGGCGCACAGGACCCCCGCTCCCCACGCCACGCCGGCTTCTCGCTAGCGGCCTCCGGCGACCGCGGGCAATATCGTCAATTCGGCCCCGTCCGCCACGGGCGTCGCCAGCCCGTCGAGGAAACGGATGTCTTCGCCGGCCAGGTAGACGTTCACGAAGCGTCGCAGCGAGCCGTCCTCGTCGCTGATCCGCTCGCGCAGCTCGCGGTGACGCTCATACAGCGCCTCCAGCACCTCCTGCACGGTGCTCCCGTCGAGCGTGGCCTCCGCCTCGCCGCCCGCCGCGCTGCGCAGCTGCGTGGGAATCTTGACGGTCGCCGCCATCAGACCGCAACCTCCGAGGCGGCCGATGACCTTCGCAGGGGGGCGTCCTCAGTCGCTTGTGTGCCAAGCACACTTCGCTCCCTGCGTCCTTCCCCTGCTCGACCCTCGGCCGCCTCGGGAATGGACTCGAACGCCTCCACGGTCGCAGCAATCGTGTACGTCGTGAAGGTGTCGCGGACCGCGTCGAGCGTCTTCAGGCCCTCACCGGTGATCGCCAGCACGACGCGCTCGTCCGGGTCGATGTCGCCGCGCTGCGCGAGCTTGGCGAGCACCGCGGTCGTCACGCCGCCGGCGGTCTCGGTGAACACGCCGGTCGTCTGCGCGAGCAGCGCGATGCCCTGCCTGATCTCCTCGTCGCTGACGGCGTCCACCGCGCCGCCGCTTTCACGCGCGAGCTCGAGCGCGTACGGTCCGTCCGCCGGGTTGCCGATCGCCAGCGACTTGGCGATCGTGTCCGGCTTGACCGGCCGGCAGACCTCGTGGCCGGCTGCGAACGCGTTCGCCACGGGCGCGCAGCCCTCGGCCTGGGCGCCGTTCATGCGCGGCAGCTTGCTCTCCACCAGGCCCAGCTCGCGCCACTCCTCAAAGCCCCTGCCGATCTTCGTGAACAGCGAGCCCGAAGCGACCGGCACGACGACGCGATCGGGCAGCTCGAAGCCGAGCTGCTCGGCGATCTCGAACGCCAGCGTCTTCGAGCCCTCGGCGTAGTAGGGGCGCAGGTTGACGTTCACGAACGCCCACTCCCGCTCGGCGCAGAGCTCGGTGCAGAGGCGGTTCACGTCGTCGTAGTTGCCCTCGACCGCCACCAGCTTCGTCCCGTACACGCCCGTGGCGAGCACCTTCTGCTCCTCCAGATCGGCCGGGATGAACACGTAGGAGTCCAGACCCAGCGCCGCCCCGTGCGCCGCCACCGAGTTGGCGAGGTTGCCCGTCGAGGCGCACGCGATCGTCTTGAAGCCGAGCTCCCTGGCGCGCGCGGCGGCGACCGACACGACCCGGTCCTTGAACGAGTGCGTCGGGTTGGCCGCGTCGTTCTTGACCCACACCTCGCGCAGCCCCAGCGCCGCAGCCAGCCGGTCGGCGCGGATCAGCGGCGTGCACCCCGCCGGCAGTCCCGCGCGCGAGGCGAATCTGCCCGAGGGTCCTGGCGGACCTCCCGCGAGCGGCAGAAAGTCGGCGTAGCGCCAGATGTTCTGCGGACCCGCCTGGACTCGCCGGCGCAGCTCGTCCACGTCGCCGCCGGCCAGCCGGCTGTGATCGTAGACGACCTCCAGTGGGCCGAAGCAGCGCTCGCACACGTACAGCGCCTCCAGCGGGTACTCGGCCTTGCACTCCTTGCACTGCAGATGGGTCACAGCCATACCGGGCTCCTTAAAAATGCTGCATCACCAACGAAAGGTGTGGCGAAGAGCAAAGCCCGCCACACATCTACTGGAATTGGCACCTTGTCCGTCGTAAGACGGTGGTTGCCGGGGTTTCGCTGGGCCAGTCCCTCCACCCCTCTTGATGTGTACTGCTATGTAGCGCGGCAGTTTAGCAAGCGTGCGGACGGATGCAAGGGCCTGGAGATCGGGTGCGGTAACGCCAGAGCGTGCCGGGTGTAGAGGCGTGCGATGAGTATCTCTGCGTCACTCGGCGAGCAGGCCCACAGGACGACCGACGCGCCCGCCGACTTCGAGCTGGAGGCTCCCGCGATCAAGCGGCGCATGCTGATCATCGTCAACCCCTACGCGACCACTGTCTCGGACCGGCTGCGCCATCTCGTCGTATATGCGCTCCAGGGCCGGTTCGAGGTCGACGCGATCGACACCGAGGCCCAGGGCCACGCCACCGTGCTGTGTCGCGAGGCCGCACACGAGGGCTACGACGTGGTCGTCGCCTTCGGCGGCGACGGCACCGTCAACGAGGCCGCGAACGGCCTGCTCGGCTCGCCGACGCCACTGACCTGCCTGCCCGGCGGCTCGGCCAACGTGTTCGGCAAGATGCTCGGCATTCCCGGCGAGCTCGTCGACGCGACCGAGCACCTGCTCGCGCTCGCCGACGACTGGCGCCCGCGGCGGGTCGACCTCGGCGTCGTCAGCGCGGAGGGCGCAGAGGGCGTCCTTGTCGACCGCCGCTGCTTCACGTTCGCCTCCGGCCTCGGCGTCGACGCGAGCGTCGTCGAGCGCGTGGACGCCAACCCACGCATGAAGGCGCGTCTCGGCGCGTACTACTTCACGTGGGTCGCGCTGCGCACGTTCGCCCGCCGCTATCTCGTACGCCCCCCACGCATGGAGGCACTCGCCGGCGAGGAGAGCCTGCCGGGCATCACCGCGATCGTGCAGAACGGCTCGCCCTTCACCTACTTCCAGAACCGTCCGATCGAGATCGCCGACGGCACCGCGCTCGACTCGGGCTCGCTGTGCGGCTGCGTCCTGCATCGCGCCACGCCGCTGTCGATGCCCGCGATCGGGCTGCGCGCCTTCTCGCGCCGCGCGCGCGTCACTCGCCACCGGCACGTGACGAGCCTGTCCGACCTGACCGAGATGACCGTCCGCTCGAGCGACGGACGTCCCCTGCCGCTGCAGGTCGACGGGGACTACCTCGGTGAAGTACACGAAGCGCGATATTCAATCCTGCCGCGGGTGCTCAACGTCGTCTCCTGACAAGTAACCAGGTCGCAAGCCGAAGGCGCCGCGACAGCCGGCGGCGCTGAACGTAGTCTCCTGGTGTCCCGAGTCCGAAGTTCGTAGCCAGCTGACCAGGCCAATTACCCCAGGCGATCGGGCGAAATCGAGACTGCCGATCGGACACGAATCAATGACTCAGGTCACTAGCCGTACATAGGTCCAAGCCGAAGGCGCCGCGACAGCCGGCGGCGCTGAACGTAGTGGCCTGACCGCCTACGCGGCCGAGGCGCCCGGGGTGACGCGATATGCGTCGAACACCGACTCTACGTTTCGCAGCCGCGTGATCGCGCCTTTCAGCGCGTGCGTGTCGGCGACCTCGACCACAAACCGGTTCTTGACCATCGGCGGGCTCGACAGGCAGCGCGCTTCGAGGATGTTCGCGCCCGACTCCGAGAACACACGCGAGAGGTCCTCGAGCAGCCTGTGCCGGTCCCATGCGTCGATCTGGATCTCGACCACGAACGCCGCGCTCAGATCGCCGTCCCACGAGACGTTCGTGAACCGCTCGCGGTTGCGGCGCAGGATCGCCACGTTGGGACAGTCCTCGCGGTGGATCGTGATTCCCCGCCCGAGCGAGATGTAGCCGACGATCTCGTCGCCCGGCACCGGCCGGCAGCACTTCGCCAGGCGCAGCATCACGTCCTCGACGCCCTCCACTTTGATCCCGTACTGGCCTGAGGACTTCGTCGGGCGACGGCGCGGGCGCCCGACCCGCAACAGCTCCGCGCCGCTGGCGTCCCCGTCGGCGGCCTCGCCCTGCTTCAGGCGCTGCATCACCTTGTTGACGACCACCTTCGGCGAGACCTTCGCCGCCCCCAGCGCGATGTAGAAGTCGTCCGCCTTGCGATACCCGACCTCGCGGATCACGTCCGCCAGCAGCGCCGACCCCGCGATCTTCTGCGCCGGCAGTCCCTGCTTGCGCAGGTACTCCTGCAACAGATCGCGACCCGTGTGCTCGGTGTCCTGGCGCGACTCGGCCTTGAACCACTGCTTGATCTTGTTGCGCGCGCGCGTAGTCTTGACCATCGCCAGCCAGTCACGCGACGGTCCGCGCTCGCGCTTGGCCGTGAGGATCTCGACGATGTCGCCGCTGCGCAGCACGCAGTGCAGCGGCACGATCTTGCCGTTCACGCGCGCCCCCACGCAGCGGTGGCCGATCTCGGTGTGCACCTCGTACGCGAAGTCCAGCGGCGTCGCGCCGGCCGCGAGCGACTTGACTTCCCCCTTGGGCGTGAACACGTAGACCTCGTCCTCGAACAGGTCGGTGCGCAGCGTGTCCATGAACTCCTGCGGGTCTGAGAGCTCCTTCTGCCAGTCGAGCATCGAGCGCAGCCATTGCAGCTTGGCGTCCTCGCCCGAGCCGCCCTGCTCGCCGCCCGAGCCCGCGCGCTCCGATCCCGGCCGCCGCTTGTAGCTCCAGTGGGCAGCCACGCCGAACTCTGCCATCTCGTGCATCTCCTGCGTACGGATCTGGATCTCCAGCGGCCTGCCCTCCGGGCCGATCACCGTCGTGTGCAGCGACTGGTACATGTTGAACTTGGGCATCGCGATGAAGTCCTTGAAGCGGCCCGGCAGCGGCTTCCACAGCGAGTGGATGACGCCCACGGTGCCGTAGCAGTCCTTCACCGAGTCCACGATCACCCGCATCGCGGTCAGGTCGTAGATCTCGTTGAACTCGCGACCCTTCTTGGTCATCTTCGAGTAGATCGAATAGAAGTGCTTCGCCCGGCCGGCGATCTGGGCCTCGATCCCCAGCTTGGCAAGCTCGCGCGCGAGGTACTCGCCCGCCTCGCCGACGTAGCGCTCGCGCTCGTCGCGCTGCTGCGCCACGAGCCCCTTGATCTCCTGGTACTTGCGCGGGTGCAGCGTCGCGAACGCGAGGTCCTCGAGCTCCCACTTGATCGCATGGATGCCCAGGCGGTGGGCCAGCGGCGCGTAGATCTCGAGCGTCTCGCGCGCCTTCTCCATCTGCTTCTGCTTTGGCATCGCGTCGATCGTGCGCATGTTGTGCAGCCGGTCGGCGAGCTTGATCAGGATGACCCGGACGTCCGTGGCCATCGCGACCATCATCTTGCGGTAGTTCTCCGCCTGCGCCTCGTCGCGCGACTGGAAGGTGATCCCCGTCAGCTTCGTCACGCCGTCGACGATCTGGGCGATCTCCTCGCCGAAGCGCTCCGACACCTCCTCGATCGAGGCAGAGGTGTCCTCGACCGTGTCGTGCAGCAGCGCCGCGCACAGAGTCTCGGTGTCCAGGCGCATCCCTGCGCAGATGCGCGCCACGCCGACCGGGTGCACGATGAAGTCCTCGCCCGACTTGCGCCGCTGCGCCGCATGGTGCTCGCACGCGAACACGAACGCGTCCTGCACCCGCTGCCGGTCGATCTCCACGGCCGAGTCCGCAGCGTGCTCGGAGACGATCGCGAACAGGTCCCTCAGCAGCCTTCGCTCCAGCTCGTTGAGGTCGAGCCGGGCCGTGCTCTCGGCGACCGCGGCGGGCCCGGTCCCGTCGGCTCCGCGCGGCTCGAGCTCCGGGGCGGGCTCGACGGGAGCGGCGATCGGCGTGCGCTCCTGCACCTCGATGGCCTGCGGGCCCTTGGAATCTTCCGGAAGCGCCATGCTCACAAGGTTAGGGGACGGCCATCCCAGATTGAAGGCTTCAGGGCTGGACCCTCAGGTGAACAGCACCAGCTCCTTCTGGCCGGTCTCGGTCTCCCGCGCGCCGCGCTGCGCGGACGGGCGCGCCGGCCGGCGATCCTCGACTGTCGGGCCGGCCGCCGCACGCGCGTGGCGGAGCACTAGCCGCGGTTCGCTCACGCCGTTCCACTCGTTGACCTCCAGCGCGAACGTCGCCTGCGCCGGCTCGTCCTCCGCCACCGGCAGCCGTCCGCCGGTGTTGAAGGCCACGGCGCGCGCCCTGCCCTCGGGCGAGCGCACCGTGAAGCGCACGTGCTTGCCTTCGCCCATCGGCCGCGCGTCCGCGAACGTCGCGCCGGAGACCATCAGCGACACGGACGGGTTGCCCTGGCCGAAGGGGCCGAGCCTCCGCAGCTCCTCCGCCAGCGCCATCCCCAGCTCGCCGCCGTCGAGCACGGCGTCCACCCGCTCCACCGGCGCCATGTCGCTCTCCGCCAGCACCCTGCGGGCGTGCGCGTCCAGCGCGGCCGCGAACTCCGCCACGCGGCCGCGCTCGATCTCCAGGCCCGCCGCCGCGCGATGGCCGCCATAGCGGCTCAGGTGCTCCGCGCACGCGGTCAGCCCCGCCAGCAGGTCGAACGCCTCGCACCCGGCGCGCCCCGAGCCGCGCCCGCGCTCACCCTCCAGCGCGATCAGCACGACCGGCCGGTTGTGTCGCTCGGCCAGCCGTGAGGCGACGATGCCGATCACCCCGACGTGCCAGCCCTCGCCCGCCAGCACGAGCGCGCGACGCTCGGACCCGTCGCCGAGCGTCGCGATCTGTGCCTCGGCCTCGAAGGAGATCCTCTGCTCGGCGCTGCGACGCTCGTGATTGACCCGATCGAGCTCCTGCGCGATGCGTGCCGCGCGCGCGCGATCCTCGGTCAGGATCAGCTCGAGTCCCGCGTCCGCCCGGTACATGCGCCCGGCCGCGTTCAGCCGTGGCGCCAGCCCGAACGCGACCGAACGCTCGTCCAGCTTGCCCGGATCCACCCGTGCGACGGCCATCAGCGCCCTCAGCCCCGGCTTGACCGTGCCCGCGAGCGCCCGCAATCCCCCCCGCACGAGGGTGCGGTTCTCGCCAAGCAGCGGCACGACGTCGGCGATCGTGGCTAGCGCGACGAGATCGAGGTCCCGCTCGAGCTCTTGCTGGTCGCGCCCTCGCGCCTGCAGCAGCGCCTGCGCCAGCTTGTAGACGACCGCGGTCGCGCACAGCTCCCCGAAGGGATAGCCGCACACGCCCGGATGCACTATCGGCGCGTCCGGCAGCGCGCCGTCCGCACGCGGCGAGTGATGGTCGGTGACGAGGACGTCCATCCCGAGCTCCCTGGCCAGCGCAACCTCCTCGACCGCCGTGATCCCGCAGTCCGCGGTCACCAGCAGCCTCGTCCCCCGCGCCGCAAGCCGCCTCACGGTCTGCGCACCCAGCCCGTAGCCGTCGCTCGCGCGATCCGGCAGGTACCAGTCGACCTCAGCGCCCAGTCCTCTCAGCGCTCGCACCAGCACCGCGGTCGAGCAGATCCCGTCGACGTCGTAGTCCCCGTGTACGGTGATCCGCGTCTGCGCCCGCAGGTGCGCCTCGATCGTCTCGATCGCCGCCTCGATGCCCGCGAAGGCCGCATGCGGGTGTTCCTCGTCGGCCGCGAGGAACGCGCGCGCACGGGGGGGCGCAGCCATGCCGCGGCGCACCAGCACCTGCGCGACAGCGCCGCTCACCCCGAGCTCGCGTCGCAGCCGCTCGACGTCCGCCGGCGGGCACTCCGCTATCTCGAAACGGACCTCCCCCATGTCCCAACCCTAGGGTCGGGGCTAGACGGAACGGCCTTTCAGCTAGACGGAACGGCCTTTCAGGGAGCGGGCCGGGCGCCCCGGCCCTCGCGTCTGACTCCCTCCAGGTACACCAGCGCGATGCCGATCAGTGCGCCCGGAGCGGCGTACAGGACCACCGCGATGTCGGTCGCCTTCTGGCCCGGCACCTTCAGCGCCCCCACCTTCGCGCCATAGACGATCAGCCCCACGATCACCGCACCGCACAGCGAGCCGACGAACGCGCCCACGATCCCGCCCCAGAAGCGGTCGGGCAGGAAGATCGTGAAGTGCCAGATCGCCAGGCCCATCATCACCCAGCCGAGCATCGCCATCAGCGCGACCTCCCGTGCCGTCTGTTGCGCGGACGTTTGCGCTTCTCGCGCGTCTTCGGCTGCTCCTTGAGCACCAGGTCCTCCGGCGTCAGATCCGCCGCCGGGTCGCGCTCGGGCGCACGCTCGACCGTGGCCGTGCCGTCGCCGTCGGTCCTGCCCGGGGCGCCGCGACGCCGCGCCCCGCCGGCGCGGCTGCCGTCTGTCGGCTGCGCCTCGCGGTCGACGTCCAGGTCCTTCACCAGCTCCTGGAACTCGTCCCTCGATATCTGCTGTCCCGGCTCCTCGGGCACGACGATGCTTCCGCGACGCGAGCGCTTGCGCTTGTGCTCGGGCTCGACGTCCACCGGCGCTCCCCCGACCGCCGTCGCGTACGCGGGCACCGCTCCCAGTTCGCGGACGATCCGCGTCCGCCTGTTGCGATACGCCGCCTCGCGCTCCTTCCAGTGCGTCAGCACGGGGGAGGCGATGAAGATCGACGAGTACGCGCCCGAGGCGATCCCCACCATCAGCGCGAACGCGAAGTCCTTGAGCGTGCTCCCTCCGAACAGCAGCAGCGCCAGCACCGGCAGCAGCGTGCAGAAGCTCGTCGCCAGCGACCTCGTCAACACCTCCGACATCGAGCGGTTCACGATCTGCGAGAACGCCGCCCGCGGCATCCGCGGCACGTTCTCGCGCACCCTGTCGAACACGATGATCGTGTCGTACAGCGAGTACCCGAGGATCGTCAACAGCGCGGCGACCGTCGCCGAGGTCACTTCCCTGCCCGTCAGCGAGTAGACCCCGGCGGTGATCAAGAGGTCGTGCATCAGCGCGATCAGCACCGGCACCGCGTACTTCCACTCGAAGCGCAGCGCGATGTACGCCGAGATCACCAGCAGCGAGGCGATGATCGCGATGATCGCGCTGTTCGCGATCGTCCTTCCGAAGGTCGGTCCGATCGAGGTGTTGGAGAAGTTCCTCGTCCCGGGCGAGCCCGGCCCGCTGCCGAACTTCGCGTCGAGCGCGTCCTTGACTTCGTGGACCGCCGTGGGCTTCAGATTCTCGGTCGTGATCTGGTACCCGCTGCCGCCCACGCCCTTGCTCGAGTACTTCTGGACCTGCGCGTTCGGATAGCCCTTGGCGCCCATCACGGCGCTCACTTCGGCGGAGCTGACAGGCCTCGCGAACCCGGTCTGGATGCGCGTGCCGGACTTGAAGGCGATGCCGAAGTTCAGCCCCTTGCCGCCGATCGCCAGCGCGCCGATCAACAGGATCGTGCCCGACAGCGAGAAGAACCACTTCGAGGCGCCCATGAAGTCGAAGCGCCACTCGCGCCTGCGCTTGGCCGCGCCGAGCGCCGCCGGATGGCTCACCAGCCGCGAGCGCCCCATCACACCGAGCGCCGCCCGTGTCGCCAGCACCGCCGTGAACAGCGACACGAGCGTGCCGATCCCGAGCGTGAACGCGAACCCCTTGACTTCGGCGGTCGCCAGCGCGAACAGGATGAACGCGGTCATGAACGTCACCACGTTCGCGTCGACGATCGCCGCGAACCCGCGCGTATACCCCGTCGCGATGCCCGACACGATCGATCTTCCGCCCCTGATCTCCTCCTTGACGCGCTCGAAGATCACGATGTTCGCGTCCGCGGCCACGCCGATCGTCAGGATCAGACCGGCGATCGCCGGCAGCGTCAGCGTGACCGGGATCAGCTTGATCAGCGCGAAGAAGTAGATCCCGTACACGACCAGCCCGCCGACCGCGATCGCGCCGAGCACGCGGTAGAAGAGCAGCAGGAACACGCACACCACCGCGAACCCCGCCAGACCGGCCAAGAGACCCTGTTCGAGCGCCGTTTTGCCGAGCGTCGCCGAGACCTGCGAGTTGGAGATCAGTTCCAGCCTGATCGGCAGCGCGCCCGACTGCAGCTCGTTGGCGAGGTTCTGCGCCGAGGTGATCGTGAACCCGCCGGAGATCTGCGAGCCGTTGGTCGCGTCGATCCCTTCGGGGTACTGCGTGTAGTCGATCGACGGGGCCGTGATCAGCTGTCCGTCGAGCGCAACCGCGAAATGCTGCTGGGCGAATTCCTTGCTCACGCCCGGCAGCTGCGCTTCCTGGCCGCGGTGGGCGATTTCCTTGGTGACGCGCTGGAACACGCCCTTGCCGTAGGACGTGAAGCCGAAGTTGACGTTCGGCTGGCCGGTGCCCCCGGCGCCTTCGTCGAAGCCCTGCTGCGGGTTCTTGATGTCCGCGCCCGTGAGCACCGGTTCGTCGTTCAGCACGTACCAGCTGTTCGGGCTCGGCTGAGTAACCTTGCCGCTCGCCGATTCCACCGGGCGGGCCTGCACCAGCACCGTGCCCGGGTTGACGTGGACCACCTTCGGCTTGGACCCCGGCGGCGGCTTGTAGCCGTCGGCGTACAGGTCCTGTTCGGTTTCCTGCGGCTCACAGATGGGCTTGCCGCCCCTGCACAGCATCTTTTCGTGCTTGGTGTCGAGCAGATACCAGCTGCCGTACACGCACCCGCTGACCTGCTGGGGCGTGCACCCGAGCCCGAGCGTGGTGTCGCTCTTGCGCGGTATCGGCGGTCGTTTGGCCGCGCGCAGGACCGCCTTGTACTCGAGCAGGCCCCCTTCCTGGCTGCCCGCCCCCGCCCTGGTCGAATCGCCGGTGACGGTGCCTTCGGTCGGCGCCGGCCTGCCGTTGGGGCCGATCACGTTCGTCTCCCAGTCGTAGAAGTACAGCTGCGCGGTCTTGCCGACCTCGGCTTCCGCGCGCTGCGCGTTGCTCACGTCGGGCAGCGCCACGTCGAGTTCGTTTTCCCCGCTGCGCTGGATTTCCGGCTGCGCCACGCCCAGCTGGTCCACGCGCTTGCGCATGATGTCGATCGACCGGTTCAGCGATTCGGCGTCGACTTTCGCCTGCGCCGTGGGCTTGGCGAGGTACACGAGCTGCACGCCGCCCTTCAGGTCCAGGCCCAGCCGCGTCGGCATGAGGGCGATCACCGCCAGGGACGCGGCCACCAGTCCGGCGACCAGCAGCAGGATCAGGGCGTTGCGACGGCGGTCGGTCATGACGCGAGCTGGGAGATCATGGCGCTACGGAGACTACTTCTCCGGGGTGAGCACGAGCAACAGCCCGCCGTCGTCGTCATACGCGGGAAACATGTCCGCCTTGGCCTTCGCCGCCACGTCGCGGTCGCCGGCCACCACCACCGGCACCTCCAGTGCGCGCACTCCCCACTCGAGCACCGTCGCCACCGGGTCGTCGCCGTTGTCGAAGCTGAGCCCCAGCACCTGCTCGACGCGCTGGCCGATCACCTCTTCCTCCTCCAGTCCGGTGAACGCGAACGAGTTCTTGCCGCAGCCGACGACCCGGCCCTCGCCGTCGCACACGAAGAAGGCGGCGTCCGGCGCCGGGTAGTAGTCGTCGAGCAGCTCGAACAGGAACGCGAACCCGCACTTCGCGCAGCCCTTCCGCTGGCGCGTGAAGCCGATGTTCCTGTCCAGCTCGCTCGTGCGATGCCCGCAGTTGGGGCAGATGAAGGGATGGGCCATCGGCTGTCGCTACGCTCCGCTCCGCTCGGCCGATCTGGGTTGCATGCACACAGACTAGGGGAGCCACGGTGTCGAGGCTCCCCTTCCTCGGGGCCTTCTCAGAACAGCGGCTGCTCGCCGGCCTGCTCTGCGCCTGGCGGCGTCTGGAGCTCCAGATGCGCAAACGCGGCGGGGGTCGCCGCGCGTCCGCGGGGAGTGCGCTTGATCAGGCCCTGCATCAGCAGATACGGCTCGTAGACGTCCTCGATCGTGTCCTGCTCCTCGCCCACCGCCACCGCGAGCGTCGACAGTCCCACCGGCCCGCCCGCGAACTTCACGCAGATCGCCCTCAGTATCTCCCGGTCCAGCCGGTCCAGTCCCAGCTCGTCGACCTCCAGCAGCTCCAGCGCCGCGTGCGCCGCCGCGGCCGTGACCACGCCCTGCATCCGCACCTCGGCGAAGTCGCGTACCCGCTTGAGCAGCCTGTTCGCCACCCGCGGCGTCCCGCGGCTGCGGGCCGCGATCGCGACAGCCCCCGCGTCCTGGAGCTCGATCTCGAGGATCCCCGCCGAGCGCCTGACGATCTGCGCGAGCTCGTCGGTGGCGTACGGCTCCAGGCGCGCCTGGATTCCGAAGCGGTCGCGCAGCGGCGTCGTCAACAGCCCCGTGCGCGTCGTCGCCCCGACGAGCGTGAACGGCGGCAGCTCGAGCGTCACCACGCGCGCCCCCGCGCCCTGACCGACCGTGATCGGCAGCTTATGGTCCTCCATCGCCGGATAGAACGTCTCCTCGAGCGTCCTCGACAGGCGGTGGATCTCGTCGACGAAGAACACGCTTCTCGGCTCCAGCGCCGTCAGGAACGCGGCGATGTCTCCCTTTCGCTCCAGCGCCGGCCCCGCCGTCTGCACGAACGGCGCTCCCAGCTCGGCCGCGACGATCTGCGCGAGCGAGGTCTTCCCCAGCCCGGGCGGCCCCGCCAGCAGCAGGTGATCGAGCGCGTCGCCGCGCGTCGCCGCCGCCTCGATCGCCACCGCGAGCTGCTCGCGCAGCGTCTGCTGGCCGACGAAGTCCTGCAGCCGCCGCGGCCGCAGCGAGCGGTCGAGCTCGTCCTCGGGCACGAGATACGGCGTCTGGATGCGCTCGGCGGCGGCGGTCTCGGTCATCGCCCGATCATCCTGCCCGCGCGCTTCTCAACGCGTCCGCGATCAGCTCCTCGGCGCTGTCCCCCTGGGCGTCGCGCAGCAGGTCCTCGACTTCGCCCACGCCGTAGCCCAGCTCGAGCAGCCCGTCGCGCGCCAGGCCCCGCTCGCCGATCTCCGATCGGTCCGCGCCGCGCCGAACCGCGACCTGCCCGTCGTCCACGGCGCCGTGCGCGCCGAGGACCTTCTCGCGCAGCTCGACGATGATCCGCTCGGCCGTGCGCTTGCCGATCCCCGGCACCGCCTGAAAGCGAGCCGCGTCGCCCGCCGCGATCGCGCCGAGCAGCTCCCGGGCCGGACCGCCCGACAGCACCGCCAGCGCCACCTTCGGGCCGACCGCCTGCACCGACAGCAGCATCAGGAACAGCTCCTTCTCCTGTTCTGAGTGAAAGCCGTACAGCGTCAGCGCGTCGTCGCGCACGATCAGGTGCGTGTGCAGCAGCGCCTGCGACCCAGCCGCCGGAACGTGGTGCAGCGTCTGCGCCGACACCGCCGCCCGGTAGCCCACGCCCGCGCACAGGATCACCACGTGATCTGGCCGTCGCACCGCCACCTCGCCCTTGAGCACGCCGATCACGACGCCACCTCCGCGAGCGCCCTGGACAGCGGCGCGCAGTTGGCGTGGCAGATCGCGACCGCCAGCGCGTCCGCGGCGTGGTCCGGCCGCGGCGGCTCGGACAGGCCGAGCAGCGCTCCGACCATGCGCGCGACCTGCTCCTTGCCCGCGCGCCCGTGCCCGCACACCGCGCTCTTCACCTGCTGCGGCGTATAGCTCTCGCACGGCACCCCTCGGCGCCCCGCGGCCAGCATCGTCACGCCCCTGGCCTGCCCGACCGCGAACGCGGTTTTCACGTTCTGGCCGAAGTACAGCTCCTCCAGCGCCATCCCCTGCGGCTCGTGCTCGGCCAGCAACGCATCCACCGCGGCGTGGATGTCCGTGAGCCTGCGCTCGGCCGGCAGCCCGGCCGCGGTCTCGATCACGCCTCCGTCGAGCGCCACCAGGCGCCCGTCACGCCGCGCCACCACGCCGTAGCCCGTGCTCGCCAGGCCCGGGTCTATGCCCATCACGATCATGCTCTTGGATTCTGCGTCCCGGGCCGGACGCCTGCTCCGCGCGCCGTCCACCGCCAGGCGCTGCGGCGGTTTCGCGCCCCGGCGCGCCCTCCGTCGCGCCGCCTCTCGCTCCGGCCTACCCCGCGACCCGTTCGAGCACCTCGGCGGGCACGTCGAAGTTCGCGTGCACCTCACCGACGTCGTCGTTCTCCTCGAGCACCTCGATCAGCTTCATCAGCCTCGCCGCCTGGCCCTCGTCGATCGGCACGAGGCTCGACGGGCGGTAGCCCAGCTCGGCGCTCTCGATCTCCACGCCCGCGTCCTGGAGCGCTCGACGCACCTTCGTGAAGTCCGCCTGCGCCGCGACCACCTCCCAGATGCCCTCGTCGGAGGTGATGTCCTCGGCGCCCGCCTCCACCGCGACCATCAGCTCGTCTTCGTCGTGCCTGGCCGCGTCGATCGTGATGGTGCCCTTCTTGTCGAACAGATACGCCACCGAGCCCGGCTCGCCGAGGTTGCCGCCGTGCTTGGAGAACAGATGCCTCACGTCCGCGCCCGTGCGGTTGCGGTTGTCGGTCACCGCCTCGACCAGCACCGCCACCCCGCCCGGCCCGTAGCCCTCGTAGAGAACGGTCTCGAGCGCCTCTCCCTCGCCACCCTCGCCCGTCCCCCGCGCGATCGCGCGTTCGATGTTGTCCTTCGGCATCGACGCTTCCTTGGCCTTGCGGATCGCGTTCTCGAGCGTCGCGTTGGCGTCCGGATCGCCGCCCCCGTCACGCGCCGCGACCGTGATCGCCCGCGCCAGCTTGGTGAACTGCTGGCCCCGGCGCGAGTCCACGATCGCCTTCTTGTGCTTGATGCTCGCCCACTTGGAGTGTCCGGACATGGGCAAAGAGTACTTCCGCGGGCATCCGGCCCCGCGTCATGACGAGAACGGACGACCTCCAGTCGTCCGTGACCGAACCGGAGCCAACGCTCCGGCTCTAGGATGCGCAGCGACGTGGCGTCCCTCGACCCGAGCATCTTCAAGGCGTATGACATCCGCGGGCTCTACGGCTCGCAGATCGACGGGGACGGGGCCGAGCTGATCGGCCGGGCGTTCGCGCGGGTGCTCTCACGGCTGGCGTCCAAGCCCTCCTCCGAGCTGCGCGTGGGCCTCGGCCGCGACATGCGGCTCACGGCGCCCGAGCTCTCGGCGCGCTACCGCGCGGGCCTGCTCGCCGAGGGCGCGCACGTGATCGATGCGGGCGAGGTGGGCACCGAGATGCTCTACTACCTCGTCGGCTCGCGCGAGCTGGACGGCGGGCTGATGTGCACGGCTTCGCACAACCCGAAGGCCTACACCGGCGCCAAGCTCGTGCGCGACGGGGCGATCGCGCTCTCCGGGGACGCCGGCATCCAGGACATCCGGCTCGCGATCGAGTCGGGCCTCGGCGCGGAGCCCGGCGGGGGCTCGGTCGAGGAGGTGGACATCTACAACGAGTTCCAGGCCTACGTGGCGCGGTTCGTGGACCCGGCGCAGGTCAAGCCGCTGCGCGTGGTGCTCGACGGCGGCAACGGCATGGCCGGCCCGATGGTCGGCCCGCCGCTGGAGCGCCTCGGCCTGGAGGCGATCGAGACCTACTGGACACCGAACGGAGGCTTTCCCGACCACGAGCCGAACCCGCTGCTGGAGGAGAACCGCCGGTTCATCGTCGAGCAGGTACGCGAGAGCGGCGCGGACCTCGGCATCGCGTGGGACGGGGACGGTGACCGCTGCTTCTTCATCGACGACACCGGCGAGTTCGTCGACGGCGACTTCCTCACCGCGCTGCTGGCAGAGTCGCTCCTGCGCACCCATCCCGGCGAGGCCGTGCTGTACGACGTGCGCGCATCCCGGGCCGTCCCCGACACGGTCCGCAGGGCCGGCGGCGTCCCCTATGTCAACCGGGTCGGACACGCGTTCTTCAAGACCCGCATGCGCGCCGAGGGCTCGCTGTTCGGCGGGGAGGTCTCCGGCCACTACTACTTCCGCGAGTTCTTCTGCGCGGACTCCGGCACGATTCCCGCGCTGCTCGTGCTCGAACGCGTCTCGCGCGCGGGGGTGCCGCTGTCGGAGCTGTTGAAGCCCTACCGCGAGCGGTACTTCATCTCGGGCGAGATCAACTCCGAGGTCGACGACCCCGACGCCAAGATGGCCGAGATCGCCGCGCGCTACTCGGACGCGCGCCAGGACCGGCTCGACGGCATCTCGATCGACTACGAGGACTGGCACTTCAACGTGCGACCCTCCAACACCGAGCCCCTGCTGCGCCTGTGCCTCGAGTCCCTCGTCTCGCGCGATGACATGGAGAGCCGCCGCGACGAGGTGCTCACATTGATCCGGTCTCGAGCGACGTGAAACGACGCGCAAACACGCAACGCAGACTTGCGGAACGAAGCGACGCCCAACCGCAACCTAGATCGGCCGAGCGCAGCGACAGCCGATATCGCTCGTGACGGGCTCCGGACAGACGGAGGGAGCGGACGAGGCCCAGCTGCTCGGGCTCGCGGCCGACGCGGGCATCCATCGCCTGGCGATCCCCACGCCGTTCATGGTCGGTCGCGTCAACGCCTACCTGATCGAGGACTCGCCCCTGACGCTCGTCGACTCGGGACCGAACTCCGGCAAGGCGCTGGACGAGCTGGAGCAGGCCCTGGCCGCGCGCGGCCATGCGATCGAGGACATCGAGCTGCTGATCGTGACCCATCAGCACATCGACCACCTCGGCCTCGCCTCGATCCTCGCACGGCGCTCGGGCGCGCAGGTCGCGGCGCTGGAGGCGCTCGCGCCCTATCTGCTGAACTTCCGCGAGTCCGCCGAGCTCGACGACCGCTTCGCCCAGCAGACCATGCTCCGGCACGGAATCCCCGCCGACGTGGTCACCGCCCTGCGGGCCGTGTCCGCGAGCTTTCGCGCCTGGGGCTCGTCCGTGGAGATCACGCGGCCGCTTCGCGACGGCGAGGAGCTGCAGTTGCGCGACCGCACGCTGAGAGTGCTGCACCGGCCCGGCCACAGCCCTTCGGACACGGTCTTCCTGGACGAGTCCCGCTCGATCCTGCTGGCGGCAGACCACCTGATCAAGCACATCTCCTCGAACCCTCTGCTCGCGCGGCCGCTCGGCGCGGGAGCGGACTTCGCCGGCCCACGCCCGCGGGCGCTGGTCGACTACATCGCCTCGCTTCGGCTCACCCGGGCGATGGACCTCTCGCTGGTGCTGCCCGGCCACGGCGAACCGATCGCCGACCACGTCTCGCTGATCGACGAGCGCTTTCGCCTGCACCGCCGGCGCGCCGAGAAGATCCACGGCCTGATCGCGTCTGAGCCGCGCACCGCGCACGAGATCGCGACCGAGCTGTGGGGCAACGTCGCGGTCACCCAAGCGTTCCTGACCCTCTCGGAGGTGCTCGGCCACGTCGACCTGCTGCTCGACGAGGGACGCGTCGTCGAACGGCCGCCGGACGCGGACGGCGTCGTGCGTTTCGAGGCTATCTGAACGTCGTCGAGGATCAGAGCCAGAGCCTCGAGGCGGACGAGGTTCTATATTGATTTTTTTTCCGCGTATAGCAATTGTATCTATCGTATATACATTAACTATACGCACAATAGAAAAATAACTCTCAACCCACGCTCTCGTTCACAGCCGCCCGTCCTCGATCTCCTCCAGGTGCGCGACGTTCGCGCGGTCGTCCGCTTCGACGCTCGGCTCACCGGCGAACCACGCGTCGAGGATCTCTGAGAGCTCGGCCTCGGAGGTGGTGCGCAGGCTGAGCGCGAGCACGTTGGCGTCGTTCCAGCGCCGCGCTCCCGCTGCGGTGGCCGCGTCTCCGCACAGCGCGGCCCTGACGCCGCGAACCTTGTTGGCCGCGATCGCCGCCCCCGTGCCCGTCCAGCAGCACACGATCGCCTGCTCGGCTCGCCGCTCGGCGACGTCGCGCGCGGCCGCCTCCGACGCCCACGCCCAGTCCGCCCGCTCGCCCTCGCGGAGCACGCCGTGGGTCAGCACCTCGTGGCCGCGCTCGCGCAGGCTCTCTACGAGCGCGCCCGCGATCCCCACCGGTTCGTCCGCGGCCACGGCGATGCGCATGACGCCAGTATCGCGCGCTGCGCGCCACCTCGGTGCGCCGGCATGCGCTCGGTCGCACCCGCTCGGGCGACCCCGCGCGCACGGGGGCCTCCCATCACGGAGCTCGCGCGACCCCGCGCGCACGGGGCCTCCCATCACGGAGCTCGCGCGACCCGCGCGCACGGGGGCCTCCCATCACGGAGCTCGCGCGACCGTCGCCCGGCTCGAGACGGCGTCCAGGAACATGCGGTGGACGCGATCGTCGTCGGTGAGCTCGGCATGGAAGGCGACCGCGAGCATGCCGTCCTGGCGGGCAGCGACGGGATGGCCGTCGAGGACGGCGAGGACCTCCACCTCAGGGCCGCGCTCGGCGATCCAGGGCGCGCGGATGAACACGGCTCGCAGCGGCCCGCCGTCCAGGCCGCGCAGCTCCAGGTCGGCCTCGAAGCTCTGCAGCTGGCGCCCGAACGCGTTGCGCTCGGCCCTCATGTCCATCAAACCCAGGTGCTTGCGGTCGAGCATGATCAGCCCCGCGCACGAGCCGAGCACGGGCACCCCCCCGCCCACCAGCTCGCGCAGCGGCCCGGCCAGGCCCTCGCGCTGCACGCCGAGCGTCATCGTCGTGGACTCCCCGCCGGGTATCACGAGCCCGTCCAGACCGTCGAGGTCGGCGGGCACGCGCACCTCGCGCACGCGGGCGCCGAGCCCGCGCAGCACGCGCTCGTGCGCCTGAAAGCCACCCTGCAGCGCCAGCACGCCCACCAACGGCTTCACCGTCGGCGCCGGCGGCACGCCTACCAGCCGCGCTGGGCCAGTAGCTGCTTGTGCTCGAGCTTCGAGCTCTCCAGGCTCGCCATCGCCGGCCCCAGTCCGCGAGAGGCCTGGGCGACCCGCTCGGGGTCCTGCCAGTGGGTGGTGGCCTCGACGATCGCGCGCGCGCGGGCGGGCGGGTCCTCGGACTTGAAGATGCCCGAGCCGACGAACACGCCCTCGGCGCCGAGCGCCATCATCAGCGCCGCGTCGGCCGGCGTCGCGATCCCGCCCGCGCAGAACAGCACCACCGGCAGATGCCCGTCGGCGGCGACGGAGCGCACGAGCTCGAGCGGCGCGCCGAGCTCCTTGGCGGCGGACGCCAGCTCGTCCTGTCCGAGCGTCGTGAGACGGCGGATCTCGCCGTTGATCGCGCGCATGTGGCGGACGGCCTCGACGATGTCGCCGGTGCCGGCCTCGCCCTTGGAGCGGATCATCGCGGCGCCCTCGCCGATCCGTCGCAGCGCCTCGCCGAGGTTGGTCGCGCCGCACACGAACGGGACAGCGAACCGCCACTTGTCGATGTGGTTGGCCTCGTCCGCCGGAGTCAGCACCTCCGACTCGTCCACGTAGTCGACCTCCAGCGCCTGCAAAACCTGGGCCTCGACGAAGTGTCCGATGCGCGCCTTGGCCATCACCGGGATCGTGACGGCGTGCTGGATGCCGGCGATCATCTCCGGGTCGGACATGCGCGCCACGCCGCCGTCGCGACGGATGTCGGCGGGAACGCGCTCGAGCGCCATCACCGCGGCGGCGCCGGCCTCCTCGGCGACGGTCGCCTGCGCGGCGTTCACCACGTCCATGATCACCCCGCCCTTGAGCATCTCGGCCAAGCCGGTCTTGACCCGGAAGGTGGCCTCGTCGCGCATGACTTTCAGTCTATCCGGGCGGCGCATGCGCCGCCCGGCGAAGCCGCACATGTGCGGCTTCGTGACAGAGCCGCATGCGGCTCTGTCGTCCA